>NZ_JAMTDV010000115.1:13554-27440 GCF_023806565.1 Accumulibacter sp. | reverse complement strand
GCCGCCGAGGACGCCGCCCGCCGTGAGGCCGAGCGCAAGGCCGCCGAGGACGCCGCCCGCCGTGAGGCCGACCGGCTGGCCGTCGAAGAAGCCCTGCTCCGCGAAGAAGCCGAACTGCGTGCCGTAGAGGAAGCGATCGAACGCGAAAAGGGGCGTCAGGCCGCAGAGGAGGCACGACGTCCAGCAAGCGCTGGCGAAGCCCGGTTGGCGGCGCGCGCGGTCAAGACCGCGGAACAGACCGTGGTGATGGTCGCCGACGACTCGAGAGTGGTACGAGTCAAGACCAGCCGCCTGCTCAACGCGCACCGGTACCAGGTGGTGATGGCTGAGGATGGGCTGGACGCCGCGCAGCAGATCGAGAATTCGGTCCCCGACGTGCTGGTAACCGATGTGGACATGCCGGGAATTGACGGACTTGAACTGGTACGTCGTGTGCGTTGCGACCCGCGCACGGTCCATCTCCCGATCATCCTGGTGACCTCCGACAGCGAGCAGTTGCGTGCCTCTGCCGCCGCCGCGGGGGTCGATGTGGTGCTTGGCAAGCCGTATCCGGAAGAGCAACTGATCCACCATATCCAGCAACTCCTGCTGGCGCAGGCCGGCGCTTGATGACCCGGACAGCGACGAGCGGTGGCCACACGCCGGCGAGGACGGCCAGTCGGTGAGTCCGCCCGAGCGCATGTCGGCAAGCCACGTGCAGCTTACTGCCCGGGAGTTCCTAATGGTCTGCCTGTGCGCCGAGTGGTGTGGTGTCTGCCGAGAATACCGCAGCGGCTTCGAGGAGGTCGCCCGACAGTTCCCGATGCTGCCGTGCTTCTGGCTGGATATCGAGGAACATGCAGATGCGCTCGGTGATCTCGAAGTCGAGAACTTCCCCACGCTGCTCATCAAGCGCCGGCAATGGGTGCTCTTCTACGGCAGCATGCCGCCGGCTGCGGAACACTTGCGCAGGACTTTGGCAGTGTTCCTCGAGCAAAGTGCCGAAGACAGCCGGGAGTATGCATTCTCCAACGCGGAGCGACAGCGCTGGCAAGAAGACGAAGACCTGTTGCGGCTCAACCACGCCGAACTGCGACAGATCTCCGCTTAGTCGATGCCCGGAACATCCGGACGTTGCACTTGTCGCCGCGGCATGCTCCTTGTCCGTTGTGTCGCGGTGCTGCCCGAAGTTCCCAAGGAGCGCGCTATCATGATCAGGCCGTCTACCGGCTGACGGCCAACGGACAGACAGGCCACCGTAGCATGTCAGGAAGTCGGCAGCGCGTGCATGGAAAGTGATGATCGAACCCGGCTGGCAAGGAACGGCCTGGCGCGGCAAGCGAACGGCAGACGCATGCGTCGGGAGTTCACAGATACTGACTGAGCAGCAGGGCGGCCAGCAGCAGGGCGATTATCGCCAGCCAGCGACCCTGTTGGCGTTGCGTGCGCGCCAGGTCGCCGAGCAGCGGCGCGAGATCGGGCGCCTTGGACCTTGCCAGCGCCTCGTACAACAGTCTGGGCATCTGCGGCAGCGTGCGCGCCCAGTAGGGAGCTTCCTGCTGCACACCGCGATGGAAGGCACGGCCACCGAGTTGCTCGCTCATCCAGCGTTCGAGGAAAGGCTTGGCGGTTTTCCAGAGGTCGAGGTTCGGGTCGAGTTGCCGGCCCAGGCCTTCGATGTTGAGCAACGTTTTCTGCAGCATGACCAACTGCGGCTGGATCTCGACGTTGAAGCGGCGCGAGGTCTGGAACAGGCGCAGCAGGACACGGCCAAAGGAAATTTCATGCAGCGGCCGGTCGAAAATCGGTTCGCAGACTGCACGGATGGCGGCCTCGAACTCGTCGGCGCGCGTCTCGGGCGGCGCCCAGCCGGCTTCGATGTGCGCCGTCGCCACCCGTTTGTAGTCACGCTGAAAAAAGGCCAGGAAGTTCTGTGCCAGATAGTTCTTGTCGTTGTCGGTCAACGTGCCGACGATGCCGAAGTCGAGCGCGATATAGCTGCCGTGGTGCACTGGATCGGTGGCGACGAAGATGTTCCCCGGGTGCATGTCGGCATGAAAGAAACCATCGCGGAACACCTGCGTGAAGAATATTTCGACGCCCGCACGTGACAGGGCCGGCAGATCGATGCCGGCAGCGATCAGCGCATCCGTATGGCTGATCGGAATGCCACGCATACGTTCCATCACCATCACCGTCGTCGTGCATTGATCCCAGTAGACCTCCGGGACCTGCAGCAGTCGCGAACCACTGAAGTTGCGCCGCAATTGCGAGCAGTTGGCCGCTTCGCGCATGAGATCGAGTTCATCGTAGAGGTACTTGGCGAACTCGCCCACGACTTCCCGCGGTTTCAAGCGCTTGCCGTCCGACCACAGCTTCTCCAGCAGGCCGGCAAAGGTGTCGAGCAGGGCCAGATCGTTGGCAATCACGCCGTGCATCTCCGGCCGCAGAACCTTGACCGCCACTTCGTGACCGCCGTCCTCCGGCCGCAGACGCGCAAAATGGACCTGGGCGATCGAGGCGCTGGCAACCGGCGTCGCAGCGAATTCTGCGAATACTTCACTGGCCGGCCGGCCATAGGCCTGTTCGATCTGGGCCAACGCGAGCTCGGATGAGAACGGTGGCACACGATCCTGCAGTTTGGCAAGTTCGTCAGCGATGTCGGTACGCAGCAGGTCGCGGCGCGTGGACAGCACCTGTCCAAACTTGACGAAGATCGGTCCGAGCGATTCCAGTGCCAGGCGCAGGCGGACCGCTGGCGACTCGTCGAACTTGCGCCAGAAATGCAGGGTGCGCGACAGCGCCGCCAGGCGACCGCTTGGTTCGTGCTCGAGGATCATCTCGTCGAGGCCGTAGCGGCTCGCAATGCTCAGAATTTTGGCGAGGCGGAAGATGCGCACGGCGAGCAGGATTCAGGACCGCAAAATCGCGAGTTTACACAGAAAGCAAGCGGGAAACGGTCAATCCGCTCGCATCGATCCAGGTCGGGAAGTGCTTGTCGGAGAGGACCGCGAATTCTCGCATCCTCTGCCGCCCGATAGGGTCGCCGGCAGGCGCCGAGACCGCCGGATGGCACATCAGGAGGTCGCCACTGCCTGCATCGGCGAACCACGCCTGCAGGAGCTTCCTGTATTGTTCGCAGCTTGCCGAAAATCGATAGACGCCGAGCAGATGTCGGTTCATCGGCAAGCCGGCGGCGGTCGTCAGGCGACGCAATGCGCGAGCGCCGAGCAGGGCGATGAGTCGGGCCTTCCGTTGGTCAGCCCGAGCGACCGTTGAATTGCGCGCAGTTTGCGTCGAGCGTAGCCAGATGACCCGCCCCGGGTAGCGCCGACCGATGCTTTCCAGTAGAAGCTCGCGGATCACCGGCAATTGGTGGACATGCTGGTGGCCGTCGATGAAAGCAGGCGGACGCCCGAAGTTCGCCTCGAAAGCGTCGAACTGCGCCGCGATCGTCGAGGCCACCAGTAGCGGCGGCAAGCGGCGCGTATAACAGGCGGCGATCAGGCGCGCCAGAGGCAGATGGAGCTGATCGGCAACCAGCGACTCGGTAAAATTCAGGTGAAGTCCGAGGTCCACCGGCAACTGTGCCAGCGCAGCCGAATGGTAGGGCAGTGCCGTCCCCGGCGTCAGGCAACTGACTGCGCTGAGGTGGCCCAGCCGGGCCAATGCAAGAATTCCTTCGTCGATACCCGCGGCCAGTCCGAAATCGTCGGCGCAGATGGCGATTCGCTTGGGAAACGCCTCAGGGAAATTATTCAGCACCTTACTTGCGGATCCCATGCATGATTGGAATATTCACCCAGATTGGCTGGTTCGTCGCCGTCGGCTGTGCCGCGGCGACGACCCATTGGCTGGTTGCGATCGCTTGCGTCGTCTCCTGGCAACTGCCGCCGCTCGCCGCCAATGTGGTCGGGTGGCTGGCAGCTTTTCTGGTTTCGTTCAGCGGCCATTATCGACTGACCTTTCGTCAGCAGCGAAAGTCTCTGGCGACTGCCTGCGGTCGCTTCTTTCTCGTATCGGCTGCCGGTTTCCTCATCAACGAGTTCTGCTACGCCTGGCTGCTCCATGTCACCGACATCCCCTATGACTTGCTGCTGGCGGCGATTCTCGTGGCGATCGCCTTGTTGACCTTCATTCTCAGTCGCGTCTGGGCGTTTCGGAGCAAAGCGTCTTGAGCGTCGTCGGCTCCAGACGCCAGAGAATGTGCTTCTGGTCGGCGCCGAACACCGACTGTTCGGGCAACCAGGGAAATAAGGCGGACGCCCGTCGTCGGCCCCAGATCCATACCGCTCTGGCGTCGGAATCACAGAGCCTTGCGATGAGCTGTGCGGGCGTGAGCAATACCGCGTGTTCTGCATCAGGGTCAAATGCGCCGCCATCGGCAAGTTCCTTGCGCCAGTTGTCCTGGCTGGCAATTTCCGGATCGTCCCAGGCGCTGACCACCCAACTGGCTTGCTGCGCGTGCAGGTAGAACGCCAGGTCGTATTGATACTCGTCGACCATGACCAATTGCTCCGGCGCCGCGAATACCCCTTTGGCGGCACTCGCCAGGTGTTTTGCCGAGGCGCGGTCGGTAACGGCAACGCCAACGACCAGCGCGAGGCAGGATATCGCGGCAAGAGCGAGCGTGCGCACATACCAACTTTCGGCTCGCATCCGGTCGCGGTCGAACCACGCCGAGAACGAGTCGGCAAGGAAATAGGCAAATGGCGGAATCGCCGGCAGGATGTAACCGACCAGCTTGGAGCTGGGCAGCGAAAAAAAGAGCACGATCAGCAACAGCCAGATCGCCATCAGGCTGCGCACGCCACTTGGCTCGACCGCCCCGCGGAAAGACTTCTGACCTACGCGTGCAAACCATGGCGACCACGGCAAGCCACCGAGCAGAATCACCGGAACGTAAAACCAGAGGGGCATCTGGTTATTGAATCCGGTCTGGGAAAACCGCTGGAAGTGATGGTAGACAAAAAAGTAGTCGAAAAATCCGGGAAAGGAATGCTGCATCCAGAAGAACCACGGCAGCGCGATCAGCAGAAAGAGCAGCCACCCGGGAAGCCAGAACAGCATCGAAAGAAACCGCCACGACCGGCGCCAAAGCAACCACGACAGCAACACGCCGGCCGGCAGCACGATGCCGATCAGTCCCTTGGCGAGAACACCCGCCGCGGCAAGGATGTAGGTCCTGGCCAGCGCAGCGCGCCACGGCAGAGCCCGTTCTCGGCGCAAGAGCGAGTCCGCTCCCGACAGGATGGTCAAGGAGATCATCCCGGCAACCAGCATGTCGAGATTGGCGAACTGGGCGCCGGCATAGAAACCCGGCTGCGTGCAGAGGATGACGACTGCCAGCGTAGCCACTTGGCTGTTCCGGTAACGCCGAACGAACAGATAGAGCGCGGTGGCCGCCAAGATTGCCGCCAGCAGCGACGGCGCCCGTGCCGGCAGCTCGTGTGCGCCACCCAGGCCCATGGTCGAAGCGCTCAGCCAGTAGAACAACGGCGGCTTGTGAAAAAACGGCAGACCGTCGAGGCGCGGAACGAGCCAGTCACCACTGATCAGCATCTCCCACGCAATGCCGACGTATCGGCCTTCGTCCGGAAGCATCAATGGTCGGAGTCCGGCGGTGAGCGTCAGCCACAGCGCCACCACCAGGACCAGCGGCAAGGCCGAGCGACTATCGATCAGCCTGGACAGCGTGGCCAATTTGCGCCTGCCGACATTCTCAGAATTGCCGGTCGGACAGTTTCTGCCCGACGTTCTGCTTGATCACATAGAGCGGCCTCTGTTTCACCTCGTCAAAAATCCGCGCGATGTAAGCGCCGATCGTACCCAGCGCAATGAGGTTGATTCCGGAGAAGAAGAACATCCCCGTGACGATGGTCGTCCAGCCGGAGACGTTGTGCCCATGGATGAAATAGTCGATGACCAGGTCGCTGCCATAGAGGAAGGCGAGAATGGCGACGATGCTTCCCACCACATTGAATGCGCGCAGAGGCCAGGTAGAGAAAGCGGTTATTCCGTCAACCGCAAACTGAATCAGTTGCAGCAGATTGAAGCGGGTTTCGCCGTGCAATCTTTCGGCGGGAACGTAGGGGATCGACTCCGCCTTGAAGCCAACCCAGGCATACAGCCCTTTCATGAAGCGAGTGCGCTCGGGCAGGCGAAGCAGCGCATCGACGACCTGCCGGTCCATCAGGCGAAAATCTCCCGCATCGGGGGGAATGCGGAGTCGCTGCCCCTGCCCGAGAATGGCGTAAAAGGTAGACGCGCCCACGCGTTTGATCCAGGGCTCCTCGCGGCGATGCCTCTTGACCGCGTAGACCGTGTCGACCCCAGCCCGCCAGCGCGCCAGCATCTCCGGGATCAGTTCCAGAGGGTGTTGCAGGTCCGCGTCGAGACAAACCACTACCTCGCCGCTGGTCGCTTCGAGACCAGCGCTGAGCGCCGCCTCCTTTCCGAAATTGCGTGAAAACTGCAGGTAATACACCCCCGGGTTGCTCGTTGCGAAAGCCGCCACCAGTTGTGGGGTATGGTCGGTGCTTCCGTCGTCGACGACGATCACTTCCCAGGCAGAACCAATTTCCTGCAACAATTCAACCAGGCTCGGCAGGAGCACGGCCAAATTGTCGTGCTCGTTCAAGGCCGGGACGACGCAACTGATGCGTGGCCTTTCGGTTCGCCGACCGTCGCGAAGGGAAGGAGTCATACTTGAGGTCATGATCAAATTCCGGAGGCACGAGTTTCGCTGGCGAAAGGGAGCGTCGCCAGCGTCGACGCCAAGGTCGCAGTATAGCACAAGGTCATAGCACTGGCGGCGCTTTCGGCAGCGAAGCAATGCCGGCGATGCCGACTGGCGCCGCCAATCAGTCGCCCGCAGGCGATTCGTGCGTCGTATAATCAGAGGCTTGACCAAATTCTATGCCAGACGCGCCCCGATGAGCCACGACCTGAAGTCCCACCTTGCCGAGCTCTTGCATGTTGCACTGCGCAGTGTTGCGCCAAACGAATCCGCTGCCGCCATCCACATCGAGCGACCGAGACAGGCCACACACGGTGACTTCTCCTGCAATCTGGCAATGCAGCTGGCACGGTCGCTCAAGCGCAATCCGCGGCAGCTGGCACAACTGCTGGTATCGGAGTTGCCGTATTCGTCGCTGGTCGAATCGGCCGAGGTCGCCGGCGCCGGTTTCATCAACTTCCGTCTGTCGGCAGCGGCCAAACTCGCCGTGCTGCGCGGCGCCATCGAACAGGGCGCTGCTTTCGGCCGTGCCACTGTCGGTGCCCGGCGCAAGTTGCTGGTCGAGTTCGTTTCCGCCAACCCGACCGGCCCGTTACACGTCGGGCATGGCCGTGGTGCAGCCTATGGCGACAGTCTCTGCAAGCTGCTCGCGTACGCCGGCTGGGAGGTAACCAGCGAATACTACGTCAACGATGCCGGACGGCAGATGGATATCCTGGCCGTGTCTACCTGGCTGCGTTACCTCGAACTGCACGGACCGACGACGAACCTTCCCTTTCCACCGAACGCCTATCAAGGCCAGTACGTTGGAGACATGGCCCGGCAATTGTTGGCAAGCCACGCTGACCGCTTCCTGCACGCGGCCAGCAGTATCAGTGGCGGTCTGCCGGGACTGCCAGAAACGACGCGAACCGACGCCGCCGCCGTGCAGCAGCGGGAAGCCCACCTCGATGCGCTGATCGCCCGGGCCAAGCACTTGCTGGGCGAGGAATGGGCTTACCTGCATGACTTCGTGCTCACCGAACAGCTTGCCGATTGCCGGAACGATCTCGAACAGTCCGGCGTACATTTCGACGTCTGGTTTTCCGAGCAATCGCTGTTTTCCACGGGTTTGGTGGCACGTTGCGTCGATCGGCTCGAAAAGGCCGGCCATCTTTACCTGCAGGATGGCGCGCGCTGGTTCCGGTCGACCGCCTTCGGTGACGAGAAGGATCGCGTCGTACAGCGCGACAACGGTCTATACACCTACTTCGCTTCGGATATCGCGTACCATCTCAACAAGTACGAACGTGGCTTCGAGCGCATCATCAATGTCTGGGGGGCCGATCACCACGGCTATATTCCGCGCGTCAAGGGCGCGATCCAGGCACTGGGCCTCGACCCGGGACAGCTCGATGTGGCGCTGGTCCAGTTCGCCGTGCTCTACCGCTCGGGAGCGAAGGCACAGATGTCTACCCGCGCGGGCGAGTTCGTCACGCTGCGTACGCTGCGTGACGATGTCGGCAACGACGCCTGCCGGTTCTTCTACGTCTTGCGCAAGTCCGACCAGCACCTGGATTTCGATCTCGATCTCGCCAAGAGCCAGTCGAACGACAATCCGGTCTACTACATCCAGTACGCCCATGCCCGCGTCTGTTCGGTGCTGGCGCTGTGGGGCGGCGAGGTGCGGGCGCTTGCGGCCGCCGACCTGACCGTCCTCGACAGCCATTACGAGCTGACGTTGGCGTCCCGCATCGGCGAATTCCCCGAGGTCGTCGAGGCAGCCGCCAGCGAGCTTGCGCCACACCTGATCGCTTTCTATCTCAAGGATCTGGCCGCCGAGTTTCACAGCTACTACAATGCCGAGCGCATCCTGATCGATGACCCGGCGAAGCAGAACGCCCGTCTCGCGCTGGTCGCTGCCGTCAGGCAGGTAATCCGCAACGGGATGACGATTCTCGGGGTGAGTTGCCCGGAATCGATGTGATCGCCGAACAGAGGACTTCCATGAGTCGTGACATGAAACCCCGCAAGACACCACCCGCCGGGAAGTCGGGAGGAAGCACGCTGCTCGGCCTGTTCATCGGCCTGGTGATCGGCGTGATCGGCGTCGCCGGCGTCGTCTGGTACATCAACAAGGCGCCGCTGCCGTTCACGACAACCGGCCAGCAACCGAAACTGCCACCACCGGTCGCCAGCAAGTCGCCGACACCGGCTTCGCCGGAAACCCCGGCGGCTGCGTCGGCGCCCGTGGCGCTGCCCGGCAAGCCAGGCGACCCGGTCGCCGAAAAGCCGCGCTTCGATTTTTACAAAATTCTGCCAGGAAAGGCCGAGGCGATCCCCGACCCGACACCGGAAGAGAACAGGCCGGCCGCCGCCAAGGCGGGCGAGACGAAATCGATCGACGCGAAATCTACGGACGCCAAACCGTCGGAGAGCAAGTCGGCGAACAGCAAGAACGCCGAAGAGAAAATGGCGAGCGGCAAGAGCGTCGACGAAAAGACGGCAAGCGGCAAGATCGGTGAAGGCAAGGCCACCGAAAACAAGAACATTGACGGGAAGACCGCAGACAGCACCAAGGGCAAGACGGAAACGGCACTCAAGGAGCCGATCTATCTGCAGGCCGGATCCTTCCAGACGGCGACCGACGCGGACAACCAGAAGGCGCGTCTGGCGTTGCTTGGGGCTGAGGCACGCATTCAGCAGGTAATGCTGCAGGACAAGGTGTGGTATCGCGTCCGGCTGGGTCCCTACCACAAGATGGAAGAAGTGAATCATTTGCGTGCCGACCTCGCCAAGCAGGGCATCGATGCCAGCGTGGTCAAGAAAGACTGAAAGGAGAAAGCGCATGAATGCACGCTTTTCGGGATGGTTTCTGGCCATCACCCTGGCAACCTTGGCGGTGGTTGCGCCGGTGCGCGCAGAACTCGTCGTCGGCCGCGATTACCTGCCGATCGTCCCGGCTCAGATGACCGACAATCCTGCCAAGATCGAGGTCATCGAGTTCTTCTCGTACGGCTGCCCCCACTGCAACGAATTCCACCCGACAGTCAGCAGGTGGTCGGCGTCGCTTCCAGCCGACGTAACCTTCAAGCGCGTCCCGGTATCATTCGGACGCCCGCAGTGGGCAAGTCTGGCCCGGCTTTACTATGCGCTGGAGACGACTGGTGATCTGTCCAGACTCGACGGCGCTGTCTTCGACGCCCTGCACAAGACGGGCAGCAAGCTCTACGACGACAAGAGCATCACCGAGTGGGTGGCTGCGCAAGGCGTCGATGCGAAGAAGTTCAGCGATGCCTACAACTCCTTCGGAGTGGTGAGCAAAGCCAGGCGCGCCGACCAGATGTCGCAGGCGTACAAGATTCAGGGGGTCCCGGCGATGGCCGTAGATGGCAAGTATCTGGTGACCGGCAAGGAAATCAAGAGCCTTGCCGAACTTCCGATGCTGACGGACCAGGTGATCGGCATGGCGCGCAGCGAACGCAAGAAGAAATAGCGGGAAATCGCTCGGCCGCTAGCGACCCGTACGGCCGTAAGGCGGAAGTGATGGCGCACATGCCGACCCGCCAGCCCGCACCCCATCCGATGTCAAAAGTCTTCATCACAGGCGCTTCATCGGGAATCGGTCGGGCGCTGGCCGAATACTACGCGGCACGCGGGGCGCAACTCGCAATAGTCGCGCGCCGGGGCGAACTGCTGCAGCACCTCGCGGCTCACTGGCCGGACCAGGTCGACTGCTACCCGCTGGAAGTGACCGATGCCGCGGCGCTGCGTGCGGCTGCCGAGGACTTCGTCGCGCGCCGTGGGGTTCCCGACATCGTCATCGCCAATGCCGGCGTCTCGGTCGGCACGCTGAGCGAGCGGTCCGAGGATCTTGACCTCATCCGGCGCGTAATGGAGGTGAATTTTTTCGGCATGGCGGCGACCTTCTCGCCTTTCATCGGCCGTATGCGCGCCGCCGGTGGTGGGCGGCTGGTCGGCATCGCCTCGGTCGCCGGAATCCGCGGCTTGCCCGGTGTCGAGGCGTACAGCGCATCGAAGGCAGCGGCGATCAGCTACCTCGAAAGTCTTCGCGTCGAATTGCGCGATACCGGAGTCAAGGTACTCACGATGTGTCCGGGCTATGTCCGGACACCGATGACCGACGCCAATCCCTACCCGATGCCTTTCCTGCTGTCGGCCGACGTGGCTGCCCAGCGCCTTGCGCGCGCGATCGATCGAGATAGCAGCTACGTCGTCATTCCTTGGCAAATGGCCATCGTCGCCAAACTTCTCCGCCTCTTGCCAAACGCCCTCTACGATCGCCTGTTTGCCGGCGCGCCGCGCAAACCGCGGCAGGTGCTGCCCGGCTGACGGTCCAACGCAGATCACCAATCGATCGGCTGGCCATCGCGAAAGAGGCCGCCGCTCGGGCCATCGTCGGGAAGCAGCGCTGCCCAGACGATTCCCCTGGCCCCTTCGTCCGCACTGCGCGTTGCGTCCGGCCCGCCCATCGCAGTCCGGCACCAGCCGGGGCAGACCGCGTTGACCTTGATCGCGCTGTCTTCGAGTTCCCTCGCGGTGAGACGCGTCAGTGCGTTGAGCGCGGCTTTCGACATCCGATAGCCCGGCCAGAAGCCCCCCATCTTGCTGAGCTGCCCCATGCTCGACGTGACATTCACGATCCGCCCAGCGCCGTTTTCGCGCATCAGTGGTACTACCGCCTGGATCAGGCACAACGGCGCCAGCGCGTTGCACGCATAGGTTGCGGCGACCACTTCGGGATCGACGACAAAGACGCTGGCCGCCTGTGGAACGGCGAAGTCACGCGCTTCCAGGAAGACCCCCGCATTATTGACGAGGATGTCGGCCCTGCCGAACTCGCGGCGCAGTCGCGCGGCCAGTGCAGCAACAGCACTGGCGTCGGTCACGTCCGCGACGTGCACCAAGACATCATGGCCACTTTCGCGCAACTGGCGGGCGGCGTCTTCGATCGTTTCGGCAGAGCGCCCGACCATCAGTACCATGCAGCCGGCGGCAGCCAGATCGCGTGCCACGGCGAAGCCGATACCACGTGCCGCGCCGGTCACTACCGCAAGTTTCTGAGCTAGCATCGATGTCTCCTGTTGTTCTTTGTCTGGATTCCTATCATGCAATGGTCTGACGCGCTCGGCAAGGTGCATCACCGGTACCAGGGAAAGCCCAGGATCGTCTCTTTGGTGCCGAGCCTGACGGAATTGCTGGTTGCCCTGGGTCTCGCTGAGGACTTGGTCGGGCGCACTGGTTTTTGCATTCATCCGCGGCAGGTGGTGCGGCAAGTGCCGAAACTGGGCGGCACCAAGGGCTTCGATGTCGACAAGCTGCGTGCGCTGCAGCCGACGCACGTGCTGGTCAACATCGACGAAAATCGCCGCGAGGAAGTCGAAGCTCTGACCAGCTTCGTGCCGCAGCTGATCGTCACCCACCCCTTGACGGCTCACGACAACCTCGAACTCTACCGCCTGCTGGGCGGTGTCTTCGGGCGCGAGATGCAAGCCGCGACCTTGTGCGCCGATTTTGCAAGAGCTTGGACCGCGCTCGACGAGTTCTCCGCTTCGCTGCCACGCCAACGCGTGCTCTACCTGATCTGGCGGGACCCCTGGCTCGGCGTCGCCCGCGACACCTACATCTCGCACATGCTCGCGGCGGCCGGCTGGGACACGCTGCCGCTCGCCAGCACCGCTCGCTACCCGGAGATCGACCTGCCCATGCTGGCGCGCGAAGCCGAGGTCGTTTTTCTTTCCAGCGAACCCTATCCGTTTCGCGTGCAGCACCAGCGTGAACTGGCAACTTTGCTGCCAGACACGCGTATCGAACTGATCGACGGCGAACTGGTCTCCTGGTACGGCAGCCGGGCGATCGCCGGACTGCGCTACCTGCGAGAATTGCGCGCCCATCTGACACAAGGCTTGCTGCCCGCCGGACCTGGCTGACCATCGGCCGACGGGTCGCCGCAATCCGTGTCGAGATAACGGATTTCCTGATCCCGGTGCCTGAACGCTTGCTGAGGCAACGCGAGGACTGGGTTCATTGTGATAGCATCGCTGCAATTCGCCGTAAGAGGCGAATTCTATGACTCACCGATCGACTTCTTGCCGGAAAAGACGATTTACTTTAATTCGTCAATAATGGCGAAAAACATTGCCATATTCCTTTAATTCGCCGAATATGACGCTTCATGAAGATTTCCACCACACTGACCGATGCAGCCGTTCTTCGCGAACTGGGACAACGTCTGGCAGAAGCAAGGCTGGAGCGCAACATGACGCAGGCAGCATTGGCCGAGGAAGCGGGAGTCGCCAAGCGAACGGTCGAACGGCTCGAATCCGGTGAAACAGCCACCCAGTTGTCGGGCTTCGTTCGCGTATGTCGGGCGCTTGGCTTGCTCGATCGCCTTGATTCGCTGATCCCCGAAGCTATTGCCAGTCCTCTCGCGCAACTCGATTTACGCGGCCGGCAACGGCAACGGGCCACCGGCCGCAAGGCAGCCCTCGCAAAGGCGAAGCAATGGACCTGGGGGAATGAGGCGTGATCGCGCGAGTCCGGCTCTGGGGGCGGACGATAGGAGCAGTCTCGATGGACACTGGTCGCGACCACGCGGCCTTCCAGTACGACCCCGAGTTTGCCCGCAGCGGAATCGAGCTTTCTCCGCTGGTGATGCCGCTGAGCGACCGGATTTATCAATTTCCCGCTCTGCCGCGCAACACCTTTCACGGCCTGCCGGGGCTGCTGGCCGATTCACTGCCGGACAAGTTCGGCAACGCCCTGATCAATGCCTGGCTGGCGACGCAGGGGCGCACACCGGAAAGCTTCGATGCCGTCCAGCGCCTGTGCTACACCGGCACACGCGGTATGGGGGCGATCGAGTTCTCACCGGTACTGGGACCGCGGCCACGCAAGGCGACCAGAGTGGGGATCGATGCACTCGTGCGCCTGGCCTCCGAGGTCCTGGCGCATCGCAACGAGCTGACGGCCACCTTCGCCGGGGCCGGCCGCGAGAAAGCGCTGAACGAAATCCTCAAGGTCGGTACGTCCGCCGGCGGAGCCCGGGCGAAGGCGGTGATCGCGTGGAACCGCGAGACGAACGAGGTGCGTTCGGGACAGATCGCGGCCGGTGAAGGGTTCGATTACTGGCTGTTGAAGTTCGACGGCGTCGCCGGCAACCGCGACA
>NZ_JAMTDV010000115.1:0-13454 GCF_023806565.1 Accumulibacter sp. | reverse complement strand
TTCAACATCGTCGCCCGCAACCAGGATGATCACGTGAAGAACATCGCCTTCCTCATGGACAGGCAGGGCCAGTGGTCACTCGCGCCAGCGTTCGACGTGACCTACAGCTACAATCCGTCGGGCAAATGGACTTCGCTGCATCAGATGACGCTGAACGGCAAGAGGGACCATTTCACGCGGGACGATTTCGAGACCTGCGCGAAATCCGCACTGATGAAACGAGGACGGGCAGCGACGATCATCGCCCAAGTGCAAGCGGCAGTGCGCCGCTGGCCGGAGTTTGCGGCGCTGGCCGGTCTGCCGGACGAGTGGCGGGACGACATTCAGCGCAGCCATCGGCTCTCCTTGGCAATCGGCTGAAGCTCTATCCGATGCCGGGGGAGCGGCCGCGAGCGGCGGGATCGGCGAGACCCGGCGCCGACCATGCCGACGATTGCCCGCCGAATTGACCCGCATCAAGTGCCAGGTGCCGGACCCGGCTATACTGGCTTGCTTCGCTTGCAGGGGTTTCCCCATGTCGCGCCAGAAAGTTCCTCAACTGATTTGCCCTGCCGGCAGCCTGCCCGCGCTCAAGGCAGCAATCGATCACGGTGCCGACGCCGTCTACCTTGGCTATCGCAACGACACCAATGCGCGCAATTTTGCTGGTCTCAACTTCGACCGCAAGGCGATGGTCGAAGGCATTCGCTACGCCCAGGCACGCGGTCGGCAGGTATTGCTGGCGATCAACACCTTCGCACAGCCGGGACGGGCTGCAGACTGGCAAGGCGCGGTCGATGGCGCGACCGACCTCGGTGTCGATGCCGTGATCCTGGCCGACGTCGGTCTGCTCGACTACGCCTGCCGGCGTTACCCGGATTTGCGGCTGCATCTGTCGGTGCAGGGTTCGGCGACGAGCTACGAAGCAGTCAATTTCGCACATCGCGAGTTCGGCGTACGGCGGGCAGTCCTGCCGCGCGTGCTCACACTGGCGCAGGTCGAGACGGTGATCCGCAACACGCCGGTCGAGATCGAGGTATTTGGATTCGGCAGCCTGTGCGTCATGAACGAGGGCCGCTGCTGGCTTTCTTCGTACGCCACCGGAGAATCACCGAATACCGTCGGCGCCTGCTCGCCAGCGAAATACGTGAAGTGGGAGAAATCGGCGGGAGAGATGAACACCCGCCTGAACGGCATCCTGATCGACTGTTTTCGCGACGACGAGCCAGCGGGTTACCCGACGCTGTGCAAGGGACGCTTCGAGGTGGATGGCGAAACGTATTATGCTCTCGAAGAACCGACGAGCCTGAACGTGCTCGAGATCCTGCCGGAGATCGCGCGCATCGGAGTCGCGGCAATCAAGGTCGAAGGGCGGCAGCGCAGTCCGACCTATGTCGCTCAGGTGACACGCACGCTGCGCGCTGCGCTCGACGAACTGGCCAACGCGAACCAGCGCTTCCACGTGAGACCCGCGTGGCAGGCCGAGTTGGCGCGGGTATCAGAGGGCAGCCAGGTGACGCTCGGCGCCTATGACCGTCCGTGGCGCTGACGGCAATGAAGATCGCTCTTGGACCATTGCTGTACTTCTGGTCGAAGCACGAGGTGCTCGAATTTTACGCCGCAATGGCGCAGAACCCGGCGCTCGACATCATCTACGTCGGCGAGGTCGTGTGCTCGCGACGCCAGCAGATGCGGGGCGCCGACTGGGTCGGTCTGGCCCGTGACCTCGGCGACGCGGGCAAGGAGGTCGTCGTTTCGGCGCAGGCGCTGCTCGAATCGGAAAGCGATCTGCGTGCCTTGCGCAGGCGGGTCGAGCAGTTGGGCGAAATCCCCGGCGCTCGGCTGGAAGCCAACGACCTCGGTGCGGTAAATGTCGCGGCGGGACGGCCGTTTGTCGCCGGGCCGCATCTCAACATTTACAACGAAGTGACGCTGGCGACCTTTGCCCGCTATGGCATGTGCCGCTGGGTACCGCCGCTGGAAGCCGACCGCCAACTGATCGAAACTGTCCATCGCAGTCGCCCGCCAGGAGTCGAAACCGAGGTCTTCGTTTTCGGCAGGCTGCCACTGGCGTTTTCGGCGCGCTGCTTCACCGCGCGTCGCTACGGTCTCAACAAGGACGACTGCCAGTTCAAGTGTCTCGATCACCCCGAGGGAATGATGCTGCGTACCCGGGAAGGGCAGCCTTTCCTGACGATCAACGGCATTCAGACGATGTCGGCGCAGACTTGCGACCTGTTGCGGCAAGTACCCGAAATGCTCGCAATGGGAATCGAGGTGATCCGCATCAGTCCGCAGCAGCGATCGATGACCGAGATCATCGCCGCTTTCGACGCGGCGCGACACGGCCAGCCCGTCACGGCGAATCGCTCGGCCTGGGCGAGCAGCGGCTTCGTCGATGGCTACTGGTTCGGTGAAGCCGGCATCACGCTGCACCAGCGGAACGCAGCCCCCGCACAAGGAATCCGACGATGATCCCAAGCCTTTCGTTTCCCCGTTTCGAGCTGCCGCGAGTGTTTGCCACGATCGGTAACCGCCTGCCGCAGTGGCCGCACTCGCTGGCGCTGGCGACGGCGCTCAATGCAGCGGCGAAGATCGGCGTCTTTCCCGAAGATAGCCTGGCGCAGCTCGCCGGCCGCAGTTTCGTCGTCGAGGTGCTCGATGCCGGTAGCCGCGCGTGCTTCTGCTACCGCGACGGTCTCTTTCGCCCGCTGTTTTCACCGCCCGCTTCGCCCGACCTCTGCCTGCGGGCCCGGCTCTCGGCTTTCCTGCAGTTGCTGGCACGCCAGGAAGACCCGGATACGCTGTTCTTCCATCGCGATCTGTCGATCGTCGGCGACACCGAGCTGGGACTGGTGGTCAAGAACATGCTCGACGCCATCGAGTGGCCACCGAGCTTGCCGGTCTTTCTTCGCCCGACGCGACCCGAGGCCTGACCACACCGCGACAGATCATGCAGCGACGACTGCCGGCGACGGGCACGCTCGTCGAAGGCGTCGCAAGCGCGCTCGGTGCCGGGCTGCTCTGGGGCCTGGTTTTCGTTGTGCCGCTGATGTTGCCGGACTATTCGCCGGCGATGCTCTCCTTTGGTCGCTACCTCGGTTTCGGCGTCATCGCACTGCTCCTCGCCTGGGCCGATCTGCCCCGTATTCGACAGCTGGCAGGTCGTGACTGGCAGGTGGCGGGCGAGCTGGCACTGGTCGGCAACCTACTCTACTACCTCTTTCTTTCGGCGGCTATCCAGTTGGCCGATGCACCCCTGCCGACGATGCTCATCGGCACACTGCCAATCGTCATCGCCATCGTCGCCAACTTCGGTGGCGAAGCGCTGCCTTGGCGGCGCCTACTGCCCTCGCTGCTGGTCATCGCGATCGGCATTGCCCTGGTGAACGGCCACGAGATGGCGCAACTCGTCGGGCAACGCAGCACGCACAACTATTTTCTTGGCGCATTGCTGGCGTTGGCTGCGGTCGCCGCCTGGACCTGGTACCCGGTGCGCAATTCGCGCTGGTTGCGCCGGCGACCAGCACTCGCCTCGGGTACCTGGGCGATCGCGCAGGGTCTGGCAACCCTGCCCCTGGCGGCCATCGGCATGGCGCTTGCCGGCTTCTGGCAGCCCGACGGCTTCGACTACCCGCTCGGACCGCAGCCAGTGCGCTACGTCGGACTGATGCTGACCCTCGGCCTGTGCGCTTCGTGGCTGGGCACGCTGCTCTGGAACCGCGCCAGCAAACTGTTGCCGACTGCACTCACCGGCCAGTTGATCGTTTTCGAGACCCTCGCGGCTTTCGCCTACGCCTTCCTCTGGCGAGGCTCACTGCCGGGCGCCTCGGCCCTGATCGGCATCGGGCTGCTGGTCGTCGGCGTGATTCTCGGCGTGCGTGCGTTTCGCCCGGCCGGACCGGTGTAGATTGCCGGCGGGCGAAACGCTCCGGGGACGCTGTGGAGGTGGATTCCTAAAATTCCCGCAGGACGACTTCCTCAGGCAGCGGTGTTCCGCGTTCGACCCGTACCGGCAAGGTTCCGATCGTTCGCCCATCCTGCGTCGCGACGATCAGGCGCCAGTCGCCCGGGTGGGGATTGAGGACCCAGGAATAGCCGCGAAAGCCCCGTTCGCGGCCTCCGGTGCTGCGGAATCGGTTGCGATACACCTCGCGCCAGCCATTCGGCTCGCGAACTTCCCAGCGATGCTGCAGGGCGGCGCTGACGCCCAGCGGTGCGAACACTGCCGACACTCCGTAAAGCTTTTCACCTTCCAGCAGGTGCACGGTAGGCGACTGATCACGCCAGAACTGCCACGGCGCCGGCGCCTCCACCTGCAGCGCGTAACGATCGCCTTCCTGCATGAAGTCGTGACCGACAGCCAGATCCTGCTTGACCAGCGGAACCGGGGCAATCATGTCCTGCTGCCAGGCCAGCAGGAGCAGCCCGGCGAGCAGCCAGGAAGGGACGATGCGACCGGGTCGACCGGGCGACAGGCGCCAGAGAACATGCGCCAGGACCACCCCAGCTGCAGTCGAAATGTAGAACCAGAGCGGATCGAGGCTGCCGACCGCGTGCGGCAGCGCGAAATTGAAAAACAGAATGGCATTGAGCGCGAACAGCCCCCAGACCAGCGTGAATCGTCGCCCGAAGTACTTGCCGGCAAACTCGTTGGCAACCAGCAGGACGCCAAGGAAAGTCGCCATCAACCACGTGCCGAGGTGGCCCGAGCTCTTGAAGTAGAGAATGAATAGCGCCGAAAAGATGCCGCCGAAGAAGAACTGCAACAGCAGGTAAGGGACTTGCCACCAGAATCCTGCAATTCGCCGCCGCAGGTTTCCCCCCGGCTCCGGTGCGGTCAGTTCGCGCGCATCTCGCCGCGCCAACCACAGGATCAGCAACGCGGCCCCGAACAGGAAAGCGCCAAGACGCCAGAAGTCGGTGACCTTGACGCGCTGGCCGATGGTCAGTGCGTCCCAGACAAAGCCGGCGAGAAACGCGGCCAGCGGGTACAGGCGCCGCAGAAAGGTCAATGGAACCAACTCGCCGCAATTACCAAGTGCGCCAGCGCAGCCGACGCCCGCTCAGTCTTCGATGAATCGGTCAATGAAAGCGTCTATCTCGGACTTGCCGACAAAGATGCCATAGTGCCCTTCGCACAGGACGTCGACGGCGAGTGCCCGCAGCCTGCGTAGCGAAGCCTGATATTCGGTAGCGTTCGACAACAGCATCGGATGCAGCGGTCCGTGCACATCCTGGGCGAACAGCACCCTCTTGCCGTCGGATTCGACCAGGTAGGCAATGGATCCCGGAGAATGCCCGGGAATGTGCATGACCTCGATCGAACGATCGACGAGCCGGATCCGATCACCGTCGGCCAACCGCACATCGACCGGACAGGCATCGAGTTCGTCGCCATACCAGGACGCAGCGCTGACGCTGGGGTCGCCGCTTTCCAAGTAACCTGCCTCCAGGGCATGGATCGCGACCTGGCAACCCGAGCGGCGTCGAATCTCGACGGCACCGCCGGAATGGTCGTAATGGCAGTGAGTGAGCAGCAGAAACCGGATCTGTTGGGGAGCGACACCGGCCGCGGCGATGTTCGCCAGCAGACGGGTGCTGGCGCGCCCGCAACCGGAATCGATGAGCGCCGCCTGGTTCGCCACCTGGACGAGATAGACTGCCGCGTCATTGGCATCGCTCAGGCCGGGGCCACCGACCTGGGTGATTTCCGAGGTGATGAAACGAGTACGCGGGCCCATGCTTCTCTATCCTTTCCCCGTCGCCGCCAGTGCCGCGTGCAACTCGGCGCGTGGGTCGGCGAAATCGTCGAAGCGTCGCCCTTCGGCACGGCTGTACCAGTAACGGCTGTTCCATGCGTCGCCCTCGATCTTGTGCAGGATCGCATGCACCCAGCAGGCCAGCGGGTCATCCAGTTCCTGGACCATCGCGTGCGCCCGCTCCCAGTTGCCGGCCAGGGCCGCTTCGATGGCGGTGGCGTGAGCGGTGGCAGTGAACGAAGACATGGAGGCTGCGCCTTTGCGACGATGATCGGGATCACATCGCTTACGAGAAAGCCCGATTTCTGCGGAAATTCCTCGACCGGATCTTACTCCCAAAGTGCGGACGATCACGAATCGCCACTTCGGCGATCACGCCACCTGCCGATCGTTGCCCGCATCCGCCTCGGCGCGATGGCAAGACCGGCGCGCCGCGCCGATTCAGGTCGCGAGATCCAGCCTGACCTGCACCGTACCGCCACCCAGCCGACGCCGCATCGGCAGACCGCTTTTTTCGAAAACCGAAAGCATCGGGTGATTTTCGAGCAACGTGTCGGCAACGAAGTGAGTGATGCCGGCAGCGCGTGCGATGCGCACCAGATGCTGCAACAATTTCCCACCGAGTCCCCGCCCCTGGAAGTCGTCTTCGACAGTGAACGAAATCTCGGCGCCGGCCGCCGGATCATCGGCCACCCGCATCACGTAGGACGCGCCGCCGACGATGCGTTCGCCGTCTGCATCAGGCAGACACACGATCAGGCGCACGACCGACACGAAATCCACTTCGGTCCACGCCCGCAATTCGCTCGTGGTCGGCTCGCCGTGGGCAGCAAAGAAACGCATGTAGATCGTGCGCGATCCGAGCTCGTGATAGGCGTCGAGCATTGCCTTCTTGTCGTCAGGCCGGATCGCTCGCACGATGACCGTGCGGCCATCGCGCAACGTTTCTTCGACGCGGTAGTGGTTGAGGTCTGAAATATCCATTCCATTGCAGACTGTTCGCGCACCGTGCAAGACGCGAACGAAACAAGGGGGTTGGGCCGAACCCTCGCTGGAACTGCCGACAACTCGACACCGCACTTGCAGCCGGGTGAAATAGTGTATCGAGCGCCAAGCAGCGCGGTCAATTGACACGCTCCACACTCGCCACGGATACTGTGCAGGAGCTTCCCCAATCACGGCTTTCCCGAGTGCGCGCGCCAATGCCTCTCTCCAAGCGGTTTCTGCCAACCTGGGCGAGGAACTATTCCAGGGGAACATTTGTTGCCGATTTCTCGGCGGGATTGATCGTCACCGTGCTGGTGATCCCGCAGAGCCTTGCCTACGCCTTGCTCGCCGGTTTGCCGCCACAGGTCGGGCTCTACGTCAGCGTCTTTCCGGTCATCGCCTACGCCCTGCTGGGCAGCAGCATGGTGCAGGCGGTGGGTCCGGTGGCGATCACTGCGATCATGACCTACTCGCTGCTCAGTCCGCTTGCCGCGCCAGGGTCACCCGAGTACCTCGCACTGGCGGCAGCGCTGTCGCTGCTCTCAGGTGCGATGCTGCTGGTCTGCGGCGCGGTGCGCCTGGGATTTCTCTCGCAGTTGCTCAGCCGGCCGGTGGTCGGAGGTTTCATTGCCGGATCTACCGTGCTGATCGTCGTCAGCCAAATGGAGTATCTGCTGGGTCTCTCGATCACTGGCGATAACACGTGGCAGCTGCTGGCGGACCTGCTGCGCCAGATCCCGAACAGTCACCTGGCAACCGCAGCAATTGGCGTGTCGGCGCTGCTGGCCCTGCTTGCGATCCGCCACAGCCTCGCCTGCTGGCTCCTCCGGATCGGCATCGACAGGGACAAGGCAGCATTCGCCGTTCGCCTGACGCCCTTGCTGGTCGTTTTCGCGGGTACGCTCGTGGTCGTCGCTTTCGACCTCGATCACCGCCACGGTGTCGCCGTCGTCGGCACCGTGATCGAAGGGCTGCCGCGCTTCACGCCATTCCTGCCTGCCTACGATACCTGCAAGACGCTGGTCGTCGCTGCCTCGGTGATGGCCCTGGTCGGCATGGTGCAGAACATCACCATGGCGCAGGCGCTGGCGATCAAGCGTCGCGAACGCGTCGATGCCAACGCGGAGTTGCTGGGACTCGGAGCCGCCAACGTGGTCGCGGCCTTCTACGGGGGAATGCCGGTCGGCGGCGGTCTTTCCCGCTCGGCGGTAAATGTGGCGGCTGGCGCCCAGACGCCCTTCGCCAGCATCGTCTCGGCGCTGACGATGATCGGCGTCGTGGCCGGAGCGGCGCACTGGTTTGCCCGCTTGCCGCTGGCCGTTCTCGCGGCGAACATCATCGTGGCAGCGTACCCCATGATCGACCTGCGCGCGCTGCGCGAGTCATGGCGCTACGACCGTGCCGACGGGCTGGCCTGGGTGGGGACGGCGGGTGGTGTGCTGGCCTTCGGCCTGCAAACAGGAATCGGACTCGGCGTCGTGTTCTCCATGGGCACTCTGCTGCTACGAGCGAGCACACCGCATATCGCGGTGATCGGCAGGATTCGCGGCAGCGAACATTTTCGCAACGTCGAACGTCACGACGTGGAAACGATTCCGGAAGTGCTCTTCCTGCGCATCGACGAAAGCCTTTTCTTCGGCAACCTGGGTGCGGTCGAGCTACGACTGAATCAAGAGCTGGAATCGTCGGCCGAAATTCGGGACGTGGTGCTGGTAATGAACGCAGTCAATCGGATGGACGCGACCGCGGTCGAGGTGTTCGCGGAACTCAACCGTGAGCTCGGCGAACGGCGTACCCGACTGCATCTCGCCGAGGTCAAGGGGCCGGTCCAGGATCGCTTGCAGCGTACCCCCTTCTGGGCGACGCTGTCGGGAAGGGTATTTCTCTCGGCCAATGATGCCTTCGAAGAGCTTGCCGGTCGGGTTCGGTAGACTTTTCCGGCAGACTGAGTAGCGACCGGCCATTGCAGCGTTCGCTCGCCACTCGGCGGCGGATGCGTGCAGCCCGCCGGCTGGCGGAATCGGATTGCACAGCAGGCACGACTTATAATGGCGTCCGCTTGCTCGCTCACCGTCCGTCTACCATGGGCACCGCAATGGATCCGATGACCCTTCTCACCAGTCCGCAAATGTGGATGGCCTTCGCAACGCTCACCGCGCTCGAGTTGGTGCTCGGCATCGACAATGTGATCTTCATTTCCATCCTGGTCGACCGACTGCCGCCGGCGAAACGCGAGAAGGCCAGGAGGATCGGCCTGTTCCTGGCGATGTTCATGCGCATCGCGCTGTTGCTGCTGCTCTCGCTGATCGTCGGCGCGACCGCGCCTCTTTTTACAGCTATGGGGCAGGCGGTGTCGCCGCGCGATCTGATCCTGATCAGTGGTGGCGTCTTCCTCGTATGGAAAAGCACACAGGAAATCCATCAGCTGCTCGAGGGCGAGGAGGGGCATGCATCGACCACCGTGCCGGCGACCTTCTCGGCGATCATCTTGCAGATCATCATGATCGACATCGTCTTCTCGCTCGACTCGATCATCACTGCCGTCGGCATGGTCGACGAAGTCGCCGTAATGATCGCGGCAGTGGTGGCGTCGGTGGCGCTGATGATGGCCTTCGCGTCGGTCATCGGGCGCTTCGTTTCCGAGCATCCGACGATCAAGATGCTCGCCTTGTCGTTCCTGATGGTAGTTGGCGTCGCGCTGGTCGCCGAGGGCTTCGGGCACAAGGTACCAAAGGGTTACATCTATTTTGCCATGGCCTTTTCGGTGATGGTCGAGATACTCAACATGCGCGCGCGCAAGAAGCACGCGGCACCGGTACACCTGCACGCGCCTTACACGCGTCGCGACCCCGACTGATTGCGCAATGACGTAGGCCTGCGCAATGGACGCCGCACTACTGATTGGCCTGATCCTGCTCAACGGCGTACTGGCAATGTCGGAGATTGCCGTCGTGTCCTCGCGACAGGCACGCCTGGTGAAACTCGCGGAAGACGGCAATACAGGCGCGCGCTCGGCACTGGCACTGAATCGAGAACCCTCGATCTTCCTGTCCACGGTGCAGGTGGGCATCACCATGGTCGGCATCCTCAGCGGAGCAATCGGGGAAGCGACGCTGGCCGTTCCGCTCGCCGAATGGCTTGGCCAGTTTCCATCAATCGCCGATCACGCCATGGGCATTGCCATGACGACGGTCGTCGGCGTACTGACCTATCTCTCGGTAGTGGTCGGCGAACTGGTGCCCAAGCAGCTCGGACTGCTGGCGCCGGAGCGGGTTGCAGCGCGGATTGCACGGCCGATGAATCTGTTGTCGCGAATGGCCGGACCGTTGGTCCTGCTGCTCTCGTCATCATCCAGCCTGTTGCTGTTTCTGCTCGGCGTACGTCGCCCGCACGAGCCGTCGATCAGCGACGACGAGATCAAGTTGTTGATGGAACAGGGCGCCGAGGCTGGCGTCTTCCACGCCAGCGAGCGGGCGATCGTGGCCAACGTTCTGCGCCTCGACCAACAGTGGATTGGCTCGATCATGACCCCCCGCAAGGACATTTACCTGCTGGACCTGAATGACGACGAGGCAGAAATTCGCAGGCGTCTCGCCGAGAGTCCGTACAAACGCGTCGTCGTCTGCCGCGGCGGCCTGGACAACATCGTCGGCGTCCTGCGCACCGGCGATCTGCTCCAGATGGCTCTGTTCGCCGCACCGCTTGCCGTGGAGCCTTTCGTCCGGGCTGCACTGTACGTACCGGCCGGCGCCACGGTCACCCAGTTGCTCGAAACCTTCCGTCGTGCGCGCCAGCAGTGCGCTCTGGCAGTCGACGAATACGGCGAGCTGGAGGGACTGGTCACGCTCACCGACGTGCTCACTTCGATCGTCGGCGACCTGCCAAACCCGGACATTCCCGAAGAGTGTGCCATTGTCGTTCGCGAAGACGGATCGTGGCTGGCCGACGGGGACCTCAGCATCGAACGCATCAAGTCTTTTGTCGGGATCAACGGGGAACTGCCGGGCGAGAGGCAAAACGCCTTCACCACCATCGGCGGCTTCGTGATGTACATGCTCGGTCGTGTTCCGGTAACTGCCGATCACTTCGAAAGCGACGGCATCCGCTTCGAGGTCGTCGACATGGACCGGAACCGCGTGGATAAGGTGTTGATTTCACGGCTTGCGACGGGCCAGCGGATGAACGCCGCCGAGCATTGATTAACCCGCTGGCCTTCAGCCCGGACGATACACGGTCGGGTCGACAAGACCGGCGGCGAGAAAACCAGCTCGCCGCAATCGGCACGAATCGCACACCCCGCATGCCCTTCCGCTTTCGTCGGCCTGATAGCAGGAGACCGTCAGGGCAAAGTTCACGCCGAGTTCGGTGCCACGCCGAACGATCTCTGCCTTGGCAAGATGGATCAGTGGCGCATGAATACGCAGCGTCGCACCTTCGACGGCGGCTTTGGTGGCGAGATTGGCCATTCGTTCAAAAGCCGCGATGTACTCCGGACGGCAATCGGGGTATCCAGAGAAATCGACGGCGTTGACGCCGACAAAAATGTCGCGGCTGCGTAGCACCTCGGCCCAGGCCAGCGCCAGCGCTAGCATGATGGTGTTGCGTGCCGGCACGTAGGTCACCGGAATTCCCGCATCCACACCGGCGACGGGAACCGGAATGGTTTGGTCGGTCAGCGCCGAACCGCCGAAGCCAGCGAGATCCAGGCGCAGTACCCGATGTTCACGGGCGCCAAGCGCTTCGGCAATTGCCGCCGCCGCCTGCAGTTCGGCATGGTGACGTTGCCCATAATCAAGCGAGAGACAATGGCACTGGAAACCTTCGGCGCGGGCGATCGCCAGCGTGGTTGCCGAATCGAGCCCGCCCGAGAGGAGGACGACTGCCGGCCTGCCGACAGGGGAATGAGAATCGCCATGCATTTGATCGTGACTATACCGCTTTCCAGCACCGGCAGCTCGCGTCTCTGACATCGCCGCGAGAATCTCCCGCGTATGCCGGCGCAAGCGGGCGACCTCTTGCGGCGAACCGCGGTGACAGTCTCTGCCACACGCCCTCGATGACAGAGGCGCAACGCCTGCCGGCCATGGTCATCAGGTACCATCGGCATTGGATAATGTTATTGACGCTGCCCATGCTGCGCGACCAAAATCTCCCTGAACCGTGCACCGGGTTGCAAGGACCACCACGAGGGGCCCAGCATGATCTCCTTTTACACATCGCTGCTGTCAAGACCACAGGCGTCGAACGGAACGCTGACCACGCTTTGTCGGGATCTGCCGAACGCCGAAAGTCTCGTGCTCACCGACTCGCAACGGCTGTTCGTAAGCGGGCGCGAGGGCGTGTACGAACTGCTGGCATCTCCCGACGGTAGCTGCCACACACGACTCATTCCGGTGGCCGTACCGGGCGTGAGGATGCCCTGCATGATCAACGGTCTCGCCGCGCACGGCGACCACCTTTACCTGGCATGCGCCTATGTTCATCAGAGCGAGCATCCGCTGGTCAAGGCGCTTCTTGATGATGTCAACAGCGTCGAACAGACGGCCACGGGGCTGCTGCAACTGTACGTGGCGGCGTTCACCTTTCGCGTCGAGTCGTGGATCGTCCGCTGCGACCTCCGGCGAACGCCGCTGGCGTTCACCGAGTACGTGGCTCAGTTGCCCGGCGACGTCGCGAGCGCCGAACAACGGGCGGTAAGCCTCACCGACAACATCCTGGCAAACGGTATTGCCATCGACGCCAAGGGCGAATCCATCTATGTCGCCAACAGCGTTCCGGGAGTTGCGGCAGCCATTTATCGGGTGCCCGCCGACCTCGCCGGGAACACGCGCAAGGCAATGCTCTGGTGTCGCCCTGCGGGCTGCCGACCAAACGGGCTGGAGGTGCATGGCAACACGCTGTATTACACGGGCGACGGAACGGCTGCCGCCGTGCTGGGCAGCGTCCCGATCAAGGGCGATGGCAGCGCCGGCACTTCACAGGTGCTCACCACTTCGCCCTTGGAGATATTCGACGATCTGACGACCGTCGCGCAGGGTTTCGTCGTTGCCCAGTTCGGTGATCGCAAGGGCCTCGGAGCGGGCGCACTGCATTTCATAGCGAAAGGTGGCAGGCGGCTCGGAGTGCTCCGCCGCCAAGAGATCTCCAAGCCCTGCGCGGTGGCGGTGGCGAAGGGAGCGGGCCGGTTCCACACGGCCGGAGATCTCCTGATCGTCGACAAGCACCAAGGACGCGTCCTGGTATTCGCGCCCGACGAACCGTGGCGCAATTGGTTGCTATCCCGCACCGCCTAGCCCTCGCCGAACTGCCTGCGCACACGCCTCATCCCCATCGCCCGAGGTGCGCCGCGGGTGCTCAGGGAACCTTGAGCACGTCCCTGATTTCGTTCAGACTTGCGGGAATCCGCTGGAGAATCGCTGTCGTTGCCTGCTGATTGGCTTTGACCACGATCTCGGCCAGCTCGCGCATCTCGCCAACCGCCTTTTCGAGCGCTTTCCTCGCCAGATCGGTCTCCGCTGCGACGATCTCGTGTGCCGAGCCACTCTTGCCGACCGCATCGATTGCCGCGCGCAGCTCGTGCATCGTCTCCTGCAGGAGCCTCGCTTGCCACTCACCGACCGCCTTCACTCCTTCCAGCGCCGCGCGGTTGGCAGTGCTCAGCGCTTCCAGGTTTTCCCGCTGGCTCGCCACCAGAGCGTCCATGTTCAGCCCCGGCACCTTCAATCC
>NZ_JAMTDV010000114.1 GCF_023806565.1 Accumulibacter sp. | reverse complement strand
GGCGGCCAGATTACCTGACCGGTCCCCTGCCACACCGCCCGGCATGCGGGTTCGCACCGGGCGGTTCGAGTAGTTGAGGTCATGAGAGTCGAGGTACGCCGAGTCGGTCGAAGTAGGCGATGGGCATGAGCCTGTTCAGCTCAAGCTGCCTGTTGTGCCACCAGCGAGTGGCATTGCCCGCCACCCTCGCTGCTTGGTCTGAACTTGCACCCAATGCCCGCAATTCCCGATAGATCGTTGTTCCCCGTCGCCAATGCTTGAGCTGCAAAGCACGCAGGCGGTGTCGCAGCCACTCGTCCAAGCCACGAAAGACCCCGGGGGTCTGCGCCAATTGGAAATACGCTTTCCAACCGGGCATGTAACGCCGCAGTTCTTGCGCGACTTCGTCGAGGCTGCGTCCGCACGTCCGACGAGTAATTTGCCGAATGCGCTGCTTGAAGGTGTCGATGGCCTGGGCTGCCACTGAACGCTTGACCTCACCCCCTGCGGCACGCCATAGAGCATAACCGAGGAACTTGCGGCCGGTCGCGCGACCAACGGCAGTCTTGGCTTCATTTACCTTCAAGTGAAGTCGGTCGTAGAGTTTTCGCAGTCCGTCCAGCACTCGCTCACCCGCTTTCCGACTGCGCACATAAACATTGCAGTCGTCAGCGTAGCGCACGAACCGATGGCCACGTCGCTCCAGTTCCCGATCCACTTCGTCCAGCAACACGTTGGCCAGAGGTGACAGCGGTCCGCCTTGCGGGGTGCCCTCGTGTCGCTCCATGACCACGCCGCCGTCCATGATGCCCGCCGCAAGGTAGCGCCGAATCAGCCGAAAGACGGCTTTGTCGTCGATCCGCTTGGCGAGCCGATCCATGAGTACGTCGTGACTGACCCGATCAGAGAGCTTCTCCAAATCCACATCGACCACCATCTTCCAGCCCGCTTGCACATGGTACTGCGCTTGCCGCACCGCATCATGCGCCCGTCGGCCCGGTCGAAAGCCGTAGCTGTGTTCGGAAAACGTCGGATCGGTCACTGGTTGCAGAACTTGCAGCAGGGCTTGCTGGATCAGCCGGTCGAGCACGGTAGGTATCCCCAATTCCCGCGTTCCGCCCCCAGATTTGGGTATCTGCACCCGGCGCACCGGCCGCGGCCGGTAGCGTCCCGTTTGCAGGTCCTCCATGATCCCGGGCCAATGCGTCTTGAGGTACTCCGCGGTGGCTTCGATCGTCAGTCCATCTACCCCAGCACTGCCGCGATTGGCTTTGACGCGTTTCCAGGCCAGGACCATATTCCCTCTCGCGAGCGCCTGCGTCGGCAGGTCGCCTCGCCCCAAGCCTTCGCTTCCTTGTCCCGCCAGTCGTGCTTCATCGCGTCCGATTCCCGGCAAGGCTTCACTCGGCCCTCTTTCGCTTCGCCCCGGTTGCCCAGGCTGCTGATGCATTGCACTTCCGAGCGACATGGCCGTCGGCACTCCTGCTCGTTCGGCCCTTCGCCCACTACCGGCGGCTACTATGGCCTCTGCTGACTTCTCGCTCCGGCTTGTCCTCGTCGGCCTTTCAGCCATGAGGCGAGAACTCCCCAGGTAAGAACGCACTCCTTCCCTGCACAGCCGCCGAATTTACGCCACTTCGCCGCCTTGATCACGAGAGCTTCGCGGTCTCTTTCCCCGCTCGCCCTGCTCGGCAGCGCCTTCTATCCGATTCTTGTCCATCGGCTCGCAGTTTCGCTCCACGCTTCCTTCCTACCATCGGTCGCCCTCAGGCACTTGCGCTTCACTTCGTTCGTTGTGATCAACTTACGCTGGGACTTTCATCCACAAGAGTGCGCCCATGCTGGGCGCACAAAAAAAAGCCCTGCCGAGGCAGGGCTTTCGTTGCATCGACCGAATTACTTGGTGCCGATGAGTTCGATATCGACACGACGGTCGGGCTGCAGGCACTCGATGACCTTCTTGGTCGGAGCCTTGCCCGGGCACTGATCGGGCTTGGTGACCGGATTCTTCTTGCCCTTGCCTTCGGTGTACACACGGTTGGCATCGATGCCCTTGCTGACCAGGTAGGTCTTGACCGCAGCCGCACGCTTCTCGGACAACTTCTGGTTGTAGGCATCCGAGCCGAAGCGGTCGGTATGGCCGACGGCGATGATCACCTCCAGCTTGATCGCCTTCGCCTTCGCCGCCACTTCATCCAGCTTCGCCTTGCCTTCCGGACGCAGCGTCGCCTTGTCGAAGTCGAACAGCGCGTCGGCCGCGATGGTGATCTTGTCACCCGTCGGCTTGGCCGCCGCCGCCGGCGGAGCCGCAGCCACCTTCGGCTCGCAGACTTCCTTGGGCAGCAGATCCTTGTCGCACATGCAGCCGGCCGGGTCAGTGGCCGCCGCTGCCGGCGTCCAGAAACCGGTACGCCAGCAAAGACCCGTGCCGCTCTTCACGACTTCGCCACGTTGGTCGATGACATACACCCGGTCCAGGGGAATCGAAGTCTGTGCCTGAGCAAGCGAGGCGCCGAAGCCGACTGTAGCTGCGGCGAGCAAGGCCAGCATGGAGTTTTTTGCAGTTCTGTTCATCTAGGTTTCCCCTCGTTAGTTGAAGCCTGCGGGAGTGGTCCGCATGGCCTGTTTATGCCTCGTTGTTGACCGAACCCATCACGGACGAATTTTATTTTGCCACAAGCGGGCCAGTTTTATCAATCCAGTTTCGTTGTTTTCAATCAGTTGCCCATTTTCCACGCGCATCGCGCCGGCTACCCAGACGTCAGAAACATGCTCACGGCCTACCGCGTAACTGAGGTGCGAGACCGGGTCGTAACAGGGAGCGAGCGCCATGTCGTCGAAACGGACAGCACACAGATCCGCACATTTCCCCGGACTGAGCGAGCCGATGCTGCTCTCCAGGCCGAGCGCGCGAGCGCCACCCAGGGTCGCCATGCGCAGAACCTGATGGGCATTGATGGCGTCGGCACGCCCGGCCTGTTCCTTGGCAAGCAAGGCACCCAGGCGCATTTCCTGAAACAGGTCGAGGCGGTTGTTGCTCGCTGCGCCGTCCGTACCGAGACCGATGTTCACTCCGTTGGCAGACAATTGGGTAATCGGTGCAATGCCACTGCCAAGCTTGAGGTTGGAACTTGGACAGTGGGCAACGGAACAGCCGTACCTAGCCAACAGTTCAATTTCGTTCGCGTCGAGGTGTACCGCATGCACCGCGATCAGGCCCGGCCCGAGCAGACCCAGGCGACGGATGCGCTCCATTGGACGAATTCCGAAATGTTTCAGGCTCTCCTCGATTTCGTGAGCGGTTTCATGCAAATGGAGATGAATCGGCAGCTCGATCTGTTCGGCAAGTGTCAGCACCCGGGCAAAGCTGCGCTCGCCAACAGTGTATGGGGCATGCGGCGCCAGACAGAAGGAAAGCAGCGGCTCATCGAGCAACTGGTCGCGAACCGCCAGCCCCTTGGCCAGGTAGTCGTCCGCGTCGGCCGCGTAATTGCTCGGAAAGTCTACGGTGATCAGGCCGATCGCAGCACGCATCCCCGCAGCGAGCGCAGCGTCGGCTGCTGCCTTGGGAAAGAAATACATGTCGTTGAAACAGGTGATGCCGCCACGCAACATCTCTGCGCAGGCGAGCCGCGTACCGTCGTACACGAACTGCGCCGAAACATGCTGCGCCTCTGCCGGCCAGACGTGCTCCCGTAACCACTGCATCAGCGGCAGGTCGTCGGCGAGGCCGCGCAACAGGGTCATTGCAGCATGCGTATGTAAATTGACGAGACCCGGGATCAGCACGTGCTGCGCGAGGCACTTGCGGCTGCGGGGCAAGAAGCGGTCCGCCACCTCGCTTTGTGGAACGATGTCCACGATGCGCCCTTGCTCCACCGCGAGCGCGTGGTTCTCGAGAACCACGCTGGCCGGTTCGACAGGGACGATCCAGCGCGCCTCGATGACGAGATCGACCGACTGCAAGGAGCTTTGCGCAGACATGACTCGAAGCCTAAAAAAAACCCCGCCAAGGCGGGGTTTCTTGTTCGGACGCCGGTATTACTTGGTGCCGATGAGTTCGATATCGACGCGACGGTCGGGCTGCAGGCACTCGATGACCTTCTTGGTCGGAGCCTTGCCCGGGCACTGATCGGGCTTGGTGACCGGATTCTTCTTGCCCTTGCCTTCGGTGTACACACGGTTGGCATCGATGCCCTTGCTGACCAGGTAGGTCTTGACCGCAGCCGCACGCTTCTCGGACAACTTCTGGTTGTAGGCATCCGAGCCGAAGCGGTCGGTATGGCCGACGGCGATGATCACCTCCAGCTTGATCGCCTTCGCCTTCGCCGCCACTTCATCCAGCTTCGCCTTGCCTTCCGGACGCAGCGTCGCCTTGTCGAAGTCGAACAGCGCGTCGGCCGCGATGGTGATCTTGTCACCCGTCGGCTTGGCCGCCGCCGCCGGCGGAGCCGCAGCCACCTTCGGCTCGCAGACTTCCTTGGGCAGCAGATCCTTGTCGCACATGCAGCCGGCCGGGTCAGTGGCCGCCGCTGCCGGCGTCCAGAAACCGGTACGCCAGCAAAGACCCGTGCCGCTCTTCACGACTTCGCCACGTTGGTCGATCACGTATACGCGATCAGCAGCGGTTTGTGCTTGCACGGCGCCAGCCGCTGCAAAGAGGCCGATAGAGGCCAGCAGGGTAGTGATGATTTTCGATTTCAAGATATTCCTCCTCGATTAATCTCTGTTGGGTCCGAATGCGTGTAACGCGATGCGATTTTTGCGCAGTCGGGGCATTTAAGCATACAAACTTGATTTGCTTCAAGCAGCAGCCTGGCATTGTGTGGCAATTATACAACGAATATGCCCCGGCACCGGCCGGACGGCGACCGCGCAGGCATGCAGCGCGACCGCCGACGTGACTGCCCATCGGCGAATGCAGGCGGCGCAATCCTGTGCGTGGGGCGGTACTGCATTGCCAGCGGCTTCTCGCCAGCAGACGTGCGACAATTGCTTCGGCCGGGGCCCGCCTGCGCCGCAGCGACGGCGGTGAGCATCCGCCGCGTCCTGCGCGAAAGGAGCCCGTCATGCAATCAATGAAACTGGAATCGATCGCCGAAATCGTGCGTGCGGCGAGCGAAGTCGTCATATTTTCCGGAGCCGGACTTTCCGCCGATAGCGGAATTCCCACCTTTCGCGATGGGGCGACGGGCTTGTGGAACAACGTCGATCCGGACGAGGTCGCCAGCATCGAAGGGTTCCTGCGCAACCCGCAGCGCGCCTGGAGCTGGCTGCTGGGACTGCGCAATCTGATCGACGATCGGCGTCCGAACGCCGGCCACTACGCGATCGCCCGTCTCGAGGAACTCTGCGTGGCCAAGCAGGTGACGGTCATTACCCAGAACATCGACGGTTACCATGCGCGCGCCGGGAACGAGAATGTGCTCGAAGTGCATGGCACGATCCATCGCGTACGTTGCCACCGACATTGCGGCTTCGTTGCCGGCTGGGACGAAAGTTCCCTCGACCCTTACGCGTGCCCGGCGTGCGGCGCACCGGTCCGGCCCGATCTGGTCATGTTCGGCGAGGCACTCGATGAGGAGGTCTTCGCCAATGCCCAACTGCGCAGCCTGACCGCCGATGTCTTCTTCGCGGTCGGCACCTCGTTCACCGTGCAGCCTGCCGCCCGCCTGCCGTTGTGGGCGAAACGGGCGGGCGCCGTGGTGATCGAGGTCAACCCACACCCGACTCCACTTTCGGAAGCTGCCGATTACGCGATTCGTAGCGGCGCTTCCCCATTTTTTGCTGCGCTGTGCGCCAACCTCGAGGCCGTTGGCCGCTGAGGCGATGTTCCCGGGAGCTCGTTGCCGGATCACGATCAAGGCAGCCAAGGGCGCCGTGGCCGCGAGCCGATCGGCTATAATGCCGCCCTTTCGCTGCCTTGCCTCGACCGGCAAGGCTAGGCCCGTCCACTGCAGCCATCGAGTCGCGAGTCGCATTCCTTGTCATTATCGCTTCCCTGGTCGCCAATGCCCGAAGCCGGCGAAAGGCTCGAGTTCCCTTCGTTCGCGGGTTCAGCCGACGCTCTCCTGATCGCCCGCGCAGCGTCGGATGCGGTTGCCGGCGCCAGACGGCGGATCCTGGTAGTACTCACTGCGAGCGCTGGCGACGCCCACCGTCTGCTCCAGGAAATTCCCTGGTTCGTCCCCCGCCTGCGGGTACGCCTGCTGCCCGACTGGGAAACGCTCCCCTACGACAGCTTTTCGCCGCACCACGATCTGATCTCCGAACGACTGGCGACACTCTACGCGGTGACGCGTGGCGAATGTGACGTGCTGCTGGTACCTGCCGGTACCGCTGTCTATCGTCTCGCACCGCCGGCCTATCTGGCCGCCTACACCTTCTTCTTCAAACCGCGCGACAAGCTCGACGCGGCGCAGTTGCGCGCCCAGTTGAAGCTCGCCGGCTATGCGCACGTGACCAAGGTCGTGGCACCGGGGGAGTACTCGATTCGCGGAGGTCTCGTCGACCTCTATCCAATGGGCGCGCAACTGCCTTACCGGTTCGATCTCTTCGACAACGAAATCGAGAGCATCAAGACTTTCGACGTCGACAGCCAGCGAACACTCTACCCGGTGCCCGAAATCCGGCTGCTGCCGGCGCGCGAGTTTCCGCTCGACGAGCACGGTCGCACGCGCTTTCGCCAGCGCTTTCGCGAACGCTTCGAAGGCGACCCGGGTCGCTCGGGAATCTACCGCGACGTTTCCAACGGGGTGCCGTCGGCCGGTATCGAATACTGGTTGCCGCTGTTCTTCGAGCAGACCGCGACACTGTTCGACTACCTGCCGGGAACGACGGCACTCTTCCTGCATGGCAAGGTGGGCGACGCCATTCGCGACTTCTGGCGCGAAGCGCAGTCGCGCTACACCATGCTCGCCGGCGAGCGCTGCCGTCCGCTGCTGCCGCCGGCCGAGCTGTTTCTCAGCGAAGAAGCGTTCTTCGTCGCGGCCAAGGCGTATACGCGGCTAAGCCTGACTCCCGGCAATCCGGCGCAGGGTTTGCCAGCGCTGGCGATCGAGCGGCGTGCAGACGACCCGCTGCGGCGTCTCAAGGCATTCCTCGACGCCTTTCCCGGCCGTGTATTGCTGCTCGCCGAAACGGCCGGCCGCCGTGAAACCATGTTGGAGTTGTTGGCCGAGTACGGACTCAAGCCACAGGTGTGTGCCAGCTTTGCCGACTTCACGGCCAGCAACGGCCCTCTTGCACTGGCCGTGTCGCCGCTGCACTACGGCTTCCGGCTCGATCACCTGGCGCTGGTCAGCGAGGCGGAACTCTTCGCCGACAGCCCTTCACAGCGCAGCCGGCAGCCGCCGCAACGCAAGCTTTCGGTCGACAACTGGCTGCGCGACCTCACCGAACTCAAACCGGGTTCGCCGGTGGTGCACGAGCAACACGGCATCGGACGCTATCGAGGACTGATTCATCTCAATCTCGGTGAAGGCGAGATGGAGTTCCTCGAACTGCACTACGCCAATGAGGCCAAGCTCTACGTTCCCGTATCGCAGCTACATGTCATTCAGCGATACTCGGCATCCGATCCCGACCAGGCCCCATTGCACACCCTCGGCTCACCGCAGTGGGATAAGGCCAAGCGACGGGCGGCCGTGCAGGCACGTGACACGGCCGCGGAACTGCTCGCGCTCTACGCCCTGCGGGCGGCACGGCAAGGACACGCCTGCGAGTTTGGTGCCCACGACTACGCTGCCTTTGCGGACGGATTCGGCTTTGAAGAGACGCAGGATCAGACCGCAGCGATCGCCGCAGTGATCGCCGACATGCAGTCCGGCCGTCCGATGGACCGTCTGGTCTGTGGCGACGTCGGCTTCGGCAAGACCGAGGTCGCGCTGCGTGCCGCTTTCTGTGCGGTAGCCGGCGGCCGTCAAGTGGCCGTGCTGTCGCCCACCACGCTGCTTTGCGAGCAACATTTCCAGACCTTCAGCGACCGCTTCGCCGAGTGGCCGGTCAGAATCGCCGAGTTGTCCCGCTTCAGGACCGCCAGGGAAGCCGCGCAGGCGCTCGCCGAACTGGCCGATGGCAGGCTCGACATCGTCATCGGAACCCACCGGCTGCTGCAGAAGGACGTGCGTTTCAACCGTCTCGGGCTGGTGGTGATCGACGAGGAACACCGTTTCGGCGTTCGCCAGAAGGAGGCATTGAAAGCGCTGCGCGCCGAGGTCGACGTGCTGACGCTGACCGCGACACCGATCCCGCGCACGCTGGCCATGTCGATCGAGGGCCTGCGCGACTTTTCCGTGATCGCCACCGCGCCACAGAAGCGTCTGGCGATCAAGACCTTCGTCAGCCGCTTCTCTGACGGCATCATCCGGGAAGCTCTGTTGCGCGAGTTCAAGCGCGGCGGCCAGGTCTATTTTCTGCACAACGAGGTCGACACCATCGAGAACATGCGCGCCAGGCTCGGCAAACTGTTGCCGGAAGCGCGCATCGTCGTCGGCCACGGCCAGATGAAGGAACGTGAGCTCGAACGCGTGATGCGCGACTTCACACAGCAGCGAGCCAACCTGCTGCTGTGCACGACGATCATCGAGACCGGTATCGACAACCCGCACGCCAATACGATCGTGATCAATCGTGCCGAAAAATTCGGCCTGGCGCAGTTGCATCAGTTGCGTGGCCGGGTCGGACGATCGCACCACCAGGCGTACGCCTACCTGCTGACGCATGACGAGGCAGTGTTGAACAAGCAGGCGCGACAGCGGCTGGAAGCGATTCAGATGATGGACGAACTCGGCGCCGGTTTTTATCTGGCCATGCACGATCTCGAAATTCGCGGGGCCGGCGAAGTGCTGGGCGCCAATCAGTCCGGAGAGATGCAGGAAGTCGGCTTCCACCTGTATGCCCAGATGCTCGACCGTGCCGTCTCGGCGCTCAAACAGGGCAAGGAACCGGAATTACTGCAGCCGCTGGCGATTGCCACCGAGATCAAGCTGCATACCCCGGCGCTGCTTCCCGACGACTACGCCCCTGACGTCCACGAGAGGTTGACGCTGTACAAGCGGCTGGCCGACTGCGCCGATGTCGAAGGCCTCGCCGATCTGCAGGAAGAACTGATCGATCGCTTTGGCGATCTGCCGCCACAGGCGCGTGCACTGCTCGACAGCCACCGCCTGCGACTGCTCTGCAAGCCCTTCGGCATCAGCAAGCTGGACGCCGGCACTGAGCAGATCGTCGTTCAATTCGAGCCCAATCCGCCGATCGATCCACTACGGATCATCGAGCTGATTCAACGGGACCGCAACTACCGCCTCACCGGAAACGACAAGCTGGTCCTCAAACGCCATTGCACGACGCCCGCCGACCGTGTTGCCGCGGTCAAGGACATCATTCATCAACTGAGCCGTCAATCACGACCATGACCACCCTCGACATCGACAACATCAACGTCAGCGCCTTCGACCCGATGCCTTCGCCGGAGGAAATCCTCGCCCAGCTGCCGCTCTCGCCGAACGCTGCGCGGATGATCCTGCGCAGCCGAGAGGTCCTGCGCAACATTCTCGACCGCAAGGATCGCCGTCTGTTCGTCGTCGTCGGCCCATGCTCGATCCACGACCCCGTGGCGGGGCTCGATTACGCGCACCGCCTGCGAGCTCTCGCCGCAGAGGTCAGCGAGACTCTGTATCTGGTAATGCGCGTCTATTTCGAAAAACCACGCACGACCACTGGCTGGAAGGGCTACATCAATGACCCTGACATGGACGATTCCTTCCACGTCGACCGGGGCATGCACAAGGCTCGCGAGTTCCTCCTGCAACTCGCCGAACTCGGACTGCCCGCGGGCACCGAAGCTCTCGACCCGATCTCGCCTCAGTATCTCGGCGACTTGATTTCGTGGACGGCGATCGGCGCCCGCACCAGCGAGTCGCAGACTCACCGCGAGATGTCATCCGGCCTGTCCACTCCGGTCGGCTTCAAGAACGGCACCAACGGCGACGTCGGCATCGCTGTCAACGCCATCCTCTCGGCTTCACGGCCGCACAGTTTTCTCGGCATCAACGACCAGGGACATACTGCCATCGTCCGCACGCGCGGCAACCGCTACGGTCACCTGGTCCTGCGCGGCGGCGATGGCCGCCCGAATTACGACACGGTCAGCGTGCAGATCGCCGAGCAGGTGCTGGCGAAAGCAGGACTGCCGGCCAACATCGTGGTCGACTGCTCGCACGCCAACAGCTACAAGAAGCACGAATGGCAACCGCTGGTGATGTCCGACGTGGTCAACCAGGTGCGCCTCGGCAACCAGTCGCTGGTCGGAATGATGATCGAGTCGAACATCGTCGCCGGCAATCAGGCAATCCCCGAGGATCTCTCGCAGCTCAGGTACGGTTGCTCGGTCACCGACTCGTGTATCGACTGGGACACCACCGAACGGATGATCCGCGATGCCGCCCAGCTACTGCGTGAGGTGCTGCCCGCTCGCGCCGGCTGACGCCGGCAACCCGCGACTGCGCGGCAACAGCGCGCGGCCCCTCGACACCTGAGAGCTACGAGAGCGGCTGCTATCCGCCGCCGGAACTGTGCGCCTGCGCGCCGTGGGCCTGCTCGAAGGCTTCGGCCGCCTTCTTGACCGAGATGAAAAAGTCCGACCGACCGATCTCTTCGGAAAGTCCAACCCGCGCGAGCTCGTCGAGGAATGGCCGCGGCGCATCGGCGATCTTCACCGCGATCCCCTCATCGCTCAGCTCCTGATGCAATTCGGCAAAGCGCTGCGCGGCGGTGACGTCCATGTCGTGAATCGCCTGCGCGTCGATCACCAGCCACTTGACCGGAGGATCCGCCTGGTCGACCAGCGTCCGGATGCGCGTCATCACGTGCCGTGCGTTGGCAAAGATCAACGGTGCGTAGAGCCGGTAGACGAGCAGGCCGGGAACGGTTTCCGATTCGTCGTCGTCCAGGCAATGGTGGAACTTGCCGTCGCTGACCAGGCGGCGTAGAACCGCGTCGTCCGGACGCGAAATTTCGACGAGCACCGAGATCAGCGACAGCAGCAAGCCGAGGATGATTCCCGGAACGACACCGGCGACCAGGATCGCCAGCATCACGCCCATGGCAATGCCGAACTCGACCCGATCGATCTTGTACAGGGCCGACAGCGACGCCACTTCCAGCATCCCGATGGCGGCGACGATGAGGATCGCACCGAGCGCGACTTTCGGCAGCAAGGCGACCAGGCCGGTCAGGAAGAACAGGAAGAGCAGCAAGCCGGCCGCCACCACCAACTGCGCCACCTGCGACCTGCCGCCCGCCGAATCGACGATCGAGGTGCGCGACTGGCTGGCCGAAACGGGAAAACCCTGCCACAGACCAGCCAGGATGTTTGCCGATCCAAGCGCCACCAGTTCGCGGTTCGGACGCACCTCGTAGCCGTTCTTTTCGGCAAAGGTCTGTGCCAGCAGGATGCCGTCGGAAAAGGCGAGAAAGGCAATCGCGACCGCCGCCGGAGCGAGCGCCGAAATGTCGGTCCAATGAAATTCGGGGATCACCGGTCGTGGCACGCCGGAAGGTACCTTGCCGACCAGATCGACGCCGTGGCTGCCGAGGTCAAAAACGAAGGTGACGGCGATCGCCACGCCACAGACCGCCAGCGCACCGGGAACGCGAGGCAACCAGCGCGCCAGGGCAATCAGCAGAGCGACCAGCAACAGGCCGAACACGAAAGTCGGCAGGTGCGTTTGTGGCAATTGCTCGACCACGGTATATACCAGCTCGAAGAATTCCTCGCCTTCGGTCTTGATGCGGAACATCTTGCCCAACTGGGTCGAGATCAGCACCAACGAAGCACCGTTGAGATAGCCGATCAGCACCGGGCGCGACAGCAGATCGGCGATCAGGCCAAGTTTCAGGCGCGCGGCGAGCAGCAGCACCACACCCGAGAGGATGCCGAGCACCGCAGCCAGCATGACGATTCGCGACGGTTCGCCGGCTGCCAGGGGAACGATGGCAGAACCGGCGAGCAGACCGATGGCGGCGTCTGGTCCAGCGATGACGTGCCGCGAGCTGGAAAACAGCGCGTAGCCGATGGCCGCTGCCAGTGCCGCGTAGAGACCGGTAATCGCCGGCAGGCGGACGAGCTCGGCGTAGGCGATGACCGATGGAATCGACACCACACAGGCCGAGAGTCCGGCAACGGCATCCTTGCTCAGCCAGGCCATCCGGTACTCCTTCAGGGTCGCGATCAGCGGCAGACCAGATTCCAGGTAGGTAAGGAAAGATTTCATTTGCATGACTCCTGAATAAAAGTCCTCTGAGGAGCGGTATGACGTCATCCGGAGTGGAAGGAACTGCTTCTGGCCCGCCGCGACAGCCGCCAAACGGGTGCCGGGCTCGCCGGATGGCGGCGGTCTAAGGCACTTTCCAGGGCGCCCGCTGTTGCTGGAACTCGTCGAGCAGCCTGCCGAATTCCGGGAGGAGCGACTCACTGCGGATCGCCAGCCAGTGCACGATCGCCTCGCCTTTTCTCCCGGGAAGCGCTTCGGAAATCAGTTGTGAAGCAACCGCCAGGTCGTTCAGACGGCCGAGCAATTCCTGCAGGGCGGTTGCCGCCTGCAGGTACCTGTTCAGGTGCGGAGCGGAAAGAATCGGGCTGAAGAACTCCACCGCGTAACGCAACTGCTTGAACGCCACGCGCAACCGATGGCGTGCCGCAACGTCAGGCCCGGCCGCAGCCCGTGCGCGCTCCTTGACCCGCTTCGCACGCCGCTTGAGGCACGGTGGCACGAAGACCCCGAGCTTCCCGGCGCCGGCCGCGGTCAACCCGAGCACCGCTGCCGTAAAGCCGATCAGCAGGCGGCTGTACTCTGGCGACCTGAGCGCCTTCCGCGTATCCCGGCGACTGTTCGCGCAGCTCTTGACGGCATGCCGGGCAAGTCTGTCGAGATCGCTGCCGGGAAAAGCCTCGCCCAGAATCGGCAGCGTTTCGTCGCGAAAGACATCCCAGTTCCGCGTCTCGCCGAGTTTCGTCCCGAGATCCCGCCAGAGCGGATCGAAGCGTGCGACGAACTCTTCTGGCAACAGCGGCTGCCAGAGGCGGATCGCCGACCGCAGGCGGCGGATGGCGACTCGTGCCTGGTGCACGAATTCCGGATCCTCGCTCTCGCAGACACCTTTTTCGTTGCTCTGCAGGTGGCCGAGACAGGCCAGGACGATCGTACGAAATGCGGCGATGCTCGGCATCTCTGCGGCAAGCGGCACGGGCAGCGACTTTACCGCAGTCAACGGCTGCGCGAGCAGCAAACGGTGCGCGCGCTCGGACTTGCTGAGCACTTCGGGGTGCAACGGCACGCTTGCCTGCAAATCGGCGACCAGCGCGAACAGATCGGCGAGGGAGCCGGTGAGCAGTTCCAGCTCGATCTCGCGAACCGCCTCGCGCCGACCGCCCGCCTCAATCCAGCCGCGGTCAAGGGCCAGCTCGATGCGGACGCCGGTACGCGGATCGAGCAACCAGCTATCGCGACGGAAACGCGTGGTGGAAACGGGGCGCAGCTCGCTTCGCGCCGATTCGAGCAGCGTGCGGATGCTGCCGTTATCCACCTGCGAGAAATCGAATTCTCCCGCCCGGCTGGGAAACTCCCATTCGCTGCGCCGGGCCAAGCCGGCGGTCAGCTCCGGGGCCGTCTTGACGGTCAGCAGGCACTGCTTGCCTTTCTGACGGTGGCGAACAACCACTCCCTGATTTCGCAGGCGATTGTCCGGAGTCTCGTAATAGGTGTTGACCAGCAATTGCCGCTGCGGCGCAACGCCATTCAGCAGGGCGTGTTTCGCCAGTTCGTTTGCCGAGCGGGCGGACAGGGACAGCTTGATCTCGGTTTCAGTCGCCATCGCGAAGCCTCGTGCTGGGGGAGAGTGCAGACTCCCGGGTCAGTCGGACACTTCCCTTGGTTCCGGCCGGTCAGCGAGCCACGCACTGCGGGCAGCTTGCCGATCTGTAGCGCTTGTCAAGAGTAGCACAGGAAAGAATGCCGGCAACACCCTGCGCGCCGCCGCCATCACGCATTGCTTCAGGACATCTTTTCGATCAGATGCGCCTTGAGCTGGGCGCGTCCCGACGGATTGGCCAGCGCGATGATCGTGGCGCCGGCCTGGACGATGTCGTCCACCTTCGGATTGAATACCCAGGCGCCATCCTTTTCGCGCACCGCCAGCAAGATGTAGTCGGGACTGCGCAGGCGCAGGTCGCCGACTCGCGTCTGCGGAAAATTGGCCGGTACCGGCACTTCCTCGATGCGCACATTCTTGTCCGACCGAATCATCTCGTCGAGAAATCCGACGACATGCGGCCTGACCATCGCCGACGCCAGGCGGATGCCGCCGGTGAAGTCGGGCGAGATGACTTCGTTGGCCCCCGCCTTGCGCATTTTCTCTATGTTCCTCTGCTCCTGGGCACGCGCCACGATGCGCAACCCAGCGTTGAGCTGCCTGGCGGTGATGATGATCATCAGATTTCGCGAATCGTCGCCGGTGACCGCAAACAGTCCTCTGGCATCCTCGATGTCCGCCGCTTCGAGAAGATCGTCATCGGATGCGTCACCCTGCAGATACAGGAGCGCCGGGAACTTTTCGAGACTCTCCTCGAATCGCTGCTCCTCGGTATCGATGGCGACAAAATGACGGCCGGTATTCTGCAGCTCGCGTCCGACACTACGTCCGACCCGGCCGAAACCGCAAATGATGAAATGCTGCCGCAGCTTCTGGATGCGTTTTTCCATCCGTCGCCTCCGAAGGGAATGATCGAGGTCCTTCTCGAGGAAGAACACCGACAGGCTGGTGAACAAGAACGTCAGCGCGCCCAGACCGGAAATGGCAATGAAACCGGCGAAAAGGCGATCCTCCAGCGAGTGGAGCGGAATGATCTCGCCGTAGCCCACCGTCGAGATCGTGATCAGCGTCATGTACAGCGCATCGGACCAGTTGCCGGTATCGCCACCAATCTGATAGAAGCCGATCGTCCCGATGCCGATCAGGGCGAGCACCGCAAGACCTGCCCAGACGATGCGCAGAACGATTCTCTGCAATGACGTCACCACGCGCACGTCTGCTTCCTGCAGCCGAAGAAGGCGCTGCCGCTGCTCTCCCCGCTTGCTATCGCGCATGCGAGGAGTCTGATTGGGCTCTGATGGTCATGGACATGTGGCTTGCAAGGGCACGATCAGGCTACCAGTAAGCGCGGCCATGTTTATGCTGATTGGGCGAGATTCGCACATCCGGAAACGATTGTCCACCACCACCGCGGTGCACCGGGCGGTGGCTGCAGCGTATCGGAGCCGAACGAGCGGGTGGTCGGCGGCGTCAGCGGGCGAATTGCGACAGGACGACTGCGTGTGGTCGGCCGCAGGCGCACGGCGGCAAAGCGAGCGAGGCGACATCGCGCGCATGACTTGCGGGCAATGGTTTACCATCGCACTCAGGCGATTTCGCCATTTTCCTTGCTGCCACGGGGCGTGAGACGTGCCCATCGATCCTGACCAACTCGAACAGATCAGCGCCCGCACGCTGGCGTACTACGACCGGCGCGCCGAGGGTTTCCGCGAGGGCACGCGCGACCACGACGTGAGCCAGAACATCGCGGCGCTGCTGCACCATCTCCGTGGCCAGGCGCCTTTCACCATTCTCGATTTCGGCTGTGGTCCGGGTCGCGACCTGAAGGCCTTTACCCGCCTCGGGCATCGGGCGATCGGGCTGGACGGGACGCCGTCCTTCGTTGCCATGGCCCGTGCCGAAAGCGGCTGCACCGTCTGGCTGCAGGATTTCCTCAAACTGGAGCTGCCACCGTGCCACTTCGACGGAATATTCGCCAATGCGTCGCTGTTTCACGTCCCCAGCCAGGAATTGCCACGCGTTCTCCGGCAACTGCATGCAACGCTCAAGCCGGACGGCGTGCTGTTTTGCTCGAACCCACGCGGCAACAACGAGGAAGGCTGGGCCGAAGAACGCTATGCGGTCCATCACGACTTCTCGGCCTGGCGTCGCCTGCTCTCCGCTGCCGCCTTCGTCGAACTCGAGCACTACTATCGACCAGCCGGTCTGCCACGAGCGCAGCAACCCTGGCTCGCCAGCGTCTGGCGCCGGTCCGCAGCCAACGAAGGCAATACCGACCGCTAGTCATCCCCTACGCCACTGATTATCCGCAGGCAGTCGAGCATGCCCGACAGATCCTCCGAAGAAAATAACGCTGACCTCAGCGCCAGCCAACGAATCGCCGAGGTGATTCTCGACTATGTCGGTCAGACACCGGCCAGCACCGAGCAGGTGCGACGGAAACCCGCGAGGAGGGCGCGTGCAATTGCCCGCCATGCCACCCGACACGCAGCCCTGACGGCCGGCAGCCTGACGCTGCCGCCCGGCCCGCTCGGCTGGCTGACCCTGCTCCCGGAACTGCGTTCGCTGTGGAAGTTGCAGACGCAGATGGTCGCCGACATCGCCGCCTGCTATGGCAAGACCGCCGAGTTGAAGCGCGCAGAGATGCTCTATTGCCTGTTCCGGCATACCGACCCACAGGCCGTGCGCGATCTGGTAGCCGAGATCGGCAAGCGCTATGTCGTCCAGCGCGCCGCGCGTCCCGACACCCGGTCGGTGGCGCTGAAGATCGGCCTGCACATTTCGCAACGCCTTATCGGCAAGGGAATTTCGCGCTGGATCCCGGTGGTCGGCGCGCTTGGCGCCGGCGCTTACGCCTACTACGATACCTCGCGGGTTGCCCGCACGGCCATCGAGTTCTTCACCGGCGTGATTGACGTACCAGCGTAGGAAGAATCCACAGCCGATGATGACCAAGGCCAGGAGGGCTTTCATGATCGGGGTGCCTGCAAGAACCATGACCGTTAGCGGGAAGCAGGTCGAAGCAGGGAACGCCGACAGACTCGCGTGTCGAAGAATTTGACACGTTGCGGGCAAAGTGTGAAACGCACCCCATAAAATGTTTTTAAACCAGCATGGTACGGCATTGGTATAAACTATGCTTATGTGAATACCGCATCCGTTTTGGACTCTTCTCACTGCGGGTGAGGAATCAATTCACACACACAGTTCACGCTCACGAAAGAGAGAAATCCTATGAAACCGAACTTCCCGAAGCTACTCCCCAGCGTTTCCCTGGCTCTTGGCCTGATGGCGGCCGCCATGCCGAGCCACGCAGGCTTGTCCAACGCTTTCTTCTCGTACAGCCCGTTCGGCACGCAAACGCTCGAGCTGACCACCACCACCGGGTCGGTCTCGATCGGTGCCAGCAGTACTGGCTGGTGGGACCAAAACGGCGCGCACAGTTCTTTCAACCCCAACTACATCGTCGGTGTCTGTGGCAGCAGCGACACCTGCTCTGGCGATAATCTGGACCACCGCGATTTTTTCATTTTCGATCTGTCGACGGTCCGCGGTTCCATCCTGTCGGCCGCGCTGAACATCGGCAATGGGCCCTCCGGCTACTATGGCGGCGCTTTTCTGCCGGTGAGCTTCTTTGACGTTTTCACCGACCTGAACGACGTCGCCGCCAGCGGCGTGGGCCGCACCGATATTTACGCAGACCTCGGCTCGGGCGTGTCGTACGGCGTGTTCAACGCCACTGCAGCCGACGTGAACATGCAGGTCGTGATCAATCTGAACGGCAACGCGCTTTCGGCGCTGAACGCCGCGATCGGTTCGTCATGGGGCATCGGGGGGGCCATCGGCGGCGAAGTCCCCGAGCCAGGGTCAATGGCACTGGTCTGGCTGGGTGTCGCAGCGTTGGCTGCCGTACGGCAGCGAAAGGCCTGATCCGGCAGAAAGCACCTGCTGCAAGCTCGTGGAGCCCCGCCATGGCGGGGCTCCGGGCTTCGATCTGTCCCGACAGCGGGCACCGGTCGACCACGGTGCCGATGAGCGCAGCATCGGACGACAGCGACCACCTGATGGGCCTCAGCACGGCCGTAGCCGGCGGGCGCCCCACCCTTGGACAGTGCCACGGCGGGATGCCGACGCCGCGCAGACTTACCTTCCCTTCCACTCCGCCTTGCGTTTGCCGATGAAAGCGTCGATCCCCTCGCCGGCATCGTCGGTCATCATGTTGCAGGCCATTACTTCGGAAGCGTACTGGTACGCCGCTTCCAGCCCCATTTCGAGCTGCTTGTAGAACATCTGCTTGCCCATGCCGATGGCCACCGAAGACTTCGCCACGATCGAACGCGCAAGACTCTCGACCTCGGCATCGAGGGCATCGGCGGCAACGACCCGATTCACCAGGCCTTGTTGCAGCGCACTGCGGGCGTCAATGAAATCGCCGGTGAGCAGCATCTCCAGCGCCTGCTTACGCCCCAGGTTGCGCGACAGTCCGACTGCGGGGGTGGCGCAGAACAACCCGACGTTGATCCCCGAGGTGGCAAAGCGGGCGCTCTCGACCGCGACCGCCAGGTCGCACATCGACACCAGTTGGCAACCAGCGGCCGTGGCGATGCCGTGCACCCGCGCAATGACCGGCTGTGGCATTTCGATGAGCGTCATCATCATCCTGCCGCAGCGGCGGAACAGATCCCGCAGGAACGCCTTCTCGTGATTGGCACGCATCTCCTTGAGATCGTGTCCGGCGCAGAAAGCCTTGCCGGCGCCAGCGATGACCAGCACACGAACCGCCGGATCCGCGGCGATGGCGTCGAGCTCACATTGCAGCGCGTCGATCATTGCCTGCGAGAGGGCGTTGAACTGGCCGGCGCGATTCAGCGTCAGCGTGGCAATGCCGTCGCGATCGGCGCGCAGCACGTAGGGCTCATCGGGGTTGGACGTCACGGTATTCATCCTGCTCTCCTTTGTACTAATCGTAGCCGACTGGCCAGCCGGCGCCGCCGCTCGACCGGCTGTGTCGCCGGTCGACGGCAGCCGCCGCGGCGGCTTATTCGATCGCGGCAGACGACTTTGCCTGTTCGCGCAACACGTACTTCTGGATCTTTCCGGTCGAGGTCTTCGGCAGAGTGCAGAAGATCACCCGCTTGGGAATCTTGAAGCGTGCCATGTTCTGGCGACAAAAATCGATCACCTCTGCCTCGCTGACCGACGCTCCCTCGCGCAACTCGAGGAAGGCACAGGGAACCTCACCCCAGGTCGGATCGGGAGTCGCGACGACGGCCGCAGCGATCACCGCCGGATGCTTGTAGAGGACATCCTCCACCTCGATCGACGAAATGTTTTCGCCGCCGGAGATGATCACGTCCTTCGAGCGATCCTTGATCTTCACATAGCCGTCGCTGTGCATCACGGCCAGGTCGCCGGTGTGATACCAGCCACCGGCGAACGATTCCTCGGTCGCCTTCGCGTTCTTGAGATAACCCTTCATGACCAGATTGCCACGGAACATGATTTCGCCCATCGTCTCGTGATCCCAGGGAACCGGCTCCATGGTCGCCGGATCGAGCACGGTGATCGCTTCCTGGGCATGATAGCGCACGCCCTGACGGCCGTTCAGGTCCACCTGTTCGGCCAGCGGCAGACTGGCCCAGTGGCTGTGCTTGGCACAGACCGCGGCCGGCCCGTAGGTTTCGGTCAAACCATAGACATGAGTGAGATCAACGCCGATCTTCGCCATTGCCTCGATGACCGCCGCCGGCGGCGGCGCCGCCGCGATCAGGCCGGAAACCGTCTGCGTGATGCCGGCGCGCAGCTCGGCGGGGGCATTCGCCATCAGGCTGTGCACGATCGGCGCGCCGCAGTAATGGGTGACGCCATGCTCGCGGATGGCAGCGAAAATCAGCTTCGGATCGACGCGGCGCAGACAGACGTTGGTTCCGGCGTTGGCCGCCATCGTCCAGACGAAGCACCAGCCGTTGCAGTGAAACATCGGCAGTGTCCACAGGTAAACCGAATGCGGCGGCATTCCCCAACTGACGATGTTGCTCATCGAATTCAGGTAGGCACCACGGTGATGGTAGACGACACCCTTCGGATTGCCGGTAGTTCCCGACGTGTAATTGAGCGAGATGGCGTCCCACTCGTCGGCCGGGCCACTCCAGGGAAAGTCGGGGCTGCCAGCGGCAATGAACTGCTCGTACTCCTGACTGGCCAGACGTTCGCCCGGACCATCGTACTCTGGATCGTCGACGTCGATCACCAGGATCGGGTGCTGTACGAGAGCCAGCGCCTTTTTCACGGTCGGCGAGTATTCGCGGTCGGTGATCAGGACCTTGGCCTCACCGTGGTCCAGCATGAAGGCAATGGTTTCGGCATCCAGGCGGGTATTGAGGGTGTTCAGCACGGCGCCGGTCACTGGTACGCCAAAGTGGCACTCGACCATCTCCGGCGTGTTGTTGAGCATCACCGCGACGGTATCGCCCTCCCCGACACCGCAGTTGCTCAGGGCCGACGCCAGGCGGCGAGCCCGCGTGAAGGTCTCCAGCCAGTTGTAACGCCGCTGACCATGGATCACTGCCGTCCGCTGCGGATGCACGTAGGCGGAACGGGCAATGAAAGTCAGCGGCGTCAGCGGCGTGTAGTTGGCCGTATTCTTGTCGAGACCTTCTCGGTAGATATTTGGCATCCCCAGCTTCTCCTCTCAAGTGATGAACATCATTGGCTTTCCCCTGCCTTCGACCGGCAGCCCTGCAGCCTGCCATGTTTCTCCAGATCATTCAACCAGGCAGCGAATTGCCGGCCGAGATCGTCGCTGGCCGCAACCAGCGCAACGACGCCACCGCGCGCGTCGGCGGTCGGCGCCGGCTGCTCGATGGCTAGCGGGCGCTCGCCGATCAGTTGGCGCCTGGCATCGACCAGGCTCGCGCGACCGAGCAGCATGGCACGGCTGCTGGCTGGCGTGGCGAACACCTGCGAGAATTCCTGCAGATCCAGTCGCAGCAGGCACGCGGCCGGGGCGCCGGCGCCGACAAGGCCGAGTTGCTGGCGCAGACGCTGCGACAGCAACAGTCTCGGTGCCGCCGCCCACCGGCTTGCGCTGTAGCTCCGCAACTTGAGCGGGTCTTCGTAGAGCAGGCGATATTCGATCTCCCGCGAGTCGAGCCACGGTGACGCGCTGACCTCGAGTGCGACGTTCGCCCAGCGAGCGTCGACTGCCAGCCGCGCGACGGGCAAGCCGAAATCGTAAACTTCGGGCGGCGATGCGTTGTGCCCACCGCCGGCGCAACCAGCGAGCAGGCAGGTGGCAATCAGCAACCTGTTCATGGTGCTCCTCCTTCGCCGGGCGGCGCCCGAAAACCTGCCTCACCAGGCCCGGCAGCGCGCCGTGGAGGGCCAAACAGGAAACTCTGTGGCGATTGTTCGAGCAGTTGCAACAAGCGATCAAGCTGTCGCGAGTTCGCCGACAGGTCGCTGGCGACTTCGTTGAAGTGAAAAACCAGGGTCGCGATGCCACCGGGTGCCGGCTCGCCGATCAGGCGCTCGACCCTGTCGCCGATCGGCTGCCAGCGCGCCAGCAAGGAACGCGATTCGGCAAGCAGTGGCGCTGCCTCGGCGGCTGCCCGTTCGGCGTGCGCGAGGATGGCGTGCCACCGTTGAATATTCTCCGGCGAGAGCAATTGGCGAAGCTGAACCGTTACCTCATTGGCGTTGCCGCTGGCTGCCTCCAGGTTGGCGAGAATCCTTGCCAGATGCTGCCGATTCTCGAGGTCGAGCACATGATTGGCGCTGACCAGGAAGTCTCGCGCCTGGCCGAGAGCGTCCCCGCCAGTGTCCGACAGCTCCTCGATCAGGGACGGCTTCATCTCGATGCGCGCACCGTCGTCACCGCCCGTGAGACGCGTCGGGTTGTCGCCGCTGTCCTCGAGCAGAACGTGGGCAATACCGGTCACCCCCTGGTAACCGAGCCTGGCGATGGTCGCACGGGTAAGCGGCACGCCACTGTCCACGCTGATGCGAATCAGGATGTTGCGCGCATCCTGCGGATCGAGTTCAATCGCCTGCACCTTGCCGACCCGGATACCGCGATAGCGTACCTGCCCCTGCAGGCTGAGGCCGGTGACGTTGCGGCGAGTAACTACCGTGTAATCCGTCGTCGCTTCGTGTCGGCCACCAAACCACCAGATCGAGAGCGCTCCCGCGAGACCGAGAAGGAGGGTGAAAAGCCCTGCCGTCAGGGCATGCGCACGGTTTTCCATGGCTAGTTCGCCTCCTGCCGGATAGCTGCCGCAGCACGCCCGGAGCTGAAGAAGTTGCGGATGAACGGGTGATCGACAGCACACACCTCGGCGGCGCTGCCGCAGGCGACCAGTCGCTGATCGGCGAGCACGGCAAGGCGTGTGGCCAGGCCGGCCAGCGTCTCGGGGTCGTGCGTCACCATCACCACCGTGAAACCGAGTTCCCTCTGCAGCATGCGGAGCAGCCTGACGAAGTTCTCGCTGCGATCGGGGTCGAGACCGGCGGTCGGCTCATCAAGCACCAGGAGCTCGGGCTCCAGCGACAGGGCGCGCGCCAGCGCCACCCGCTTGACCATGCCACCCGACAGTTCGGCGGGCATCATGCGCGCGTGTCGTGGCTCGAGCTCGACCATGGCGAGCTTGAGGAGTACCAGATCGGTGATCATCGACTCGTCGAGCATGTGCAGTTCGCGCAGCGGAAAGGCAATGTTGTCATGCACCGAGAGTGCAGAGAAGAGTGCTCCCTGCTGAAAGAGCATGCCGAAGCGACGATGCAGTGCGCGACGACGCTGCGGGTCGGGATCGAGTACCGCCTGGCCAAAGAGCCTGACCGTCCCCCGGTTGGGTGCCAGCAGGCCGACGATCTCGCGCAGCAAGGTCGTCTTGCCGCTGCCCGAGCCACCGACCAGGCCGAGCATCTGACCTGCCTCGACCTCAAGATCGATGCCGCGGTGAATGATCTGGTCGCCAAACTGCGTCCACAAGCCGCGAATCTCGATCGCTGGCGGCTCCTTCGGGCAGGCATCAGGCGGCCCGCTCACTACGGGATCCCTAAGTTTCGCGTCATGACCGCGAAAACCGCGTCGACGAGTATCGCGACGGTGATCGAGGTGACCACCGAAGTGGTTGTCAGCGCCGACAGACTTTCGGTGTTCGGCTTGACCCGGAGACCGAAATGACAGGCGATGAGCGCGATCAGCAGGCCGAATACCAAGCCCTTGCTCAAACCGATCCAGACGTTGGCCACCGGTACGACCCGCGACAGCGTGTCGATGAAGAAGCCGTAGGCCAAATCCATCTGCAGCTTCGCGGAAACCATGCCACCGACGATTCCTGCCGCCGAACACCAGATCACCAGCAACGGCAACGCCACCGCGAGCGCAAGCACCTTGGGCAGCACCAGGCGCTGACTTTGCGAGACACCCATCGTCGCCAGTGCGTCAATCTCCTCGGTCACCCGCATGACGCCGATCTGGGCGGTCATCGCCGATCCGGAGCGGCCGGCGACGAGTACCGCGACCAGCACCGGGCCGAGTTCGCGCACGATGCTGATGCCCAGCAGATTGACGATGAAGACGTCGGCACCGAAGGCCTTGAGTTGCAGGGCGCTGAGGTAGGAGAGAACGATGCCGATGAGAAAGCCGATCAGCGCGGTCACCGGAAGCGCCTGCGCACCGCTGCGGTACAGGTTGGCCGAGAACTCGCGCCATGGCAGGTCGCGCGGCCGCGTGCACAGATAGGCGACGTCGAGAACCAGTTGCCCGACCAGTGCGATCATCCCGAGGAGGTGGTCGGCGGCAGCCACAGTCGCTCGCCCCAGGCTGAGCACCCCGGCCAGCCGGTCGCGCTGCCGTGGCGGTTCGACCGCAAGGCGGATCGGCTCGACCCGTTCGAGCATCGCCCGGTGCCCGGGAGAAACCAGCAGCGACACCGGCCACTGCCTCCCCCAGGCGCGCCAGAGCACGATTGCACCGGCGCTGTCCATGCGCGAGATCGAGCGCAGGTCCCATCCCGCGCTGCTCGCGCGCAGCTCGCTTAGTCGCCGCTCGAATGCAGCAATCGGCGTCGGCATCGTCGACAGCGTCCAGTCTCCGGCGAGCCGGATCTGCCGCGAGTCGGCATGGTCGACGGCGTCCACCGTAGCCGATTCCGGCCCCGCTTCCGTATCCGCATCGACAACCCTTGCGTGACCGATTGTTCCCATTCGCCTCTCGCCGCATGCAGTTGGTCTCTGTTCGCCCGCCCGATTGCGGGCGGCCCGCTACGATTTCCGCAACAGCTCCAGTTGTACCGCCTCCTCATCGGGAACCGGCCTGATCTTCACCTTGATGCCGATGCGTCGCCAGAGCAGTGTTTCGTCGTTCAGTGCGGCGGCAGTCATCGGATTGGCATCCGGCCAGTCGACCGGTACGTCGAGCTGAAAACCCACCGGCGACTCCCTGACCGCCAGTTCGGGCAACGCCTGATCTTCGCGCGCGCGATGCAACAGCGCTGCCAGGCGAAGACAAAAGACCAGGCGCCAGTTCGGGTCACCCGCCGGCATCGAGGCGAGCTTCTGCAGCTTGCCGCGCTGGCCCAGCACCAGCAGCGCGAGGCGCGCCTGGTCGCGTTTGGAAAACCCCGGCATGTCGGCGTGTCCCAGAATGTACGCACCGTGTTTGTGGAACTCGGTATGCGCCACCGAAACGCCGATTTCGTGAAGGGAAACGGCCCATCGCAGAAAGTGAACATCGTTCTCGTGCTCAGGCGAATCGAGCTTGATCATCTGCCCGAGAAGCAGCAAGGCGGTCCGCTCGACGCGCCGGACCTGCATCTCGTCAACCTGGTAGCGGCGCATGAACTGACCGACGGTCTCGTCGCGCGTGTCGTGATGCTCGAAGCGCCCGAGCAGATCGTAGAGGACGCCGAGCGGCAGCGCGCCATCGGAGTAGGTCATGTGCTCGATGGCCAGTTCGGAAAACACGGCCGACATGATCGCGATGGCACCCGGCAGGATCATGTAGCGTTCGTCCCGCATCCCCTTGAGGTTCAGCGCCTCGGCCGAGCCGGCCCGGATGAGGAGCTGGCGTAGCCTGCTCAGACCTTCCCGACTGATGCCGCGACCGCCATCGGGGTTGAGATCGTTCGATTCCAGAATCGTCGCAATTTCCTGTGCCGAACCGGAAGACCCCACCGCTTCCTGCCAGCCGAAGCGCTGATAGTCTACGGCGATCGCTTCGACCTCGCGCGCAGCGGACACCTCGGCTGCGTAGAAGCGCTTCTTGTCCACCCTGCCCTCGGGGAAGAAGCGCTGCCGATAGCTGATGCCGCCCATGAACAGCGACTCCATCAGCAGCGGCTCGGTCCGCTCGCCGATGATGAATTCGGTCGAACCACCGCCGATGTCGACCACCAGGCGGCGGTGACTGGCTGGCGGCAATGCGTTGGCGGCGCCGATGAAGATCAGGCGCGCCTCCTCGCGGCCGCCGATGATCTCGATCGGAAACCCGAGAGCTGCTTCCGCCTGCAGCAGAACCATGCGCGAATTCCTCGCCACCCGCATCGCGTCGGTGGTCACTGCACGGACCGTTTCCCGATCAAAACCGCGCAGCCGTTCGCCAAAACGGCGCAGGGTCTCGATCGCCCGCTGTTGCGAGGCATGGTCGAGAAGCTTTTCGCGGGTCAGACCCGAACCGAGCCGAACCGTCTCCTTCAGCGTATCGAGCGGATGAATCTGGTCGCCGACGATGCGTCCGATCTGCACGCGGAAACTGTTGGAACCGAGATCGACACCGGCAATTAGTTCGTAGCTCATAGGGTTTCTTTTCGACCTTACGGCGAAGAGTGCTTTTCAGGCCAGTCATTTTAGCATTGGCGAAAGACGCATCATTACCGTGACCGGGAACGGCTCGAATTCGTAGACCGAGAAAAGCGGTCCCCGGGCTACAAGCACGCGAGCGATGGTTGTAATATGCTCGTCCGCAATTCACCCTTTCCCGAGCCATCCTTTCCGACGGAACGAATCCATGAACATAGTCGCCACCACCACCGAAATGCCGCCCCCCCAGCCTGCCACGGGCTTCCCGCCCGAGTATTTCCAGAATCGTGAAATGAGCCTGCTGGCTTTCAATCGGCGTGTCCTGTGGCAGGCGAAAAACCCGCGTACTCCCTTGCTCGAGCGGCTTCGCTTCCTGTGCATCGTGAGCAGCAATCTGGACGAATTCTTCGAGATTCGCGAGGCTGGCATCAAGGAACAGCTCAAGCTGAACTCGGTGGCGATCACCACCGACGGCAAGACGGCACGGGAAGTCTATCGCCTGGTGAGCGACGAGGTGCATGCCATTGTCAAGGAACAGTACGCGCTGCTCAACGATGAAATCCTGCCGCAGCTTGCCGCCGAAGGGATTCGCTTCCTCAAGCGTGGCGACTGGAACGTCGACCAGCGGGAATGGATTCGCGACTTCTTCTTCCGCGAAGTGATGCCGGTGATCACCCCGATCGGGCTCGATCCGTCGCACCCGTTCCCGCGCGTGCTCAACAAGAGTCTCAACTTCGCCGTCGAGCTGGAAGGTCGCGACGCCTTCGGTCGCAGCTCCGGTGCTGCCATCGTCCAGGCGCCGCGCGTCCTGCCGCGCGTGATCAGGCTGCCGCGCGAACTCGGCGAAGCCGAATACTCCTTCGTATTCCTCTCTTCGATCCTGCACGAGTTCGTGCACGAACTGTTCGCCGGCATGAAGGTGCTCGGCTGCTACCAGTTCCGGGTGACGCGCAACAGCGACCTTTTCGTCGACGAGGAAGAGGTCAAGAATCTGCGCGCAAAGATCCAGGGCGAGTTGCCGCAGCGCCACTTCGGCGACGCCGTCCGCCTCGAGGTGGCAAACAGTTGCTCCGAAGCGATGACCCAGTTCCTGCTCGGACAGTTCAACCTCACCGAAAGCGACCTCTACCGGGTGGCAGGCCCGGTGAATCTCGTTCGCCTGATGCAGGTACCCGACTGGGTCGTGCGCAATGACCTCAAGTTCGTGCCGTTCACCCCGGGAATACCGAAAGCCCTGCAGAAATGCCACAGCGTGGTAGACAGCATCCGCGGCGGCGACATCCTCCTGCACCATCCCTACCAGAGCTTCAATCCGGTGATCGATCTGCTCGAACAGTCGGCGGACGACCCGCAGGTGGTGGCCATCAAGATGACCGTCTATCGCACCGGCACCGACTCGGTATTGATGCAGTCGCTGCTGCGCGCGGCGCAGAACGGCAAGGAAGTCACCGTCGTCGTCGAGCTGATGGCGCGCTTCGACGAAGAGGCCAACATCGGCTGGGCGACCAAGCTGGAAGAGGTCGGCGCGCATGTCGTCTATGGCGTGGTCGGCTACAAGACCCATGCCAAGATGCTGATGATCGTCCGCCGAGAGGAAGGCAAGGCCGGCAGCAGCCTGCTGCGGCGCTACGTGCACCTCGGCACCGGCAACTATCACCCGAAGACCGCCCGCCTCTACTCCGACTTTGGCCTGCTGACCTGCAACGAGGAGATCGGCGCCGATACCAACGAAGTATTCAAGCAGCTCACTGGCCTCGGCCGCGCGCAGACGCTGACACATCTCTGGCAGGCACCGTTCACGCTGCAACCAAACGTCGTCGCAGCGATTCGCGCCGAGGCCGAAGCGGCGCGTGCAGGCAAGCGCGCGCGCATCATCGCCAAGATGAACTCGCTGCTCGAACCGGAAACCATCGCCACGCTATACGAGGCCTCGCAGGCCGGGGTCAAGATCGATCTCATCGTGCGCGGCGTCTGTGGCCTGCGCGCGGGAGTCAAGGATCTCTCGGAAAACATCAGCGTCCGCTCGATCATCGGCCGCCAGCTGGAGCATCACCGGGTGTTCTATTTCTACGCCGGTGGCGAGGAAAAGGTGTATCTGTCGAGCGCCGACTGGATGGAGCGGAATTTCTTCCGGCGGATCGAACTTGCTTTCCCGGTGCTCGACCGCAAGCTCAAACGGCGGGTGATCAACGAAGGTCTGCAGATCTACCTGAGCGACAATGTGCTGGCCTGGGAACTTGGCCCTGACGGCAGCTACCACCAGCGACGCGGCTCTCGCACCAGCCCGCACGCCTCGCAGACCGAACTGATCGAACTGCTGCAGTCCTGACGAGGGGTTTGTGCGTTCCCGCCTGACGGAGCACTGGTGGGCGGTGCAACCGCGGGCGGACAGGAACCAGCTCAGGCGCGGCGCGCACCGACGACGCCGTGGACCTCGTGCAGCAGGGTCAGGGTGCGGTTGAGTTGCGGAATGCTGCCGACTTCGGCGGTGAAGCGCATGTGCGCGTTGCCCTGCCTGGACTGGGTGTTGACGGCGATCACATTGATTTTTTCGCGCGCGAGGACGTCCGACACATCACGCAGCAGGCCCTGCCGGTCGTAGGCGTCGATCACCAGATCGACGGCAAAGACGCCGTCGGTACGGCCACCCCAGGTCGTTTCGATCACCCGCTCGGGATGCATCGTCTGCATGTTCGAGAAGTTGCTGCAGTCGGCGCGATGCACCGAGACTCCCTTGCCGCGCGTGACGAAGCCGATGATCTCGTCGGGCGGAGCCGGTTTGCAGCAACCTGCGAGCTGGGTCAGCAGGCGACCGACGCCGACGATGAGAATTCCCTTCTCCGCAACGTCACTCTCCCGCTGCCTGCGCACCGGCACATCGCCGAGCACGCGCTCGTCGACCGGCATCTCGCTGCCACGCACCGCCACCTGCAGTTGGCGCATGTTGAGCTTGGCGCGCGCGACGGCGATGAACAGATCGTCGCTGCGCGCAAAACCTAGTCGCGCGGCAAGATCGTCGAGATTGATCCCGGCCTGGCCCATCCGCTGCAATTCGCGAATGACCACGGAGCGCCCCTCGGCGAGGGTATCCTCGAGCGCCAGACTGGCGAACCATTGCCTCACCTTGAGCCGCGAGCGATGGGTGAACAGGTAGGCCAGCGAGGGATTCAGCCAGTCACGTGACGGACCTCCGTGCTTCGCGAGAATGATCTCCACGCGCTGGCCGGTGCTCAGTGGTGTATTGAGCGGCACCAGCGCCCCGTCGACCTTGGCGCCGCGACAGCGGTGTCCGATGTCGGTGTGCACTCGATAGGCGAAATCGACCGGCGTCGCACCGCGCGGCAAGTCGATGACCCTGCCCTGCGGCGTCAGGACGTACACCGTCTCGTCAAACGCCGCCTGCTTATAGTGCCGGACCCAGTCCGACGAACCGCCAACTTCGTCGCGCCAGGCCAGGAGCTGTCGCAACCAGGCGATCTTCTCATCGTAGCGATCTTCCGGCGCTGCCCTGCTTCCTTCCTTGTAGCGCCAATGCGCAGCGACCCCCAACTCGGCGTGGCTGTGCATCTCGCGCGTGCGAATCTGCACCTCGATTGCGCGCCCGTCGGCGCAGTGCACGGCGGTATGCAGCGAACGGTAGTGATTGCCCTTGGGGTGCGTAATATAGTCGTCGAACTCCTTGGCGATCGGCGACCAGATGTGATGCACGACCCCCAGAGCGGTGTAGCAATCCTTCACCTGGTCGACGATGATGCGTAGCGCACGCACGTCGTACACCTCGGAAAACGGGACATCCTTCTTCCGCATCTTGTTCCAGATGCTGTAGATGTGCTTGGGACGGCCGTAGATCTCGGCGCCGACGACACCGGCAACCTCGAGTTCACGCCGCACGATGGCGATTGCCTGACCGATGAACTGTTCGCGCTCGGTGCGCTTCTCGTCGAGATGCTGCGCAATTTCCTTGTAGATCGCCGGATGGAGAAAGCGGAAGGAAAGGTCCTCCAGCTCCCACTTCAGTTCCCAGACACCGAGCCGGTTGGCCAGCGGCGAATAAAGCTCGAGCGTCTCGCGCGCCACCGACACCCGCAGTTCATTGGGAGCAATCGCGAAGTGGCGCAGGGTCTGTGTGCGCGAAGCCAGGCGCAGCAAGACGACGCGGATGTCCTCGACCATCGCCAGCAGCATCTTGCGCAGGACTTCGATCTGCGCTTTCATCTCGTGCGGATTCTTGTCGCTGCTGTCGACGGAATGCGCGACGAAGCCGCGCGTGATCGGGCGCATGCGGTTCAGCCGTGAAATTCCGCCGACGAGTTGCGCGACACTGTGACCGAAATCGCGCTCGACGCGAGCCAGACCATGTTCGTGCTGCGCCGGCACGGCGAAGAGCAGTGCTGCCACACGGGCATCGGCGTCCAGCTTGAGGCCGGCGACGACCAGTGCCATTCCCAGGGCATGCCCCCAGATTGTTTCGCCACTGCCGAGCAGACCGCCAGCGTAGCTCCCTCGCGCGAAATCGACGGCCAGCCGGAGCCGATCGACTTCGGTTGTGGAAAGCCCTTCCGCGAGCGTCGCCAGGGACTGTTCCAGGTCGCTCTGCGCAGCGACCGAATGAATGACCGAGACCATCGGCCCATTATAAGGTCAGGCCCAAGCTTCGTGCATAATGCTCCTTTCCGTGTTTCTCGCCGGCCATGCCCGATCCCCTGCAATGCCATCAGCCGCCGCAGCCGGTTGCGCAGCGGCGGCTGCCCAGGTACGGCAGGGTCAGCCGCGAAGTCCGCCCAACGCGCTGCGCAACGATGTTTTCTCCGGTCCCCCTCGCCGACCATCCACAAGCCGGTCAGTGCCCTCGAATCGAGCCGATGGGCAGCCGAGTCGGCCGGACCGTGGCTGCGCCGCCGGCCGTCGAGGCGGCATGATCGGCAAGTTGCTCGGCTGGTTGCGTGGTCGCCGGGAACCGGCACCGATACCGGATTGCCTTTGGCAGTCGGTGGTCTCGGCACTGCCTTTTCTCGCCGCGCTCGACGACGCGGAGCAGAACCGACTGCGTCACCTCGCCGAAGATTTCCTGGCCGAGAAGGAGTTTGCCGCCGCCGGCGGGCTCACGCTCTCCGACGAGATCTGCGTCTCGATCGCCGCGCAGGGTTGCCTGCCGATCCTCGAACTCGGCCTCGATTATTACCGCGGCTGGGTAGGGGTAGTGGTCTACGCCGACGAGTTCCTCATCCCGCGCAGCGTCGAGGATGAATTCGGCGTCGTTCATGAGTATCAGGAGCTCGCTTCCGGAGAAGCCTGGAGCGGAGGGCCATTGCTGGTTTCGTGGCGCGACGCGCAGATGGCCGGCAGCGGCTACAACGTCGTCATCCACGAGTTTGCCCACAAGCTCGACATGCTCGATGGCGAAACCGACGGCATCCCGCCGCTACCGCCGGACATCCCGCGCAGCCACTGGCAGCGCATCCTGGAAACCAGCTACCACGATTTCTGCGAGCGCGTGGACACGGCCGAAGCGCTCGGCCGGGAAGCGCAGTTCGACCCTTACGCCAGCGAAAATCCGGGCGAGTTCTTCGCCGTCATGAGCGAGGCATTCTTTGAGACTCCAGCGACACTGCGCAGTGCATATCCTGAGCTCTACGATCAGTTCGCCCGTTTCTATCGCCAGGACCCGGCCGCCCGCCTGCGCCCGCACCGCGGCCGGCCGTAAGCGCCGCAAGGTCGGCGCGCCCAGTCAGCCGACGGCAAGCCGATCGACGAAACCGACGATCGCTTCGATCACCGCCTGCGGCTGATCCCGGTGGGGCGAATGCCGACAGTCGGCGAGTTTGAGCAGATCGACGTCGGGCGCAGCTTCGGCAATGCACTCGATCTGGCGCATCGTCGCGTATTCGTCGTCTTCGCCCTGGATCGCCAGGATCGGGCAGGTGATCTTCGACAGGCAACCGGTGATGTCCCAGGAACGGAACTCCGGTGACAGCCAGGTATCGTGCCAGGCCCGGAAAACGGCATCGGGATCACGGTGGTAGCGACCCAGTTTCCGTGGCCAGTCGCTGTTGGCGTAGGTCTCGCCCGCCAGACGAATGCCAAGCAGTGCCTTTTCCTCGACGAACTCGTGCGGCGCCAGCACGACGATGCCGGCCGCCCGATCCGGCCAGGCGGCGGCGTAGAGCAGTGCGATCGATCCCCCGTCGCTGTGTCCGATCAGCAGCGGCCGCTCGATGGCGAGGGCAGTGAGCAAGGACGGCAGCTGCTGCGACGCCTCTTCGTGCAGGTAGCAAGCCGTGCGCGGGGCGGTAAGCGGAGCCGAATCACCGTAACCGCGTCGCGACCAGCACAGCGTCCGACAGCCGCTGGCCTGCGCCAGCCGTGCCGGGAATTCGCGCCAAAACGCCACACTCCCCAGCCCTTCGTGGAGCAGGACCAGCGTCGGCCGATCGCGCCGCGCGGCGGATAGGAATTGGTACTCGATCGGTTGCCCGTCAATGTCGACGAAGGCCATGTTCAATCCAACAACAGCAGATCGGTGTTCACGATTCAACTCACCAAGCAAGTTCGATTGCTCACCGCGGACGGACCACCGAGCGGTTTACGGCGACGACACGCTTGCGACTCTAGCACGGTCACGCGCCTGAAAGCACACACGCCAGCTTGATCATCGGTAAACGGGGGCGAAATTCCGCGCAGAAATGGGACGTGTCGGAAAAGATTACATCGGCCTCTTCGCCGCGCCACTCATGGCAAAGCACCATCCATTAAAGCAACATGTTGCAACGGCAGGCCCAATATTTGCTTCTACTCGCCCCCGGGGGAGTTCCACTTGATCCTGACTATACGAGGAGAACCACGATGCAAAGCATTGGGAGCAAGAAACTACGATTGCTGGCATTGACCGCCAGCTTGCTGGCCGCGTCCGCCACGGCTTCGGCTTATCAGTTGACGATTACCACCCATTACACCGGCGGCTGTGGAGGAGGAAGTGCGACGGTCGGGACGTGTGGCAGCCCGGATACGGGTTGGCTTCAAGTGCAGAATACGGGTACCTCGGCGTTTACCGGCACCGGCACGCTGTCGGGTGTTGCCCCGGGGCAGACCATCAACCTGAGCATCGTTGGTACCTTGGGCCTCGGTCAATCCTGGGTTTTCAACGCCGGACCCGAGAGCTCCAATCAGGGTGGTTTCAACAAGCAGGCCGGCGGCAACCCGGACAATGGTCTGGAGTTTACGCTGGTAGGGACTGCTGACGTGGCGGTGAATGTGGATGTGTTCGACAAGGACATCCATTCCGGCGTCTTCCGCACCAACCCTTTCGGGATCAATCTTGACAATTATGTGCTGCAGGGCGGCGATCCCTTTGGACGTGACACGGGCGATGCGTTCGAAGAGACGCAAGCCGTCGGTACATTGGTAGTAAGTAGCGCGGCAGTGCCGGTCCCAGGTACGCTTGCCCTGCTGGGCCTGGGCTTGACCGGACTGGGCCTTGGTCGCCGCAGAATGGGTGGGTGAAATCCGGACGGAGCGCCGCGCACCGGACCCGAGGTGGCGATCGATACGGTCGCCATCTTGTCGACCCGAGCGACCTCGGTGCGGAGTTGTCCAGCCCGAGCCGGACTGGTTCGCGAGTGCTTCGCGAAGCGACACCTGCCTCCTTTCCGCCGTACCAGAGATGCCGAGCGGGAAACTGGCGCCAGCGGGCAGTCTAACGCCTGACTGCCGCGATCCACGCTTCGTAACCGCCGCGCAGCGGCCGCACCGATAGATAACCTTGATTCAGCAAGGCGCGCGCGGCCTGGATCGCGCCCGCATCCTCCGGACAGGCACACAGGGTCACGATCGGCCGGTTCTTCGGCCAGCCGTCGACGGCCCGCTGCAGATGATCGTGCTCGGCAACGGTCGCACCCGGAACCGGGCCGGTCTCCGCGATCATCGTGGCCCCACGCAGGTCGAGCAGCAGCGGCGGTTGATCGGTGGCCAGCGTCGCGATCAGCTCATCGGCAGTGATGTGGGGAACCGCAGAAAATTTCCGGAAACGGTATCTCTGCCAAAACTTCCATCCCAGCCACAGCACCACGATGGCAGTCGCGACCAGCATTGCCCCACCCGAATGCTGATCGAGAACGGCGATTGCCTCCTGCACGGTGTCCCGCAACAGCCAGCCGGTGACCAGCGCCAGCCCGGCCCATAGGCCGGCGCCGCTGCCGGAAGCAATCAGGAATCCGGGCAAGGACATCCGCAAAGCGCCTGCGATCGGCGGGGCAACCGTGGAGAAACCGGGGATGAACTTCGCCGCCACCAATGACGAGACACCCCAGCGAACGAACCGCGCTTCGGTCTGGCTGACGCACGAACCCGGATTGATCGAGAGCTTGCACAGGCCGGTCAGCACCCGATAGCCGAACATCCTTCCCACACCGTACCAGAGCCAGTCGGCGATCAGTGACGCAACGACAGCGGTGGCCAGCATTTCGCCCAACTGTCCCGGGCCGGCGGCGAGGCTGCCGCCCAGCAGCAGGGTCGGCACCGCCGGCACCGGCAGACCGACCTGTTGCAACAGAACATTCAAGAAAACGACCGCAAGTGCATCGTCTTGCAAGGTCTGGATGACGTGGGCAATTTCCATCAGGCGTCGGCACGAGGCGAAATGCAGCAAGGCCGGGAATCGCGAAATCGGCACGCGGGTCGCTCTCGGCGCCGACGTTCGTGAATTCCCAATCGATGGACATCGTGAACCCCGACGAGGGAAAACGCAATGGCGGCGCTGCTGGCGGCCCGCCCTGCCAGCAAGCAACTCTTTCCGTCAGGACAAGATTTCCGCGTGACGCGTTGCGATCACCGGCTCGCCGCGGTCGCCCGCGGCGGGCGAACGAGTCACTCAGCGAACTCCGAAAACTTCTTCCCAAAGGGTGCGCACGGCTTCGATGCGCCGACTGACCGTAACGCGTCCGACGCGTGCGCGACGGTTGGCGTTGAGTCGCAGGACATGCTGCATGCGGCGGAATTCACGGTACGCGCCACGTACCGCGTCCGCCAGGGCCTGCGGGATCAGACCGATTTCGGCGGCGATGCCGAGCAAGGCGATGTTGCCGAGGTTGCCGCAGAGGCGAGCATGGGCGTGTGCGTGCCCGAGCACGAGGTACTGGACGATGAACTCGACGTCGATCAGGCCGCCGCGATCGTGCTTGATGTCGAACAGTTCTTCGCTGCGCGAGGCGTGCTGGTCAAGCATGCGCTGGCGCATCGCCAGTACCTCGCCGCGCAGCTTTCCACGGTCGCGCGGCTGCCGCAGGATTTCGCTGCGGATCGCTTCGAACTGCTCGCCGAGTGCCGGATCGCCGGCACAGAAACGGGCACGGGTCAGCGCCTGATGCTCCCACACCCAGGCGTGCTGCAATTGATAGTCGCGAAATGCTTCGATCGGCGAGACGAGCATTCCCGAATCGCCGTTCGGACGCAGGCGCAGGTCGACGTCGAACAGCATTCCGGCGGGCGTCTGGGTCGTCATCCAGGTGCTCATGCGTTGTGCCAGGCGGGCGTACAGCTCGCCAGCGCCAGGCTCGGGATCGTCGTGCACATAGACCAGGTCGAGGTCCGACGCGAAACCGAGCTCCTTGCCACCGAGCTTGCCGTACGCGATGACCGCGAAGCGCGGCGGACGGTCGGGGTGCGTGTGTCGATGCTTCAGTTTTTGCCAGCAGAGTTCCATGGTGGTCTGGACCATGATGTCGGCGAGTTCGCTGAGCCGGTCGGCGAGGTGTTCGACGGTGTGCAGCCCGGCGATGTCCTGTGCGAGAAAGCGAAAGACCTGCGCGTGATGGAACTCGCGCAGAATGTCCATCTCGCGCTCGGTATCATCCACATGTTGCCCGAGTTGTTCCTGCAACTGCTGCCGAAATTCCTGCCAATCCGTGGCGACGTCGAAGATTCTCGAATCCAGCAGTTCGTCGAGGAGGATCGGGTGGCGGGTCAGGTAATCGGCAGCCCACGACGAACTGCCGATCAGCTCTGCAAGCTTCTGCAGCGCCTGCGGATACTGCTGCAGGAGGGCCAGATAGGCGCCGCGACGGCTGATCGTGTCGAGAAAGTCGAGACCTCGCTGCCAGGTGGCGTCGGGCATGGCAGTCGTTGCAGCGGCATCGATCAGACGGGGGCCAAGGGCATCGAGGCGCTCGCGGTTGCTCGCCGGCAGTTGCAGGTAACGGCCGCTGCGACGGAAGCTCTGCAAACGTTCGAGCATCAGTTGCGGCTGACGGAAGCCGCGCCTCGACAATTGATCGAGCGCATCGTCGCCTGCAGCGGATCCTTCCCAGATCGCAGCCAGCGGATGTCGCCCCTCTTCCGGCTCGGAGAAAACCTGTTCGAAATGCCGGCCGACGATCGCACGGTGCGCGTCGAGAATCGCCAGAAAAGCGGGCCAATCGGCGCAGCCCAGCGAATGTGCGATCTGCAAGCGATCTCCCTGCGTGCCTGGCAGACGGTGTGTCTGAGCGTCGCCCACGTACTGCAGACGATGCTCCAGACGGCGCAGGAACTCATACGCCGCCGCCAGTTCCCGCTCGCTTTCCGGCGGCAGCAGACGACGCTCGGCGAGCAGGGCGAGCACCTCGAGCGTCGGCCGGATCTGCAATGCGGGATCGCGGCCACCGCGAATCAACTGGAACACCTGCGCGATGAACTCGATTTCGCGGATGCCGCCGGGTCCGAGCTTGATGTGATCGGCCATGTCCTTGCGCACCACTTCCCGGCGAATCTGGGCGTGCAGATCGCGCATGGCGTTGATTGCACCGAAGTCGAGGTACTTGCGAAAAACGAAGGGGCGGACGATGTCGTGCAGCATCCTGTTCCATTGCGGCTGCAGATTGACGCCCTCGTTCATCACCCTCGCCTTGATCCAGGCGTAACGTTCCCATTCGCGGCCCTGTGCGATGAAATAGTTCTCGAGTGAACCGAGCGATCCTACCAGTGGTCCGGAATCGCCATTGGGGCGCAGGCGCATATCCACCCGAAAGACCTGGCCGTCTTCGGTGAGATCGCCAAGTGCGCTGATCAAGCGCTTGCCGAGACGCAGAAAGAAATCGTAGTTGTCGATGCAGCGGCCGCCAGCCGTCTGCCCTTCCTCCGGGTAGACGAAAATGAAATCGACGTCCGAAGAGACATTGAGCTCGCGCCCGCCGAGTTTTCCCATGCCGATGACCATCAGCCGTTGCGACCGTCCCTGGCTGTCGAGCGGCTCTCCGTACAGCTCGCAAAGTTGCCGATGTACGAAATCCAGGGCGAAGTTCGTGGTGACGTCGGCAAGCCGGGTCATGCTCTCGACGACTTCGCTCAATGGCGCCACATCGGCGAGATCGCGAACGATCAGCGTCGCCATCACCCGTTGGCGCAGGCGGCGCAGCACACGCTTGACGCCGGCATCGTCGTGTGGCGCCGCAGCGTCGAGAAAGTCGCGCATCTCACCGGCGGTGAGCGGCTGCGCAACATGCTCACCAAGCCAGGAGGCAATGTCCGGACGGTTGAGCAGCAGGTTGTCCAGGTAGCGGCTGTGCGCCCGGGCAGCCTGCCAGGGCGAACCTAGCGCGCCGTCGATGGCGTCGGGAGTATCTGTGGGGTCCATTGCCTTATCTTCGCGTGATCGAGCGGAACCGGCTGCCGGCGGCACTGAAGAGCCCTGGCAAAGTGGTTACAATTGTCGATTCCATCGTTTCCTCAGGTATCCCGACATTCTAGTGACGCTCGCCGGCCGTTGGCAAAAGTCTCCGTGCGCTGGCTCGGTGTGATGCGCCAGGAAGAGTTGCGCCCGGCGATCTACCATCGCCTGCATCATCTGCTGCCGGTCATCTCGCATCCGGCAACGCGTTGCCTCGGACGGCTTGCCCTGCGCGCCTGCTGGCTGCTCTATTTCGCTTTCGTCCTGCTGATTCTCGCCCTTCGTTACCTGCTCTTGCCGAACATCGAGAGCTATCGACCGGAAATCGAGCGGCAGGTCAGTCAGGCACTCGGCCTCGCGATCGCCATCGGGCACATCGAAGCGAGTTGGGACGGCATCCATCCCGACCTTGTCCTCTCCGACGTCCGCATCGCCGACGCGCAAGGACTGCCGGCGCTGACCTTCACTCGCGTCGAGAGCGTGCTCTCGTGGTCGTCGCTGCCGCACCTGCAACTCCGCCTGCGCTCATTGCGCATCGCGGAGCCGACCTTGCATATCCGGCGCGATGCCTCCGGTCACCTCTTTGTGGCGGGCATCGCCATCGGCCAACAGGAGAGCGACAGCGGCGTGGCAGACTGGCTGCTGGCGCAAAGGCGCATTCGCATCCATGGCGCGACCGTGGTCTGGGAAGACGCGCAGCGTGATGCACCGCCGCTGGTGCTCGATGACGTCGATCTGGCGCTCGACAATGATGGACACCGGCATCGCTTCGGCCTGACTGGACTGCCACCCGCCGAACTGGCGTCGCGCATCGATCTGCGGGGCGATTTTCGCGGCCAGGACGTCGAGCATCTCGCGGCCTGGAAAGGACAGGCCTTCGTGCAGATTGACTACGCCGATCTGGCCGTCTGGCGTACCTGGCTCGACTACCCGGTGGCCTTGCCACATGGGCGGGGCGCAGTGCGCGCCTGGATGGGCATCGTCGATGGCGGGCTGCGGGAGCTGACGGCCGACCTGTCGCTCGACGACGTGAAACTGCGCCTGGCAAGGGGTCTGCCAGAGCTCCAACTGGACCACATGTCCGGCCGCATCGGCGCGCGCCTTTCCGCCTCGGAAATGAGTGTCGATGGACGCCACGTCGCTCTGGTGACGCGACGGCCGGCAGGTGGCCGCGACGCTCCGGCGCACGGCGTCCATATCGATCCGACCGATTTCCACGTCGAGTGGCAGAACTCCGCCAGCGAAGGCGGCATCGTCGGCGGCAGCGCCACGGCCAGCGCGCTCGACCTCGGTGCCCTCGCCAGTCTGGCAGCCTATCTGCCGCTCGATGACGACTCACGCCGCTTGCTCGACGACTTTGCTCCACGTGGCCACATCAGTGGCTTGCGCACCAGTTGGCGGGGCAATGGCGAGCACTTGCAGACCTACTCGCTGAGCGGGCGCTTTGCGGACCTGGCACTCAGACCACAGGGGCGGTTCCCGGGAATAGCGGGCTTGAGCGGCTCGCTCGAGGCCAGCGAGCAGGGAGGATCCGCTCAGTTGAACTCGCGCAAGGTGGCTATCGAGCTGCCGGATGTTTTTCCCGAGTCGGCGATCGCGCTGGATACGCTGCAGGCACAGGCCAGATGGAAGATCAGCGGGCAAGCGCTGGACCTCCATTTGTCACGCCTCGAATTCGCTGGACCCGACGCCAGCGGATCGGCGCAAGGAAGCTATCACAAGGTCGGCGATGGGCCGGGCAGCATCGATCTGACGGGAGCGCTGAGCCGGGCCGACGCACGCGCCGTCTGGCGTTACCTGCCGGCGACAGTCAATGTCGGAGCGCGCCACTGGCTTCGCGACGCAATCAAGACGGGGACCGCCAGCGAGACCAGGCTTATCCTGAAGGGCGATCTGGCGAAGTTTCCCTTTGTCGACCACAGGGACGGGCAGTTTCTCGTCACCGTCAAAGCGCACGCAGTGACTCTCGATTATGCCACCGGCTGGCCGCCAATCACCGGCCTGGACGCCGATCTGCGTTTCGCAGGCGCCGGCATGGTCATACAGACGAGACACGGTTCGATTCTCGGCACCAGGCTGCTGGAGACACTCGCCGAGATTCCCGATTTCGACGCGCCGCTATCGACGCTGAAGGTGAAAGGACGGGTCGAAGGGGATACCAGGGAGTTTCTCGGCTTCATCAGGCAGAGCCCGGTGGCGACGCAAATCGACCATTTCACCGACAGCATGAGTGCCGTGGGCAAAGGGCATCTCGAGATTTCTCTGGTGATTCCGTTGGAGGAAGCACGACTCGGCGATTCGAAGGTCGAGGGAATCTACACGTTTCTCAACAACGAGGTGACTGTCGATCCGGCCTTGCCCCCCTTGCGCCAGGTCAAAGGCAGCCTGCAGTTCTCCGAAAAGGACCTGCATCTGCAGCAAATCAACGCCTTGCTGTTTGGTGGCCCCGTACGCATCGGCGGCGGCGCACAGGGTGGCAAGGTACTGATCGTCGCCGACGGAACCCTGGCAATGGACGAGTTGCGTCGGCGAACGGAATTGCCGCTTTTCGACAAGCTGTCCGGCACCACTGGCTATCGCGCCGAGGTGCGAGTCCGCAAACGTGACGTCGAACTCCTGCTCGACTCGAATCTGCTCGGCATCGCTTCCACCTTGCCGGCACCACTGGGCAAGGGGATCAGTGACCCTCTCCCCCTGCATTTCGAGAACACGCTGCTCCCCGGCGCCGCGCCGCGTAACGGCGATGCGATCGTGCGCGACCAGTTGCGCGCCAGTTTGGGCGGCATCGTCAGCATGCAGTTGATCCGCCGTAGGCAGACAGAGGGAAGCTTGCCCGAACGTGGCGCAATCATGATTGGCAGACCGATGACACCCTTGCCGGAACGCGGGGTCAATGTCGGGATTTCCGTGCCGACGCTGGACGTGGATTCCTGGCAGAATTCACTGCAGGGAATCGCCGGATCGGGTTCCGGCCTTCCGGTCGCAGTCGATCTGGAGACCGACAGACTTATCTTCCTCGGCGGTCGCTACAATGCAGCAAAGTTGCGGGTTTCCGGGGCAAGTTCCCAGTGGCGGGGCGCGCTCAGGTCGCGCGAGGCGGAGGGCGATTTTCAATGGGACGGATCGGGAGGCGGCAGGCTGGCGGCGCATTTCACCAAATGGAGCCGTCCGGAAAAGGTGAGCAAGGATGGCCCGCCAGCCGAAGCCATCAAGGAACTGCCGGCACTCGACATCGTGGTCGATGATTTTGCCGTCGGCGATCACCGCTTCGGACGCCTCGATGTCCAGGCACATAACGACAAAGGCATCTGGCGAATCGACAAGATCGAACTGGCCAACCCGTTTGGCAAGCTTTCCGGAAGTGGACAGTGGCAGGTCAGCGCCGCCAACCGCACGCAGCTCAACTTCGCGCTCGACAGCAGCGACATTGGCAAACTGCTCGACCGGATCGGCTACCCCGGTGCCGTTCGTTCGGGCAAAGCGACCATGCAGGGCAAGATCGGCTGGAACGGACCACCGGACCGGCTGGACTACGCAACTCTGAGTGGCGAAATGACGCTCGAAGCGAGCAAGGGGCAGTTCCTCAAGCTCGATCCCGGCGCCGGCAAGCTGCTCGGCTTGATCAGCCTGCAGGGCCTGCCCCGTCGGCTCAGTTTCGACTTTGGCGATGTGTTCAGCGAGGGTTTTGCTTTCGACAGCATTCAGGGCCGGATCACCGTCAACAGCGGCCTGATGCACACGCGGCGTCTGCAGATCGACGGCCCCGCGGCGCACGTGGTAATGCGTGGCGACGCCGACCTGAAGAATGAAACGCAGAATCTGCACGTGACGGTGCAGCCCGAACTGGGCAGCAGCGCCGCCCTGGGAGTCGCAGTGATCCATCCGCTGGCCGGCGTCGCCACCTTGCTCGCCGACAAGCTGCTGCAGGGTCCGCTCAACAAGGTGTTCGCGTTCGAGTATCTGGTGACCGGAAAATGGGACGACCCGAAGGTCGAAAAAATCTCCCACAGTGCGAGCCCGACAGCCAATTCCGGGCCAGCGAAGTCTGCCAACCCGACTGGAGGAAGCAATGAAGCCGCCCGTCAATGAACCGCCAGGTGCCGCGCCACCGGCCGCAACGCTGCGTGTCGCCGCCTTGCAGATGGTTTCCACCCCGCGCGTCGAGGACAACCTGCACGCCGCCAGTGCCCTGATTGACGAAGCCGTCGCACAGGGCGCCGAACTGCTCGCGCTGCCCGAGTATTTCGCGATCATGGGTATGAGCGAGCGCGACAAGGTCCAGCTGCGCGAGGCCGATGGACATGGCCCACTGCAGGACTTCCTCGCGGCAAGCGCGAAAGCGCACGGCATCTGGTTGATCGGCGGCTCGCTGCCGTTGTGGACAGAGCAGGCGGGAAAGGTGCTGAATACGAGCCTGGTCTACGGCCCGAACGGCCAACGGGTCGCACGCTATGACAAGATTCACCTCTTCGGTTTCAGGCAGGGAGTCGAGTGCTACGACGAGAGCGCCACGATCGAAGCAGGTCGTCGACCCGTCTCCTTCGCCATGCCTTTCGGCAGGATCGGGCTGTCGATCTGCTACGACCTGAGGTTCCCGGAACTGTATCGTGCGCTCGGCGGCGCAGACCTGTTGGTCATTCCGGCCGCTTTCACCGAAACCACCGGCCGGGCGCACTGGGAAATCCTGCTGCGCGCGCGGGCGATCGAGAATCAGTGCTATGTTCTGGCTGCGGCGCAAGGAGGCCGCCACGAGAACGGACGCGAAACGCACGGCAACAGCATGTTGATCGATCCCTGGGGAAACATCCTCGATCGCAAGCAGAAAGGACCCGGCATCGTCATCGGCAATCTCGAACGGGCATGCCTCGCCGAAGTCCGCGCCAGGCTGCCGGCGCTAAGCCACCGCGTCATGTGAGTTGCCGCTCACCCTTACCACCGCGCCCGGAACCGGATTCCCCGGTCGCCGAGACACGCCACAACGGCAGTAATCATGGACATGCAATGACCGCAAAAGCGCAAACACTTCTCACGCAGGCTCGCAAGACCCTGCTCACGCCCTACGGACTCGACGTCGGCGATCTCACACGTGTAATCGGCAAGATCATGACGCACCAGGTCGATTACGCCGACGTCTATTTTCAATACAGCCGCTCGGAGGCATGGAGCCTCGAAGAGGGCATTGTCAAGGCGGGGAGTTTCAGCATCGACGAAGGCGTCGGCGTGCGTGCGCTGGCGGGCGAAAAGACCGCCTTCGCTTATTCCGATGACATTGGTGCGCAGGCGCTGGACGTTGCCGCCACGGCCGTACGGGCAATCGCCGCTGCCGGGCAGGAACGACGGGTACCGGCGCTGCGAAGGAGGAGCGGGCGTCACCTCTACCTGCCGCAGGATCCGATCGCCTCGCTCGACGCGGCCAGCAAGGTTGCAATGCTCGAACGGCTCGAAGCCCTGGCCCGCGCCGAGGATCCGCGCGTGACGCAGGTCATGGCACACCTCGCCGGCGAATACGAAGTGATCCTGGTCGCCGGCAGCGACGGCCGCTTGGCGGCCGACATCCGACCACTGGTGCGCGTCTCATTGACGGTGATCGTCGAGGAGGGCGGGCAGCGCGAACAGGGCTCGGCTGGCGGCGGCGGCCGTACCGACTATGCCGCTTTCAGCGACGCTGTGCTGCAGGCGTACGCCAGCGAAGCGGTTCATCAGGCGCTCACCAATCTCGTCGCCCGACCGGCGCCGGCCGGCACGATGACCGTCGTCCTCGGTCCAGGCTGGCCGGGCATCCTGCTGCACGAGGCAGTCGGCCACGGATTGGAGGGAGACTTCAATCGCAAGGGAAGCTCGACCTTTGCCGGCCGCATCGGCAGCCGCGTGGCCGCCCGCGGAGTGACAGTCATCGACGACGGCACGATCGCCGAGCGACGCGGATCGTTGAACATCGACGATGAGGGGAACCCGACGCAACGCACCGTGCTGATCGAAGACGGGATCCTCAAGGGCTACATGCAGGATGGTCTCAACGCTCGCCTGATGGGCGTCGCGCCGACCGGCAATGGCCGGCGCGAGTCTTTTGCCCATCTGCCGTTGCCACGCATGACCAACACCACGATGCTGAACGGTGAGCGGACCGCCGAGGAAATCATCCAGTCGGTCAAGAAGGGAATTTACGCGGTCAATTTCGGTGGCGGACAGGTCGACATCACCAATGGCAAGTTCGTCTTTTCGATGTCCGAGGCGTACTTGATCGAGGACGGCAAGGTGACCTCGCCGGTCAAGGGGGCGACGCTGATCGGCAGCGGACCCGAGGCGATGCAGCAGGTTTCGCTGATTGGCAACGACCTGCGCCTCGACCCGGGCGTCGGCACCTGTGGCAAGGAAGGACAAAGCGTGCCGGTGGGCGTCGGCCAGCCGACCCTGCGCATCGACGGACTGACAGTGGGCGGGACGGGCTAAGTCAGCTTGGCGAATCGTATCCTGCCCCGTCACCTGCAACCGGCTTGACGCAGATCATCCACTACGCCCGCCGCTCGACTAGACTTACCCCCTTGATTCATCATCGGCAGTCGGCACCCGACCGGCCTGCCGGAGTGGAGACTTGCCATGCTGAGCCCGGTTTCGATCCGTCACACTATCCTCCTGCTGCTGCTTCTGTCATTGGCCGTCGTCGCCCGGGCAGAGGTGAGCGACCTGAATTCGGCAATCAACAAGGCCGGCCGGCAGCGAATGCTCTCGCAGCGCATGGCCAAGGCCTATTTCCAGCTCGGTCTCGGCGTAGACGTCGATCGCTCGCGCAAGGTGCTCGATGGTTCTGTTGCCCTGTTCGATCGACAACTCGCGGAACTGAAGGCTTTCGCACCGTCACAGGAAATCAGGGAAACCTACCAGAAACTCGAACGTACTTGGCAGACCTATCGCCAGGCACTCACTGCCAGCGCGCCCAACCTGGCAGACGGCGCCAGAATCCTCGCCCTCTCCGACGAGGTGCTGGCACTCGCGCAAAAGGGAACGCAACAACTCGAAAATCGGTCGACGACGAGCAGTGCCCGGCTGGTAAACCTTGCCGGTCGCCAGCGCATGCTCTCGCAACGCATGGCGAAATTTTACCAGGCAGCGGCGTGGAAGATCGGGGTCGAACAGGCCGCAGCGGAAATCGACAGGGCGCGCCGGGAATTTGCCGCCGGGCTGCAGGAACTCGCTGCCGCACCGAACAATACCCCGGCGCTGCGCGAAGATCTCGAACTCGTCCGGCAGCAATGGCTGTTCTTCGAGAACGCGCTGGGCCAGCTTGGCAGTACCGACAAGCGCCAGGCAACTGTCGTTGCGACGACCAGCGAACGCATTCTCGAAACCATGGAGAACGTCGTCGGGCAGTACGAAAAGCAAACCAAGTAGGCGACGGCTGCGGTCGCCATGCGTGGCGCCCACCGGACGTGTCGACGGCTATAATTCGTCGCTCCGTCACCGCCTACCGAATTCCGTCATGATCCTGACCGCTCTGTCCTCTCGATCGTCCAAGGCACTGCTGTGGCTGGCAAGTTGCCTGTTTCTCGGCATGCTTCCGGCGCTTGCGGCCGATGCCGCGAAACCACCGGAAGCGACTCTGCGCTACCACTTTCGGCCGATCTTCACTTTCCGGGCAAGCTTCATCGGCGCATCGCCGGAGCATCGCGTGCGGCGAGCCTGGGAACGCATCGACAGCCTGCCGTCTGACCGGATGACGCAGGCGATCGAGCAAACGCCGTTCATCGTCGGTACGACGCGTGGCATCGGTTTGCACATCGGCGAGTTCGTGCTGTTCAACGTCGTCGAAGGCGACCTCGATCCCGAGGAGAAAGCTTCGCTCGAAGAAGTCGCCCAGCGTGCGGCGAGCGTGCTCTCCGCCGCCCTGCACGCGGCTGCGGAGCAGCGGCGCCCGATCGTCCTGGTGACGGGAATCGGGCTGTCGGTACTCGCGACCATGATCGCGCTGACCCTGTTCTGGCTCATTCGGCGCGCCACCGCGCTGATGGTCCACCACCTGGAAGAGGTCATCGCCGCCGAACGCAACGTGGGCAGGCTCGGCTGGGCGCGTCACTGGTGGCTGCTGGTACAGCGGATTGCGCAACTGGTGATGGGTTTCCTCTGGTTGACCGTCGCGTACCTCTGGCTGACCTACGTTCTGGCACGCTTTCCGCTCACCGAGGCGCTTGGCGAACGCCTCACCGATTTTCTGTTCGGCGTGCTCTACATGATCGGGACGGGTCTGATCGAGGCCATGCCGGCACTGAGCACCGCCTTGATCATCCTCTTTCTGACCAAGGCCTTCAATGATGCACTCGGCAATTTCTTCCGCGCCGCGAAGGAAGGCCGCGTGCAGGTGCCCGGCCTGCATCCGGAGACGGTTACCGCGACCCACCGAATTGTCTCCATACTCGTCTGGGGCCTGGGATTCGCCATCGCCTATCCGTTCATTCCGATGTCCGACAGCGACGCATTCAAGGGTCTGTCGGTGATGTTCGGCTTCATGCTGACGCTCGGTTCGGCAGGAATCGTCAATCAGTTGATGAGCGGCCTGGTATTGGTCTATTCACGCGCCCTGTCGGTAGGCGACTTTGTCGATATCGGCCAGAACGTCGGTGTGGTCAGCGAAGTTGGCGCGCTATCGACCAAGGTCATCAACATGCGCAATGAAGAGGTGACGATCCCGAACGCGGTTCTGGTCGGCAACCCGATCAAGAACTACTCGCGACTCGCAGGTGCCCGCGGCACGCTGGTGTCCACCAAGGTGACGATCGGCTACGATACGCCGTGGCGCCAGGTGCACGCCATGCTGATCGCCGCCGCCGAGCAGACTCCCGGCTTGCGGGTTACTCCCAAGCCCTTCGTTTTCCAGCGCAGCCTGGGCGACTGGTACGTCGAGTACGAGCTGTTCGCGTACATGGACCAGCCCCTGGAGCGCGTACCGGTGCTCTCCGCGCTGCACGCCAACATCCAGGATCAGTTCAATACTTACGGCGTGCAGATCATGTCGCCGCACTTCGTCGTACAGCCCAGCAACAACGTCGTCGTGCCGCGCGAACAATGGTACGCGGCGCCAGCGGAACCGGACGTGCCGCCGCCGCCATCGCCCTGAGCGGGCACGTCGTACCTAGGTGCCGGCGGTTGTGACCGGGGTGACCGTCACCGCCACCGCGAGTTCATGCGCGTCGCCACCGAGAATGACCCCGCGCAGTGGCGAAACGTCGGCGAAATCGCGTCCCCAGGCCAGAGTGATGTGCTGCGTATCGGGCAGCAGGTTGTTGGTCGGGTCGAAGTCCACCCAGCGACCGCCTTCGCGCTCCGGGCAATACACCGATACCCAGGCGTGCGAAGCATCGGCGCCGACCATTCGCGGTCGCCCGGGTGGCGGGTGGGTGAGCAGATAGCCACTGACGTAGCGCGCGGCGAGTCCTTGCGACCGCAGGCAGGAAAGCATCAGGTGCGCGAAGTCCTGACAGACGCCACGTCTTTCGGCAAGCACCGTGAGCACCGGAGTGGCGACCGTGGTTGCCTCGGGGTCGAATTCGAACTCGCTGTGAATGCGGCTCATCAGTGCATGCACTGCGTCCAGCAGCGGCCGGCCGCTGGGAAAGCAGGCCTTCGCATAAGCGGCAAATTCGTGCTTGACGCGCACATAGGGTGATTCGAACTGAAAACAACTGGCGTCTAGCAGCACCGGACGAGCTCCGTAGGTCAGCGCGTCGCGTACGATTTCCCACGCCGGCGAGGCACTGTCCAGATGCTCGGAAGGCAAGTGTGGCAGCACCTCGATGGTGCCTTCGGCGCGAACGCTGAGACTCTCATGTGGAAACTCGATCGCCAGTTCGGTCACCGGATTGCCGAAACTGTCGAGACGCTCGCGTCCCGCGCTCGCCTCTGGCGCAACCGTGATCCGGTGCCCGAGGCAACGCTGCCACGCGCAAGTACGCGGCGTCAGGTGCAGCAATTGCCGCGATAGCGACACCGGACTTTCGTAGCTGTACGTCGTCTCGTGAACGATGTGATAGCGGGCGATGGACGGACTCACGGCGATCAGGAAGTAAAGGTTTGTCGGCTGACGTCGCCGACATGACTGAAATAGCGCATCGCCAGGCGATCCGAGAGCGTCGCCGCAGCGATGGAAATCTCGCCGAGCAGGCTGGCGAGTGCGATGCACGGATCGCAGATTCGGCATTCGCGGAAGCTCTGTCCCTCGAAGCGGGCGAGGTCGAAGCCTTGCAGACGCGAGAGTGCCTGCGGCAACGCGTCGTCGCGTGGTCCACCGAGCAGGCGCGTAAGGTTGTCGAGGTAACGAACGAGGATTTGCAGTTGGAACGCAACCGAATGCGGGTTGCCCTCGTCGAAAACGATCAGGTCGAGCGTCGGCAACACCTGCGGCTGGATCATGTAGCGCGAGCGATAGGTGATGATGCTGTCGGTGAGTTCGAGCAGCCATTCGAGACTGCCCGGAGCGCGCGTCGATTCGAGGCGCAGAAAACCCGAGACGGCGTTGGCGAGGAACACCAGTCGCTCGATCCGTCGGCCGATGATCAGAAAACGCCAGCCGTCGTCGCGGGTCATGTTATCCATGGCGAAACCCGCCAGCGACGATGATGCAAGGAGTACCTGATCGAGAAAGGCGAGCGCCTCCCCCAACTCCGGATTCGCGTTTTCGCGCACCGCCGCGCAGTACTGCTGCAACTGGTGCTGCAGGCGATTGATCGCGTGCCAGTTGTCGAGCGAGAATCGCTCGCGTACCTGGGTGGCCACCCACAACAGGCGGCGAAGGTCGCCGGCCAAGCCGTCGTTTGCGTCCGCACCGCAAATGGCGGAGAGAATCAGCGTCTCACGCGGCAACCCGGAGGCGCCCCCCTTGCCCTTGGGGGAGCCGTTGGTTTCGCCCTCGGCGGTAACCAGGAGCTGCAGGACACGGCATAGATCGATAGCCGAAATCAGCGCCGGCAGCGTGTCGGCACCGGCGTCGACGAGACGCGAAAGGGCGACGCGCAGCAGGCGGGACGTCTTGTCGCAGCGTTCTGCGTACCGGCCGAACCAGTACAGGTTTTCCACCACGCGCGACGACAGATTGCGACCGCCGCGGACGAGATCGGCCTTCCCGACCGACGGTTTGAGCAGGCTGAAGGTATTGACCGCCGCGTCGGTAGTGAGCACCCAGGTGTCCTTGCTCGAGCCACCACGCTGCATCGAGATCACTCGCGCATTCGAAGCTGCCGAGACGCGCGTCAAGCCGCCCGGCATCACCACGTGACCTGTCGGAGTGGCGGCAACGAAAACACGCAGGCCGACGCCGCGTGGCACGAGTTGCCGCCCATGCTTCGTGCTCCAGGTCGGGGCTTCCGAAAAGTTGACCAGTTCCTGGGCGACATAGGCTTGCGGGCGGGCGCGCAGGCGATCGATCATTTCCTGGCGTCTACCACCGGCGAGCTCGTTGCCAAAGATCGGATCGAAACGCTGCGAGGGGTACGAACCCTTGATCACCAGTTGGTCGAGATGCTCGATGGTAAACTCAAGCGCGGCCTGCTCGCCGCACCACCAGGTAGCAACCGATGGCATCGCCAGCGGCTCGCCGAGCATTCTCTTGCAGATACCGGGGAGGAAGCCCGGCAGCGCCGCCGATTCGATCAGGCCGCTGCCGAGCGCGTTGGCAACCAGGACATTGCCCGCACGAACCGCCTGCAGGAGACCGGGAACGCCGAGCGCAGAATCGCCGCGCAGTTCGAGCGGGTCACAGTAGTCGTCGTCGAGCCGGCGCAGAATCGCATGCACGCGGCGCAAGCCGCTCAGTGTCCGCAGGTAGACACAATCGCTGCGCACCGTCAGATCCTGCCCCTCGACCAGCGGGAAACCGAGGTAGCGCGCGAGGTAAGCATGCTCGAAGTAGGTCTCGTTGTAGGGACCTGGAGTGAGCAGTACGGTCAGCGGTGGATCTTCACCGCGCGGCGCCCAGCAGGCCAGACTGTCCTGCAGCTCCCGAAAGAAGAACGCCAGATGCTGCACGTGCAGGTCGCGAAATTGCTCTGGAAAAACGCGCGCGACGATGGTCCGGTTTTCCAGCGCGTAACCCGCACCGGACGGCCCTTGCGTGCGGTCGGCGATCACCCACCAGCGACCGTCGGGCGAACGCGCGAGGTCGGCGGCGTAGAGGTGCAGGTAGGTATCACCGGGGGGACGGACCCCCTGGCACGGCCAGAGAAAATTGTTGTGGCCGAAAACCAGGGCGGGCGGCAGACTGCCGTCGCGGAGCAGATCCTGTGGGCCGTAGAGATCCTGGAGCACCGCGTTGAGCAGGCGCGCGCGCTGCATCACCGCGCCAGCCAGCTCCTGCCATTCGGCAGAAGAGAGGATCAGCGGCAAGGGGTCGAGTTCCCACGGTCGGTCGGCGCCCTTCGGGTCGGCGTAGACGTTGTAGGTGACGCCGTTCTCGAGGATGCTGCGGCGAACGAAGTCGAGCCGGTGCCGCATCTGCTCGGGGGTCACCACATCGAGGTGAGCGAAAAACGGTTTCCAGGACGGACGAACGCTCCCATCTTCGGCGAGCATTTCGTCGAAACGGTCGGTCTTCCTCGGATAGTTCGCGAGCAGCGATTGCGGCATGAAGCAAGCGGGCGCGGGAACATGCTCCCGCGCCGAGTGGTTTCAGGGTCGCCGCAAGTCTAACGTAAACGGGAAGCCGGCATTCGCCGGCGGTGGCTGCAAGTCGATCGCGCCGGGGGTGTGACCGAACGGTGTGAAGCGTGCCAGCCGACGACCTTCCGCCTCGTTGGCATTGACCGGATAGCGATCGGGGTTGCGCCCACCGGGATGCTCGACGTGATACTGGCAACCGCCGAGAGAGCGTTTCATCCAGCTATCGACCAGGTCGAAGACCAGCGGCACATGGACGCCGATCGTCGGATGCAGCGCCGACGGCGGATGCCAGGCGCGGTAGCGCACGCCGGCGACAAACTCGCCAACCTTGCCGGTCGAGCGCATCGGCAGCGCACAACCATTGCAACCCACCACGTAGCGATCGCTGGCCATGCCCGTGACCCTGATCTGTACGCGTTCGAGCGAGGAGTCGACGTAGCGCACGGTCGCTCCCGCCGTTGCCTGCTCGCCCATCACATGCCAGGGTTCGAGCGCATGCCGCAGTTCCAGCTCGATACCTTTCACTGCGATGCGGCCGTGCAGGGGAAAGCGGAATTCGAAATGCGGCGCGAACCACGCGCTTTCGAGGGGATAACCGGCAGCGCGCAATTCGCTGATGACGTCGTCGAAATCCTGCTGCACGAAATACGGCAGCATGAAGCGGTCGTGCAGCTCTGTGCCCCAGCGGACCAGTCGCTCGGGCGCGTAAGGGGTCCGCCAGAAGCGCGCGATCAGCGCGCGCAGCAGAAGCTGCTGTGCCAGCGACATGCGCGCGTGCGGCGGCATTTCGAAGGCGCGCATTTCGAGCAGCCCGAGGCGCCCGCTCGGGCCCTCGGGCGAATAGAGCTTGTCGATGCAGAACTCGGCGCGGTGCGTGTTGCCGGTGGAGTCGATCAACAGGTTGCGCAGCACACGGTCGATGATCCATGGTGCGACGTACTCTTCAGCGTCGCCGACCGGCGGAAACTGGCCGAAGGCGATCTCGAGCTCGTATACCGAGTCGTTGCGCGCCTCGTCTACCCGTGGCGACTGGCTCGTCGGACCGATGAACAGGCCGGAAAAGAGGTACGAAAGCGACGGGTGGTTGTGCCAGTAACTGATCAGGCTGCGCAGCAGGTCGGGACGGCGAAGGAAAGGTGAGTCGAGAACGGTGGCGCCACCAAACACGAAATGGTTGCCGCCGCCGGTACCGGTATGTCGACCGTCGAGCATGAATTTCTCGGTACACAGGCGCGACAGGCGCGCCGCTTCATAGAGGTGCGTAGTGCGTTCGACGAGTTCATCCCAACTGGCCGACGGCTGAATATTGACTTCGATCACCCCGGGATCAGGCGTGACACGGAAGTTGGTCAGGCGAGGGTCGGACGGCGGCTCGTAGCCTTCGATGATAACCGGCGTGGTCAGTGCTTCGGCGGTCGCCTCGACGGCGGCGACCAGTTCCAGATAGTCGTCCAGTGTCTCCGTTGGCGGCATGAAGAGGTACAGAACTCCGTCACGCGCCTGTGCCGACAGGGAGGTGCGGATGACCGCCGCCGCTGCATCCGCTGGCAGCCCTTCGCGCGAACCGTCGGCCGCGTGCGCCAGCGACTCGGCGACTCGCTCGAGCGCCCGTTCGGCAAAGTGTTCGCCGGTCACCGCTGCGGCTTCGTCGCTCGCACTCTGACTGCGGCTGACCGCACTTTGGGCGCGGATTTCGGCATAGTCGGGCAACGGCGGAAAGTACTGCGTCGGATCGGGCGTGTGGATGTACGGATAGTCGGTCTTGGCCACCCAAGGCTGCGAGTCGAGCGGCAGGCGATAGCCGATCGGAGAATCGCCCGGAATCAGATGGCAGCGGCCGGCTCGCAGGAACCACTTGCCACTCTGCCAGCCGCCCTGCGCGTGACGTCGCAGCGGCAGCACATGGCCGGCCACCGTGTCCAGCCCCTGGCGAAAGATCTTCACCAGTCGCTCGCGTTCGATCGGATCATCGAGTCGCGAGTTCAAGGGGTCGACGTTGATCGGCAGGCGGTGTTCGCGCCAGAGATAGTAATAGACGTCTTCGAAGGCCGGAAAGACATACCCCGGGTCGATTGCCAGCCGTTCGGCGAGACTGCGCAGAAAGTGCCCGGCGAGCGCCTCGTCGGCTCCGTAATTGCAGGTTTCGTCGGCATACAGCCCCGGATTCTTCCACACCGGCTGACCGTCGCGCCGCCAGAAGCAGTTCAGCGACCAGCGCGGCAACTGCTCGCCGGGATACCATTTGCCCTGGCCGAAGTGCTGCAGCCCCTGCGGCGCGTACTTCGCGCGCAGGCGTTGAAAGAGGTCCGCCGCCCGCGCCCGCTTGGTCGGACCGAGGGCGTCGACGTTCCATTCGGCCCCGTCATGATCGTCGATCGAGACGAAGGTCGGCTCGCCCCCCATCGTCAGACGGACGTCGCCGCTGCTCAGATCCGCGTCGATCCGGTGCCCAATGGCTTCGATCGCCGCCCACTGCTCCTCGTCATAAGGTTTGGTGACCCGCGGCGCCTCCCAGACGCGTTCGATCTTCATGTGATGCTCGAACTCGCATTCGCACTTTTCGGTGAAGCCGGTGATTGGCGCCGCCGACGACGGTTGCGGCGAGCAGGCCAGTGGTATGTGACCTTCGCCGGCGAAGAGGCCCGAGGTGGGGTCGAGGCCGATCCAGCCAGCGCCTGGCAGGTAGACTTCGCACCAGGCGTGCAGGTCGGTGAAGTCGTGATCGGTTCCCGAAGGTCCGTCCAGCGATTTCACGTCGGGAACGAGCTGAATCAGGTAACCGGAAACGAAGCGCGCAGCGAGCCCCAGATGTCGCAACAACTGCACCAGCAGCCAGGCGGAATCCCGGCACGAGCCCCGGCCCAGCGTGAGCGTTTCTTCGGGCGTCTGCACGCCCGGTTCGAGGCGGATTACGTAACTCACCGCGCTTTGCACCTGCCGGTTGAGGTCGACGAGAAAGTCGACGCTCCCCCGCGGCTCGCGCGGAATCGTCGCCAGAAACTGGCGCACCTGTGCCGTCAGCGGCAGGCAATGCAGATACGGTTCGAGCTCCTCCTGCTGCCATGCTTCGTACGAGAAAGGAAAGGTGGTCGCGTACGGCTCGGGAAAGAAATCGAAAGGATTGATTACCGAGACGTTGGCGACCAGATCCACTTCGATGCAAAACTCGCGCGTCTTTTCCGGAAACACCAGACGAGCCAGGTAATTCGCCTGCGGATCCTGCTGCCAATTGATGAAATGCTGCGCCGGGGTGATTTTCAGCGAGTAGCTGAGTATCGGCGTTCGCGAATGAGGTGCCGGGCGCAGGCGGACAACCTGTGGCGAAAGATTGACCAGACGATCGTAGCGATAACGGGTAAGGTGATTGAGGGCAACATGAATGGACACAGTCAGCTCCGGAGCAAAAAATCAGAAATTGGAAGAGCAAGAACCGCGCCATAACGACGAAGCCATTCCGCCCGGCCAGTCGCGATGGCGACCATAGGGGAAATTGCGCGAATCAGCGATTCCCGACGAGACCACCCGCCGCCGATCCGGAACGCTGCTTGTTTGCGTATCCCATTTCTGGACTCCTCGCGAAGACTCGTACACGGACGTTCAGGCTTGCAGCTGTTTCAGCAGATCGGTTTCCAGTTTGACTCGCCCGGCGCTCTCGTCCAGGTGGTCACCACTGATCAGAAAGGTATCCTCGACCCGTTCGCCCAGGGTGGCGATCTTGGCGGTGTGCAGATTGGCATCATGCCGGGCCAGTTCGTTGGCAACAAGGAACAGCAGACCGGGACGGTCGGCGGCGACCACGGTCAATACGAACAATGTGCCGGTTTCGTCGGCTTCCAGACTGACCAGGGGCTGAATGCTGACCAGCGGTTGTATCGGGAAATGCCTGACCTGACGCGAGATTCGTCCGTTGGCCGGGACTTCCGGCGGTGCCGGGTGGAGCAGCCGTTCGGCAAGCTCGTGTTCGATATAGCTGATCATGGCTCGGTCGCTGTCGCGACCGGAAACGTCGAGCAGCATGAACGTGTCCAGTGCATAGCCATGCCGTGTGGTATGGATCTTGGCGTCGACGATGCTGTAGCCGGCACGGCTGAAAAAGCCGACCATGCGCACGAACAGGTCTTCCTGATCGCGCGTGTAAACCATCACTTCGAGTCCCGCACCGAGCGGATTGAGGCGCGCCCGGACCACGGGCCGCTCGCTCTCGACGCAGTCGTGCACGGCGCGGGCGTGCCAGGCGATTTCCTCTGCCGACTGACGTAGAAAGTACACCGTGTCGAGTTGCTGCCATAGTTCTTCGTGCGCCTTCTCCGGAAGAGCCAGGTAGCGCATCAACCGAAGCGCCTCTTGCTGACGCTGGGCGATGACACCGTGGGTCATCAACGTATCTTCGCCAGACAGCAGGAAGCGTCGGGTCGCCGTGAACAGTTGTTCGAGCAGTTGCCCCTTCCATGCATTCCAAACTTTCGGACTGGTCCCGCGAATGTCGGCGACGGTCAACAGATAAAGCGCGATCAGACGGCGCTCGTTGCCAACGACCTTGGCAAATCGGGCGACAACGCCAGGATCGGAGATATCCTCCTTCTGCGCGATCCGGGACATCAGGAGGTGCTGGCGAACGAGCCAGACGATCAGTTCGGTGTCTTCATCGGCGAGACCGTGCACCTCGCAAAAGCTGCGCGCGTCGCCCGCCCCGAGTTCCGAGTGATCGCCGCCACGGCCTTTGGCAATGTCGTGAAACAGGGCGGCGATATAGAGAATCCAGGGATTGCCGAGGTCGCTGATCAGCCTGCTGCAGAAAGGATATTCGTGAGCGAACTCCTCCATCGTGAAGCGACGCAGGCGGCGGATCACCTGCAGGATGTGCTGGTCGACGGTATAGACGTGAAAGAGGTCATGCTGCATCTGGCCGACGATGCGCCCGAAATTGGGCAGATAGCGACCGAGAACGCCAAGCTGGTTCATCCGCCGGAATTCCTGGACCAGGCGGTTCCCCTGTTTGAGAATTGCCAGAAAACGTGCGCGATTGCCCGGATCGTGGCGGAAGTCGTCGTCGATCAGATTGCGTGCGCGCCACAGGGCGCGCTGCGTGCGGGCACTCATGCCTTTCAACTCCGGATGTTGCTGGAGGAGCAGAAAGGCCTCGAGCAGCGCGGACGGTGTCCGCTGAAACACGTTTTCGTCTACCACGTCGAGGAACTCGTGCGCATTCTGGAAACGATCGTTGATCGCTTGCGGAAGCTCGTCCGGAGGCGGGAACAACGCCTCGCCGATGTTCTGCAGAAGGATTCCGGTGATCTGCGTGATGGTTTTCGCCACCCGATAGTAGTGCTGCATCATTTGCTCACTGGAGCGGCGTTCGGCGCTGGCGGAAAATCCCAGCTTATCCGCCAACGCCGTCTGGTAATCGAACAGCAGGCGATCTTCCCGGCGACCGACGTGCAGGTGCAGTTGCGTGCGCAAGCGGCGCAGGAAGGCTTCGCTGTGGTCGAGAAGCGCCGCCTCTTCCACGGTGATGAAGCCGTGTCGTTCGAGGTCGTTCCAGCACCTGCCATAGCCCGCTGCCTGCGCAATCCACAGGATGAGCTGCAGGTCGCGCAGCCCACCCGGACCTTCCTTGCAGTTCGCTTCCAGACTGTAAGGCGTGTCGCTGAAGCGCTGATGGCGATCTTCCTGCTCCATCTTCTTCGTCTGGAAGAAGGCGCGAGCATCGACACTCTGCTGGAAGATGCGCGAGAAACCCTCGAACAGTTCGACGTTGCCAGCCAGCCGGCGCGCCTCGATCATTGCCGTCTGCACCGTGATGTCGCCAGCGGCCTCCTCCAGACATTGCTCGATGGTACGCACGCTATGACCGGTTTCGAGTCCGATGTCCCAGAATGCACACACCAGCCCTTCGAGCTGCGCGGCCAACGCGTGGCCGGGTTGTTCCGGCAGCAGGATCAGCAGATCGACGTCCGAGGAGGGGTACAGTTCGCCGCGGCCATAGCCGCCAACAGCGATCAGCGCGAGCGAATCCGGCAATCCCAGCTCGCTCCAGAGGGCGCAGAGAATCTCGTCGATCAGGGAACAGCGATTGCGCAGCAGGCGCTTTGCGTCACCGTCGGCGAGGAAATCCTCACGAATCTTCCTCTGCCCGTCCTGCAGCCAACTCTTGGTACGCGCAGCGCCGTGAGGCGTCGGCCTCATCGCGCCCCGCCGACCTGCATCGGGCAGCAATCCGCGGCCGGCCGCCCACGCAACAATGCGCTGGGCGCCAGCCAGCGCCTGGCAAGCAAGGACCACTGCTCGATGCCGTATGGCAGCAAGAGCCAGGGCCACACAAACACCGTGCCGGCTTTCCAGCGCTCGGCTTCGAGCAGATCCAGCAGGGTCTGCACTGCTGCACCCCAATAGCACGGGCCGTCCCGCTCGCCGGTAAGTGCTGTCGCCTGCTGACAGGCAGCGCGCCACAGGTCTTCGGCACGTTCATCGCTCACTCCGGTCCGACGTGCCAGCCAGGGAAGAATCTTCGGTGTCTTCATGTTTCGCCTCTTCAACGATACCCGCACGTGCCTGGCTGGGAAAGCCATCCCGGCGAGCGAGCGCGACCGCAACGAAGAGCGGTCTTCGCTTGCGGCTGCCCCTGGTTTCCAAGCAAGCTTCGTGCCGACTCTCGACAGGTATTCTGCTTCTTCGGAACCGTTCGCAACGCGAGGCAAATGCACCAATGGCGTGCATTCTGGCAGCAGATCGCACCATTTCCGGCAGCAAAGTGATCACCCGACTTGTGCTTGCTCGGCCTTGATCCAGTCGATGGCGTGGCACGCTTTCTGCTTGCCGTTTTGAAACCTAGACTGATGGTGAGGACCATGAGTACACATTTCTATAACGAGATGTACGATTCGGCCGGTGTGCTGCGGCCGCATTACCGCACTTTTGCCGAGTGGCTGGCAGCGATGCCGGCCGACCGCCTGGAACGCAAGCGGACCGAGGCGGATACGGCATTTCACCGCGTCGGCATCACCTTCGCCGTCTATGGCGAGGAGTCGGGCACCGAACGACTGATCCCGTTCGACATCATTCCACGCATCATTCCCGCGGCCGAGTGGCAGGCGCTGCAGGCCGGACTATGGCAGCGGGTGAAAGCGCTCAACGCCTTCCTGCACGACATCTACCATGAGCAGGAGATCCTCAGGAGCGGTCGCCTGCCACCGGAGCAGGTGTTGCACAACGCGCAGTTTCGGCCCGAGATGATCGGCGTCGACGTGCCTTCCGGGATTTACGCGCATATCGCCGGCGTCGATATCGTCCGCGCCGGGGCCGGCGAATCGTACGTTCTGGAAGACAATCTGCGCGTCCCGTCCGGCGTCTCGTACATGATCGAGGACCGCAAGATGATGATGCGGCTCTTTCCCGAACTCTTTTCGCGGCAAATGATCGCGCCGGTCCAGCACTACCCCGACATGCTGTTCGAGAACCTGCGCAGCGTCGCACCGAAGGGGGTGAGCGATCCGACAGTCGTGCTGCTGACGCCGGGCGCCTACAACAGCGCGTACTTCGAGCACACTTTTCTGGCACAGCAGATGGGCGTCGAATTGGTAGAGGGCCGGGATCTGTTCGTCCGCGACGAAACGGTGTTCATGCGTACCACGCAGGGGCCACAACGGGTCGATGTGATCTACCGCCGGCTCGATGACGACTTTCTCGACCCCCTCGTTTTCAACAAGGACTCGATGCTCGGCGTCCCGGGACTGCTTGCCGCCTATCGCGCCGGCCACGTTACGCTCGCCAACGCCATTGGCACCGGCGTCGCCGACGACAAGTCGATTTATCCCTACGTCCCGGAAATGATCCGCTTTTACCTTGGTGAAGAGCCGAAGCTCAACAATGTCCCGACCTGGATGTTGCGCAAACCCGAGGACCTTAGCTACGTACTGGCGCACCTGCCGGAACTCGTCGTCAAGGAGGTGCATGGAGCCGGCGGTTACGGGATGCTGGTGGGACCGGCATCGACCAGGGCCGAGATCGAGCAGTTTCGGACGCGGATCGTCGCCTCGCCGGAGAAGTACATCGCACAGCCGACGCTGGCGCTGTCCAACTGCCCGACTTTCGTCGAGTCGGGAATCGCTCCGCGCCATCTCGACCTGCGCCCTTTCGTGCTCTCCGGCAAGCGGGGTATCGGCATGGTACCGGGCGGATTGACGCGCGTCGCGCTGCGCGAGGGCTCACTGGTGGTGAACTCGTCACAGGGCGGCGGAACCAAGGATACCTGGGTGTTGGAAAACTAGAGATGCAGGGAGATTTCAAATGTTGAGCCGTACAGCCGACCATCTTTACTGGATGGCGCGTTACACCGAGCGTGCCGAAAACCTCGCGCGTCTGCTCGATGTTTCCTACCAGATGTCGCTGGTACCGCAATCGCTTGCGGCGCAGAACGAGAACTGGCGCGCGATTCTCGCCCTCAACAGTCTGGAGGCGGCCTTTGCCCGGGAATACCCGGCCGTGAATGTCGAAAACGTCCTGCGTTTCATGGTTTCCGACGCGTCCAACCCTTCGTCGATCTACAGTTGCCTGCGAGCGGCACGCGAAAATGCACATGCCGTGCGCGGCACAATGACTGCGGAAATGTGGGAAAGCGTGAACGCCACCTGGATCGAATTGCGGCAGCAGAACTTCGAGCACATTCTGGCACGCGGCGTCAGCGAATTCTTCGACTGGGTCAAGCTTCGTTCGGCGGTAACGCGCGGCGTGACCTTCGGGACCATGCTCAAGGACGACGCTCTGCATTTCATCCGCCTCGGAGGACTGCTCGAGCGCGGAGACAATACGGCGCGAATTCTCGACATGCAATACCACATCCTGCGACAGAACGACGACGAGGAGGTCAGCGACTTCTATCGTTGGGGAGCCCTGCTTCGTTCGCTTTCGGCATTCCAAGTCTATCGCAAGGTATATCGCGACGCGATCACCCCGGGTCGCGTGGCTGAGTTGCTGATCCTCAACATGAATCTGCCACGGTCGCTGCATTCCTGTGCCGACGGCATCGTGCGCATGCTGCAATTGATCGCCAACGGCGCGTCTGCCGAAACCGAACGGCAGGCCGGAGTCCTGCACGCGCGCCTGCACTTCGCGCGGATCGACGACGTGCTAGCCGGCGGACTGCACGAGTATCTGACCGATTTCATGGACCGCATCTTCGAGATCGGTGATGGAATCAGCCGCGACTTCCTGATACCGGGTTGACTCACTCGATGACATCTCCAGCGATTGTGCAAACGCCACCAACCATGCTGTCAACTCCGGCGGGGCAACCATGACCTACTGCGTCGCGATGCAGCTGGATGCCGGCCTGGTGTTTCTGTCCGATGCGCGCACCAATGCCGGCGTCGATCACATCAATACGTTCCGCAAGATGACGGTGATCGAACGCACAGGCGAGCGAGTGCTGGTGCTGATGACCGCCGGCAACCTGTCGGTCAGCCAGTCTGTGGTCAATATTCTGCGCGAGCGCATCGACGCCGACGGTGGCGAACATCTCTGCAATCTGCCGAACCTCTTCGAAGCGGCACGCCACATCGGTGCGGTTGTACGCGAAGTGTATCAGCGCGACGCGGCGGCATTGAAAGCATTCGGTATCGAGTTCAACTCGTCGATCATCTTTGGTGGCCAGATCGCGGGCGAAGCGCCACGCCTGTTCAACATCTATGCTGCGGGCAATTTCATCGAAGCCAGCGAAGACACCCCCTACTTCCAGATCGGAGAGTCAAAGTACGGGAAACCTATCATCGACCGCGTCGTTACCCGGCGCACGAGCTTCGAGGAAGCTGCCAAGTGCGCATTGATTTCGATGGATTCGACAATCCGCTCGAACCTTTCCGTGGGCATGCCGCTCGATCTTCTGATTTACGCCAGCGGCGCGCTGCAGGTGCGCCAGCACATCAGCATTGGCCCGCAGAATGCCTATTTCAACACCATCCGCACGCTCTGGGGCGAGCGCCTGCGGCAAGCATTCACCGACTTGCCGGACCCCGACTGGGCCAACTTCGGAGCTGCGATCAATCCCGACGGCAACCATCGGCACACGCATCGCAACGGCGTCAATCCCTTGCCCATACTGCTGGTCCGGCCAGCGAATGGCGTCGTTCCCGGTCGCGTCGATTGACCCGATCATCGACTTGTGATGTAATCTCCGTTCCGGTCGCTGAGTGGACCGCACGCTCAGAGATGAGCGTGGCAGTCAACGTGTGGCAGTCATTTTCTCCGATACGAACGATCGGCCCGCCACCCGGATTCATCGATGCATCGGACAGATTGGGCGATTAACTCAGTGGTAGAGTGCCACCTTCACACGGTGGAAGTCAGTGGTTCGAACCCACTATCGCCCACCAACCAGACCACACCAAGCCTTCGAGCCGGCTTCCACTGATCGCGGCAGATGCGGCACTGATGAGCCCCCTGGTTCACCGCAGACAAGCCCGAACCGATCGAGTCGGTCATTACTCGGTAGCATTGAACGGCACTCGAATCTGCGGGCTTGGGCAAGAAGCCGGCATATCCTTCCACTTTCTGTTAGAATCCGCGCGTCGAACTTGTCGCCAAGTGCAAGTGCGCAAAGACCATCCCAGGGGGCAATTCGCGGTTCTCCTCGCCATCATCCCAACGAGATATGACCACTTCATCGCACTCCTCTTTCATCATCGTCGGTCTGACCATCACGGGCAAAAAGTTCCGGCCGAGTGACTGGGCTGAACGGCTTTGCGGTGTTCTTTCGGTTTTTGGTGCCGAGAAGAAGATGCGCTATTCACCCTACGTCGGCCCGCGCACGTACAAGGGAGAAAAGGCAGTATTCGTTGACGGCCGACTGTATGAAGTCGAGCCGATGGCATACCGGTTTGTGCTGCACTTCGCAGAAGACAACGATCTGCAACTGATCTACGACGTCGCCGCCCCCGCCGCTGCCCAGGGCAGGCCGGCCTGAGCGTCCGGCCGGAGGCGACCCACCCTCTGCGCCGCCGCCATAGCAGCAATCCAGCGAACGCGATCGAGCGTAGCTGACACCAACGTTCGGCACGTCAGCAACGTCGCGATTCGCCGACGCTCGCGCCAAGTGCCATGGCACCACGCCGCAGCGTGTACACGGCGGCTTGCAACCCGCGCGGCGCATGCGCCCAATCGCTTTCGCTGCGAGCCGCTCGCTCGTCGGCACACAGGATAAAAAAGCCCGCCAGGAGGCGGGCTTCGCTGCCATCCGACCGACTCCGGCGACAGACCTACTCGAATTCGAGAATCACCTGATCGACCGACAGACTCTCTCCGGGACCGGCGACGACCTTCTTCACCTTGCAGTCGCGCTCGGCCTTGAGGACGTTCTCCATCTTCATCGCCTCGATTACCGCCAGCTTTTCGCCGGCTGCAACTGCTTGCCCTGCTTCGACAGATACCTCGCGCAGCAAGCCGGGCATCGGCGAGAGCAGGAATTTCGAGAGGTCCGGCGGCACCTTTTTCGGCATCAGAGCAAGCATGCGCGCAGCATTGGCGGTCATGACCGTCACCTTGACCTGCTTGCCGAAGTGGACGACACGGTAGAGCAGGCCGATGCGCTCGAGTTGCAGACAGAGTGGCACTCCGTTGCAGGTTCCGTGGAAAACCAGTTCGCCGAATTTCCAGTCGGAGACGAGATCGTAGCGATCGCTTCCGTGCGTCACCGAGTAGCCGCCGGAGATCGGCGTGACGACCACCGGATAATCCTTGCCCTCCATCTGGACCACCCACTCGCTGCCTACTCGGCGCTGGTGTCCCGGCACCTGGCCACTGATCTGTACCGCACGATCGATGTAGCGACGACGGCCGAAGGCGGCGACAGCGGCAAGCAGTCCCGGGTCGTCGTGAACCACGTCGGAGGAATCGAAGCCGTTGGGAAACTCGTCGGCGATGAACGATGTGGTGAATACTCCCGACAGGAAGCGGGGATTCTGCATCAGGGCTGCCTGAAACGGAATGTTCGAATCGATGCCGCGGATGACGAAAGCGTTCAAGGCGTCGCGCATCCGGCCAATCGCCTGGTCGCGCGTCGCGCCGTGGCAGATCAGCTTGGCGATCATCGAATCGTAATACATCGAAATTTCGCCACCCTCGAAAACACCGGTATCCACCCTGATCTGTCCGTCGGCCGTCGCCGGTGGCCGGTATTTCACGAGGCGGCCGACCGATGGCAGGAAGCCCCGGAACGGGTCCTCGGCGTTGATCCGACATTCGATCGCCCAGCCGTTGGGCCTGATGTCGTCCTGGGTGAATGGCAGCTTCTCGCCCGCGGCAACGCGGATCATCAGTTCGACCAGGTCGACACCGGTGATCATTTCGGTCACCGGGTGTTCGACCTGCAGACGTGTGTTCATCTCAAGGAAATAGAACGACTTGTCGGAGCCAACGACGAACTCGACGGTGCCGGCGCTCTGGTAATTCACCGCCTTCGCCAGTGCCACCGCCTGCTCACCCATCGCCTTGCGGATCTGGTCATTGATGAACGGCGAGGGAGCTTCCTCGAGCACTTTCTGGTGCCGCCGCTGAATCGAGCACTCACGTTCGAGCAGATATACCGTGTTGCCGAAGGAGTCGGCGATCACCTGAATCTCGATGTGATGCGGTCCTTCGACGAACTTCTCGATGAACACACGATCGTCGCCAAAGCTGTTGCGCGCCTCGTTGCGGCAGGCATCGAAACCTTCGGCGGCTTCCTGGTCGTTGAATGCGACGCGCAATCCCTTGCCGCCCCCGCCAGCAGAGGCCTTGATCATCACCGGGTAGCCGATCCCCCGGGCAATCTCGACGGCCTGAGCAGAGTCTGCGATTTCGGCATTGTAACCGGGGATGGTATTGACCTTCGCTTCCATCGCCAGCTTCTTCGAAGCGATCTTGTCGCCCATCGCCGCCACCGAATAATGCTTGGGCCCGATGAAGACGATCCCCGCGTCTTCGAGGCGGCGCGAGAACTCCTCGTTCTCGGAGAGAAATCCGTAACCCGGGTGCACGGCTTCGGCGCCGGTCTGCTTGCACGCGGCGATGATCTTGTCGATCACCAGATACGACTCCTTGGACGGCGGCGGCCCGATGCACACCCCCTCGTCGGCCATCAGGACGTGCATCGAATCCTTGTCGGCTTCCGAATAGACTGCGACCGTCTTGATCCCCATCTTCTTGGCGGTCTTCATCACCCGGCAGGCAATTTCGCCCCGGTTGGCGATCAGAATTTTCTTGAACATCTTTATATCTCCCCGTGGATCAAAGCGGAATGTTGCCGTGCTTGCGCCACGGGTTTTCCAGCTGCTTGTTGCGCAACATGGCGAGAGAGCGGCAGATGCGCTTGCGGGTCTCGTTCGGCATGATCACGTCGTCGATGAAGCCGCGTGCGCCGGCGACGAAGGGATTCGCGAATTTCGCCTTGTACTCCGCTTCGCGCGCCGCCAGCTTGGCCGGATCGTTCTTTTCTTCGCGGAAAATGATCTCCACCGCGCCCTTCGGACCCATGACCGCGATTTCGGCAGATGGCCAGGCGAAGTTGACGTCGCCACGCAGATGCTTCGAAGCCATCACGTCGTAGGCACCACCATAGGCCTTGCGCGTGATCACGGTGATCTTCGGCACCGTGCACTCGGCGTAGGCGTAGAGCAGTTTGGCCCCGTGCTTGATGATTCCGCCATATTCCTGCGCGGTACCAGGCATGAAACCGGGCACATCGACGAAGGTCACCACCGGGATGTTGAATGCGTCGCAATAGCGCACGAAGCGGGCGGCCTTGATCGAACTCTTGATGTCGAGACAACCGGCGAGAACCAGAGGCTGGTTGGCGACGATGCCGACCGTCGAGCCGTCCATGCGCGCGAAACCGATCACGATGTTCTTCGCGTATTCGCGTTGCAGCTCGAAGAAGTCGCCATCGTCAGCGATCTTGATGATCAGTTCCTTGATGTTGTACGGTTTGTTGGGATTGTCCGGAACCAGCGTGTCGAGCGAGAAGTCGAGGCGATCGGCAGGATCCTGCGACGGCAGACGTGGCGGCTTCTCGCGGTTGTTCGACGGCAGGAAGCTGATGAAGCGGCGAATCATCATCAGCGCTTCGACGTCATTCTCGAACGCGAGGTCGGCCACCCCCGACTTGCTGGTATGGGTGATCGCTCCGCCCAGTTCTTCGGCGGTGACGTCCTCATGGGTCACCGTCTTCACCACTTCCGGGCCGGTGACGAACATGTACGACGAGTCCTTGACCATGAAGATGAAGTCGGTCATCGATGGGCTATAAACGGCGCCACCAGCACACGGACCCATGATCAGCGAGATTTGTGGAACGACGCCCGAGGCAAGGACGTTGCGCTGGAACACGTCGGCATAGCCGGCAAGCGACGCCACACCCTCCTGGATGCGCGCACCACCCGAGTCGTTGAGTCCGATCACCGGCGCCCCGACCTTGATCGCATGGTCCATGACCTTGCAGATCTTCTCGGCATGCGCTTCAGATAGCGAGCCGCCGAAAACCGTGAAGTCCTGCGAAAAAACGAACATCAGGCGACCGTTGATCGTGCCGCAGCCAATGACCACACCGTCGCCCGGCACGGAGCGCTCCGCCATGCCGAAGTCGTTGCAACGGTGCTCCTTGAACATGTCCCATTCCTCGAACGAGCCACTGTCGAGCAGCAGCTCGATGCGCTCGCGGGCAGCCAATTTTCCCTGCCGGTGCTGGTTGTCGATGCGTTTCTGACCACCACCGAGACAGGCGGCCGCGCGCTTGTCTGCAAGCTGGCGAATGATGTCGTGCATATGTTCTACTCCCTAACGGTCGCGTCAATCAGAACTACTGAATAAAGTCGGAGATTCTTGGTACCAGCAATCAGTGCTTGAGATAGGCGAGCAATCGTGAAGCCGCGGCGCCGGGTGTCGTGTGCCCTTCGGCAACGTCGCGGACAAGTTCGGGCAGCGCCGAGCGCACGGCTGGATGGGCGCGGAAATAACGGCGCAGTCCGGAATCGATCAGGCTCCACATCCAGTCGACCGCCTGCCGGCGGCGCTTTTCGTCGAATTCGCCGGTGGCGCTCAGAACGCTTCGATAGCGCTCGATTTCCGCCCAGAATTCGGCAATGCCTCGCTTGGCCAGCGCGCTGACCGTCAGCACTGGCGGGCGCCAGTTCGGACTGTTGCTGCGCAGCATGGTCAGCGCCGCCCTCATCTGTCCACGCGCGAAAGCGGCGGCACGCTCGTCGATGTCCGCCTTGTTGAAAACGATCAGGTCGGCAATCTCGACGATCCCCTTCTTGATCGCTTGCAGGTCGTCGCCGGCATTGGGCAGCTGCAGCAGGACGAAGGCGTCGACCATCCCGGCGACGGTCGTTTCCGACTGTCCGACCCCCACCGTCTCGACGATGATCACGTCGAAACCCGCCGCTTCGCAGACCAGCATCGCTTCGCGCGTCTTGTCGGCGACCCCACCCAGCGAGCCGGCCGATGGGCTGGGCCGGATGAACGCCTCGTCGCGCCGGCACAACAACTCCATGCGCGTCTTGTCACCGAGAATCGAACCGCCGGAGACCGACGACGACGGGTCTACGGCGAGCACCGCCACTCGCCTGCCGGCATCGATCAGATAAAGACCCAGCGATTCGATGAAGGTCGACTTGCCCGCACCCGGCGAACCGGAAATGCCGACACGAATCGTCCTGCCGGTATGTGGCAGGAGCGCGGCCAGCACCTGCCGGGCACGACGCTGGTGATCGCTGTGCGTCGATTCGACGAGGGTAATGGTCTTGGCCAGCGCTCGCCGGCGCCCCGCGAGGACACCTTCGACGAGATGCTGGTCGGCAGCCGTCAGGCCACCGGCGGTCGCGCTGCTCATGTCCATTTCCTGCCGGATGGGTGAATCGCTCAGACGGTGGCCTGCGAGCGAGCCTTGCGGATCTCCGCAAGAACGGACATCGCCGAATCCTCGATGCGCGTTCCGGGGCCGAAAATCGCCTTGGCACCAGCCTGGAACAGGAAATCGTAGTCCTGCGGCGGGATCACGCCACCGGCAAAAACGATGATGTCGTCAGCACCCTGCGCCTTGAGCGCCTGGACCAGTTCCGGCAGCAGGGTCTTGTGCCCGGCCGCGAGAGAAGAAACACCAATGGCATGAACGTCATTCTCGATTGCGAGACGGGCCGCTTCCTCCGGGGTCTGGAAGAGCGGGCCGACATCGATGTCGAAGCCGAGGTCGGCAAAGGCGGTGGCGACCACCTTGGCCCCCCGATCGTGACCATCCTGGCCGAGCTTGGCGATCATGATCCGCGGCCGACGACCTTCCTCTTCGCTGAACCTGGCGATCTCGGCTTTCAGCGTCTCCCAACTGGCCATGCCGTCGACGACCGCGGCATAGACGCCGGATACCGTCTGTTGCGTCGCGCGGAAGCGACCGAAAGTCTTTTCCATGGCATCGGAAACCTCGCCCACCGTCGCCCGCAGGCGCATCGCCCGCACCGTGAACTCGAGCAAATTGCCTTCGCCGGTTTCGGCGCAGCGGGTCAGATCGGTCAACGCCGCATTGACCTTGTCGCTGTCGCGACTCGCGCGTACCGACTTGAGGCGCGCGACCTGCGCCTCGCGCACGGCGTTGTTGTCGATGTCGAGGATGTCGATCATTTCCTCCTTGGCAAGCTTGTACTTGTTCACACCGACGATCACGTCCTTGCCCGAGTCGATGCGCGCCTGCTTGTCGGCCGCGCAACCCTCGATCTTCATCTTGGCCCAGCCGGATTCGACGGCGTGCGTCATGCCGCCCATGGTCTCGACCTCTTCGATGATCTTCCACGCTTCATCGACCAGATCCTGAGTCAGCCGCTCCATCATGTACGAACCGGCCCACGGGTCGATGACGTTGGTGATGTGCGTTTCTTCCTGAATGACCAGCTGCGTATTGCGTGCAATGCGGGAGGAAAAATCGGTGGGCAGCGCGATCGCCTCGTCCAGAGCGTTGGTATGCAGTGACTGCGTACCACCGAAAACTGCCGCCATCGCCTCGATCGTCGTGCGCACGACGTTGTTGTACGGATCCTGCTCGGTCAGCGACCAGCCCGAGGTCTGGCAGTGGGTACGCAGCATCATCGACTTCGCCTTCTTCGGCGAAAACTCCTGCATGATCTTCCACCACAGCAGCCGGGCAGCGCGCAACTTAGCCACCTCGAGGTAGAAGTTCATGCCGATCGCGAAGAAGAACGACAGACGACCGGCGAAGTCATCGACGTCGAGACCGGACGCGATTGCCGTCTTCACGTATTCGCGGCCGTCGGCCAGCGTGAATGCCAGTTCAAGCGCCTGTGTTGCACCGGCTTCCTGCATGTGATAACCGGAAATCGAAATTGAGTTGAATTTCGGCATGTGTTGCGCCGTGTAGCCGATGATGTCGGCGATGATCCGCATCGACGGTTTCGGCGGATAGATGTACGTGTTGCGGACCATGAACTCCTTGAGGATGTCGTTCTGGATCGTCCCCGAGAGCTTGTCCTGTGGCACCCCCTGTTCTTCGGCGGCAACGATGTAGCCGGCGAGAATCGGCAATACGGCACCATTCATCGTCATCGACACCGAAATCTTTTCGAGCGGGATGCCGTCGAACAGAATCTTCATGTCCTCGACCGAATCGATCGCGACACCGGCCTTGCCGACGTCACCAGTGACGCGCGGATGATCGGAGTCGTAACCCCGGTGTGTCGCCAGGTCGAACGCCACGGAAACGCCCTGACCACCTGCGGCCAGGGCCTTGCGGTAGAAGGCGTTGGACGCCTCCGCAGTGGAAAAGCCGGCGTACTGGCGAATGGTCCACGGTCGCACGGCGTACATCGTCGCCTGCGGGCCACGCACGAAAGGCGGGAGTCCCGGCAGCGTATCGGTGTACGGCAGACCGTCGACGTCGGCTCGGGTATACAGCGGCTTGACGACGATTCCTTCCGGCGTAACCCAGTTCAGCGCTTCTACGTTGCCACCCGGGGCCGACTTGCTGGCGGCCTTTTTCCAGGCATCAAGACTTGCGGAGTCACTTGTTGGAGCATTGTTCGCGTTGGACATGACGGAACCTTTCGAGAAAATCGGTAGATTGCGGTGGATTGAGGCGGCTCGGCCGCCCGACAGCGAAGTCATGTTGATCAGGGGAGTCGCACCACTAGCAACGACTATTTTACCGCTTGACACCCCGCTCCGCGAATAATACTGTATCCATAATTATCAAAGCAAGGTTCCTTGGAAACCGTGCGCGAGGCAGCGAAAAGGATCGATGGTTGCGGGTCGTATAGCCCAAACAGCGCTCTACCAGGAGGTCGCGGAAAGACTACGGCAGCGGATCTTCGCGCATGAACTGCCCCCTGGGACGCGCATCGACGAGCAGGTGCTGGCGGTCGATTATGGCATCAGCCGGACTCCGCTGCGCGAAGCCCTGAAAGTTCTCGCCGCAGAAGGACTGGTGACACTGAAGCCGCGGCGCGGATGTTTCGTCACCGAAATCTCCGACCAGGATCTGGACGACATTTTCCCATTGATGGCGATGCTCGAAGGTCGTGGCGCGCTGGAGGCGACGAGAAGGGCGCAGCCTGAACAGATCGCGAAGCTCGAAGCGATCCACCGGCAACTCGAACGTTTTGCTGCCAGCAATCAGATCGAACGTTTTTTCGTTGCCAACCAGGAGTTTCACGCGCGCATCCAGGAGATGTCGGGCAACCGCTGGCTGCAACAGGTGATCCAGGATCTGCGCAAGGTGCTCAAGCTGACACGCCTCTTTTCGCTCAGCATCGACGGCCGTCTGCAACAGTCATTGATCGAACATGCCGCCATTCTGGAAGCGATCAAGGCCGGCGATGCGACACTAGCGCAGAGCATGATGCACGATCACATTCTCTCGGGACGACAAGCTCTGGCCCGAAACCCGACACAGCGGGAATCGAGCACATGACCGGCAGCATTCTGTGCATCCGCGCTCAGGAAATCGCCACGGTAACCCTGTCGAATCCGGGCAAGCGCAACGCTGTCGATCACGCGATGTGGCAGGAAATCGCCGCGATTTTTGGCAATCTGTCCGCCGACGCCGGTGTGCGCTGTGTAGTTCTGCGCGGTGAAGGGACGCAGGCGTTTGCCGCCGGCGGCGACATCGACGAGTTTCTCAGCCGACGCGATACGCTGGAACACGCGATGGCCTACCACGCACAGGCCGGCGCAGCCCTGCAGGCCGTTTTCGACTGTCGCCAGCCGACAATCGCCCTCATCCAGGGAGCGTGCATCGGCGGCGGGCTGGAGCTCGCAGCGCAGTGCGACCTGCGCATCTGCGCCGCGTCCTCGCGCTTTGGCGCGCCGGTCAACAAGCTCGGCTTTTCGATGTATCCCGAAGAAATGCTCGGTCTGCTGCGCCTGGCCGGCGCGCCGACGGTGCTCGAAATCCTGCTCGAAGGTCGCATTCTCGACGCAACGGAGGCGCTGGCCAAGGGCCTGGTCACACGCGTCGTGGCAGACACCGAAGTCGTTGCCGAGGCCTACGCCAGCGCCCGGCGCATTTGCGAGGGTGCGCCGCTGGTCGCCGGTTGGCACAAGCAGTGGGTCCGCCGCCTGCAGCACGACGTGCCGCTCAGCGAACAGGAGTTGCGCGCGTCATTCGCTTTTCTTGATAGCGAGGATTACCGGGAAGGTCTCGCCGCCTTTCTCGAAAGACGCGAGCCGAAGTTCCGCGGCCGCTGACTTCCCAGGCGACTCACCCCCTGCCGGCGAAGAGCCCCCAGAGCATTTTTGCCGCCAACAGAATCAAGAATGCGGCGAACAGGCGCTTCAGCGTCGCTACCGGCAGACTGTGTGCCAGACGCGCTCCGAGCGGTGCTACCAGCATGCTCGATGGCACCAGCCAGGCGAACGCCGGCAAGTAGATGTAGCCAAGGCTCCATGGTGGCAGGTCGGCGAGCCCCCAGCCGTTGAAGAGGTACCCCAGCGATCCGCCGACAGCAATCGGAAAGCCGACTGCGGCAGAAGTGCCGATCGCTTGCTGCACACGCACGTTGCACCAGGTCAGGAAGGGCACGGTCAAGGATCCGCCACCGATGGCGACGAGCGAAGATAGTGCGCCGATTCCCGTTCCGACCGCGAACACGCCGCCAGCACCGGGCAGCTCGCGCGTCGCCTTGGGCTTCAGGTTGAGGATCATCTGCCCGGCCACCAGACAGACAAATGCCGTGAAGAAGACGGCCAGCGGTCTGGCCGGAACGTGCGCGGCGAACAGGGTGCCAAGCAGCGTTCCGACGAGAATCCCCGGGGTGAGCTGGATGACTACCGGCCAAAGCACTGCGCCATGGCGGTGGTGCGCACGCAGGCTGGCCAGCGAGGTGAACAGGATCGCCGCCATCGAAGTGCCGAGCGCCAGATGGAGCACCTCGGCCTGCGGAAATCCGGCCTGCGCAGCGAACATCATGGTCAGCGTCGGCACCATCACCAGTCCGCCGCCGATGCCGAGCATGCCGGCCGAGACACCCGTAAACAGACCCAGCGCGACATATGCCAGCCACCAGCCCAAATCGGACTCCTCTTCAATAATGTCGTCGAAAGCAGCAGTTCATCGACTCGGCAAGTGCTCGCGCGTTCGCCTCAACGCTCGAGAATTTCCCGCAACATGCGATCCACCCCGCTTTGCCAGTCTGGCAGAACCAGGTCGAAAGCAGCCTGCAGCTTGCGTGTGTCAAGCCGGGAGTTGTGCGGGCGCGGAGCGGGCACCGGATAGGCGCAGCTCGGCACAGCTTCGATCGCGTCGGCAGTGACGCGAATCGCCCGCCCGGATTGGCGGGCAAACTCGATGACATGCCGCGCGTAGCCGTGCCAACTGGTTTCTCCGGCAGCCGCCAGGTGGTAGAGGCCGGCCAGATGCGGGCGCTGGCGAACGCTGCGCAGGGCATGCGCGGTAACGTCGGCGAGCAACTCGGCTCCGGTCGGGGCGCCAATCTGGTCTGCGACCACCTGCAAGCGATCGCGTTCACCCGCCAGGCGCAGCATCGTGCGCGCAAAATTGTTGCCGCGTGCGGCATAGACCCAACTGGTGCGGAAGGTCAGATGGCGACTACAACTGGCGACCGCGCGTTCGCCTTCGAGCTTGGTTTGCCCGTAAACGCCGAGCGGACCGGTCGGGTCGTCCTCTCGCCAAGGGTTCTGGCCGCCGCCATCAAAGACGTAGTCGGTCGAATAATGGACCAGCCAGGCACCCAGGCGCTCGGATTCGCGCGCCAGGATGGCCGGAGCCAGCGCGTTGATGGTTCTTGCCAGCTCGACTTCCGACTCGGCCCTGTCCACCGCCGTGTGCGCAGCGGCATTGACGATCACGTCCGGCGCGACCGCTCGCACGCAGGCAGCGAGACCGTCGAGATCGGTGAAATCGCCACAGAGGTTGCCGCGGTCGCCGAAATCGAGCGCCACCACCGGGCCGAGCGGAGCCAGGCTGCGTTGCAACTCCCAGCCAAGCTGCCCTCCTTTGCCGAAAAGCAGGATCTTCACGATGGACGCCCGCCGTAGTTCTTTTCGACCCAGTCTCGATAGGCGCCGGACTGAACGTTGCTGACCCAGTCCTGGTTCGCCAGGTACCACTCGACGGTCTTGCGGATTCCCGTTGCGAAAGTCTCTGCCGGCCTCCACCCCAATTCCCGCTCGATCTTGCCGGCGTCGATCGCGTAACGCCGATCATGGCCGGGCCGGTCGGCGACGTAGGTGATCTGTTCGCGGTAGGGCCTGCCGTCCGCGCGCGGGCGCAATTCATCGAGCAGTGTGCACACCGTGTGCACGATCTCCAGATTCGGCTTCTCATTGCAACCGCCGATGTTGTACGTCTCGCCGGGGCGGCCGGCGTCCATGACGCGGCGAATCGCGCTGCAGTGATCCTGGACGTACAGCCAGTCGCGAATCTGCTGGCCATCGCCATACACCGGCAATGGCCTGCCGGCGAGAGCGTTGACGATCATCAGCGGAATCAGCTTTTCGGGAAAGTGGTAGGGCCCGTAGTTGTTCGAGCAGTTGGTCGTGAGTACCGGCAAATGATAGGTGTGATGGTAGGCGCGTACCAGATGGTCACTCGCCGCCTTGCTCGCCGAGTACGGACTGTTCGGTTCGTAGCGGTGCGTTTCGCTGAAGGCAGGCGCATCGCTGGTCAACGAACCATAGACCTCGTCAGTGGATACGTGCAGAAAGCGAAAGCGCTCGCGCGTCCCTGCCGGCAGCTTGCTCCAGTAGCCGCGCGTGCTTTCGAGCAGGTGAAAGGTGCCGACGACGTTGGTCTGAATGAAGTCCTCCGGCCCGTGAATCGACCGATCGACGTGCGATTCGGCGGCAAAATTGATGATCGCGCGCGGCGTATACCGCGCCAGCAGGCGCCCGGTCAGGTCGCTGTCTGCAATGTCGCCGTGAACGAAGACGTGCCGCCGATCATTGGCCAACGATGCGAGGTTCTCGCGATTGCCTGCATAGGTGAGCTTGTCGAGGTTGAGCAGCGGCTCGTCGCTCTGCGCCAGCCAGTCGAGAACGAAATTCGCCCCGATGAAACCGGCGCCACCGGTAACCAGAATCACTTGCCAGACCTCTCCAACAGGAAAGTGGAGAGAGTGAGCGCCCCCTCAACCGGCGAAACGGGGAGCCACGGACGGATGGTGGCCATGCTCACCTGCCGTAGCTGTCCTCGAGACGGATGATGTCGTCCTCTCCCAGATAGCTGCCGGACTGGACTTCAACGATTTCGAGGTCGATCTTGCCCGGGTTTTCCAGCCGATGCACGACGCCGAGCGGAATGTACGTTGATTGGTTTTCCGACAGAAGCAGCGTTTCGTCGCCGCGCACGACCATCGCCGTCCCCTTGACGACAACCCAGTGCTCGGCCCGATGGTGATGCTTCTGCAGACTGAGGCTGGCCCCCGGTTTTACCAGGATGCGTTTGACCTGGTAGCGCGGACCATGCGCCACCCCTTCGTAACTACCCCAGGGGCGGTGCACGATGTGCAGGAATTCGGTTTCGCTGCGCGATGCGCGCTTCAGTTCGTCGACCAGCGTCTTGACTTCCTGCGCTTTCGTGCGATCGGCGACCAGGACTGCGTCGGGAGTGGCGATCACGATCAGTTCCTTGACACCGACCGTGGCCAACAGCCTGCCTTCGGAGAAGAGCACACAGTCACGGGTGTCGACGCAATGCACGTCGCCCCGCTGGGTATTGTTGTTGGTCCCCGGCTGACCGACGGTGGCCAGCGCATCCCAAGCGCCAATGTCGTTCCAGCCGGCATCGAGTGGAACCACGACACCCCGGTCGGTCTTTTCCATCACCGCGTAGTCGATCGAGTTCGCCGGGCTGGCTGCAAAAGCGACCGGATCGAGTCGCAAAAAATCGAGATCGCGCCGCGAACTGGCAACGGCCGCGGCGACGCAGGTACGAATGTCGGGCGCGAAGTGTTCCAGCGAATCGAGGTAGACGTCGGCTCGAAAAAGGAACATGCCGCTGTTCCAGAAATAGTCGCCCGACTGCAGGTAGGACTGGGCGGTTGCGAAATCCGGCTTCTCGACAAAGCGATCAAGCACATGCCCACCGGCCAGTGGATCGCCACGGCGGATGTAGCCGTAGCCGGTCTCCGGGCGATCGGGAACGACGCCAAAGGTCACTAGCGCTCCTGCCTGGGCATGCGGAATCGCGTCGGCGACGGCGTTCCGGAAAGCCGTCACATCGGCAATCAGGTGATCGGACGGCAGGACCAGCAGCAAGGGGGAAGTCTTCTCGCCCGCCTCGCGGAGCGCCTGCATCGCCGCCGCAGCGACCGCCGGGGCAGTATTGCGAGCGGCCGGTTCGAGCACGATCTCGACTTTCAGTCCGATTTCCAGAAACTGCTCCGCGACCAGGAAGCGGTGATGCTCGTTGGCCACGGCGATGGCAACTCCCAGCCCCTCCAGTCCGTCGAGTCGCCGTAGCGTGTTCTGGAGCAAGGAGAAGTCATCGACCAGACGCAGGAACTGCTTGGGATAGTGCGTTCGTGACAGCGGCCACAGGCGGGTACCCGCCCCTCCACAGAGGACGACCGGGCGAATCACGGGGGTGTTCATTTGCAGCGTCTCCAGGCACGGCCGACTCGTCGCGCAGCGATCGCACGAATCGGCATTATAGCGTTTTCATGGTGCGCCGGCCCTGACCCTGCCGCCGGCGCTTCTTGAGATGGGCCTGGAGCGGGGCAGGCGGGGGCCTTGCGTCATGGCATCTCCTATAATGCGCACTTCCCCGCTCCCGCCCATCTTCTTTCGCCCTGGCCCACCGATGCGCATCCTATTGGTAAAGACCTCGTCGCTCGGTGACGTAATTCACAACCTGCCCGTGGTCAGCGATCTGCATCTGCGTTTTCCCGATGCGCAAATCGACTGGTGTGTCGAGGAAGGCTTTGCGGACATTCCGCGTCTGCATCCGGCCGTCGATCAGGTCATCCCGGTGGCTACCCGGCGGTGGCGCAGGAGCCTCGGCAGAATGTCCACCTGGCGTGAAATGGACGACTTTCGGCGACGCATTGGCGCTCGGGAATACACGGCGGTGCTCGATACCCAAGGCTTGTTGAAAAGCGCGCTGATTGCCCGCCAGGCAAACGGCGTACATTGGGGGTACGCCGCCGAAGCAGCACGCGAAGCCATCGCGGCACGATTCTACGACGCCACCTTCGTCATTCCGTGGAATGTGCATGCCGTGCAGCGCAACCGCTGGCTGGCGGCAGCCGCCTTCGACTACCCTGTCGATCTGCCTCTCGATTACGGAATTTCGGCGCCCGCAGTCGACTCGACGTGGAT
>NZ_JAMTDV010000113.1 GCF_023806565.1 Accumulibacter sp. | reverse complement strand
CATTGACCAGTTCGTGCGCCTGGATCGGGTACGGCAAGCGCCAGCGCAGCCCCGGATCGGTGCTCTCCTTGTAGCGTCCGAACTGGAGAACGACGCCCCTTTGCGACGCGTCCACGATGTAGAAACCGCTCGCCAGCCAGACGACGACGACCAGCACCAGCAGCAGGCCGATGCCGCCGCCAAGAAAACGCATGTTGAACTGGAAGGGAGGACGGTCGCCGCCGCGGTCACCACCCTGATCGCCACCACCGTCCGCACGCTTCCGGTCGAAAATTCCCGACAGTCGGCGATTGAGATCGCGCCACAACTGTTCCAGGTCGGGTGGCCCCTGGCTGGGGCGTCGGCCACCGCCGCCATCGTTGCCGCGATTGCCCCACTGCGGGTCATTGAGCGACATAAATACTCCAAGGCTAAAAATCATGGGGAACCATCTGCGTCAAGAATCCCGTCGCCGTGCTGCGAAGGGGCGAGGCCCGCTGCCCGCTCGCGCCGCTCGCGCGAGTCCCGAAGCTTCGTCCGGGCCAACTCGGCGAGCGCCTCGCGCAGCAGCGGCAGACCTTCACCGGAACGGGCGCTGACGCGAACGCGCGAGATTCTACCATATTCGTCCCGCTCGACCGCCGGCGGCAGGCCGGTGAGATCGAGCTTGTTGAGCACCGTCAGTTGCGGCACGTCGGCGGCACCGATCTCTGCCAGCACCTTGTTCACATCGGCGATCTGCTCGTCGCGGGCCGGACTCGCCGAATCGACGACGTGCAGCAGGACGTCCGCTGCGGCCGTCGCTTCGAGCGTGGCGTGGAAGGCGGCGACCAGCGAGTGCGGCAGATCACGGATGAAACCCACCGTATCGGAGAGCACGATGTGGCCGGCCTCGGGCAGCCAGAGCTTGCGCGTCGTCGTGTCCAGCGTGGCAAACAGTTGATCGGCGGCAAATACCCCGGCATGGGTGAGGGCATTGAACAGCGTCGACTTGCCGGCGTTGGTGTAGCCGACCAGGGAGACGTTCAGCAGCTCGCCACGTCCGCGCGCCTTGCGCTGCACGCCGCGCTGGCGCTCGAGTCTGACCAGGCGTTCCTTGAGCAGCCGGACTCGAATACCGAGCAGTCGACGGTCCGTTTCGAGCTGGGTTTCCCCCGGGCCACGCAGACCGATACCGCCCTTCTGCCGTTCCAGGTGAGTCCAGCCGCGCACCAGGCGAGTGGCAAGATGCTCGAGTTGTGCGAGTTCGACCTGCAACTTGCCCTCGGAGCTCTGTGCGCGCTGCGCGAAGATGTCCAGGATCAGGCTGGTCCGGTCGATGACGCGACAATGTAGCGCACGTTCCAGGTTGCGCTCCTGTCCGGCGGTCAGATCGTGATTGAAGATGACGAGATCGGCCTCGTGCGCGGCGACCTCGGCCGAAATCTCCTCCACCTTGCCTTTGCCGGCATAGGTCGCTGCATCCGGGCTGTGCCGACGCCCCTGTACCACCGCGCAGACCTCGGCGCCCGCCGATCGCGTGAGCAGACGAACTTCTTCCAGTTGATCGGCGAGGTCCGCACTGCCGAAATCGAGCTGCACGATGACCGCCCGTTCTGCCGAGGCGGCGCCTTCAGCCATGCCGATGAACCAGGGGAAACTGTCGCAAGACGGTACCGTCGGACGAGGGAAAACGCCTGCCGCGCAGTGCGCCTGGCGTGCACTGCCTCACGCGTCGCTGTCGCTGTCCTGCTGAATGGTGATCGGACGGGACGGAACGACCGTCGAAATCGCGTGCTTGTAGACCATCTGCGTAACCGAGTTCTTGAGCAGGACGACGTACTGGTCGAAGGAGTCGATCTGGCCCTGCAGCTTGATGCCGTTCACCAGATAGATCGACACCGGCACGCGCTCGCGCCGCAAAGTGTTGAGAAACGGGTCTTGTAGTAGTTGCCCTTTGTTGGTCATCCTGCAAACTCCATCTTTGATTATGTTCTGGGGACACGAGGATAATTGATTTTGCTGCCGTTTGCCACATCAAGCTTGCAAAATCCCGCGGTCAGTGGCGGCATCACGAGAAAATTCTCGATCGCAGGCTGCATGCGTCGAGGGACTTCCTCGTCCTGCGCCGCCTTGCCCACCCGCAGCGCTCGCCGCCAAATGCGATAATCGCTGTCCACCCGCTGCCCCGCATCGATCATGTTTCGGCTTACCCTCGCGAACCGCTTCGAATTCCTGCTCGACCAACTGCTCGAGCAACTCGCAGGCGAAAGCTGCGCACCCTTCGCCGCGCAGCAGGTGATCGTTCCGAGCACGGCGGTGCGGCGCCGCATCGAGCTCGCCTGCGCCGACCGCTACGGGATCTGCGCAAATGTCGACTTTTCCTTTCTTGGGCAATGGCTATGGGCGCAAATCGGGCAGCTCATCGAAATTAGCGAGCGCTCGCCCTTTTCGCCGAGCGTGCTGGCGTGGCGCCTGTTCGAGATTTTAGGCGACCACGACTTTATCGGCGAACAGCCGCGCCTGGTCCGCTACCTGCGCGATGCCGACCCGCTGATGCGCCTCGATCTGGCAGAGCGCAGCGCTCGGTTGCTCGAACACTACATCACGTACCGACCGCAATGGCTGACTGCCTGGACCGAGGGCAGACGCGCCGACATCGCCGGCCGCGATGCCGGCACCGCAGCAGACGAGGACTGGCAAGCCGCCGTCTGGCGACGCGTCACGCGTGATCTCGGCATCGGGCGCGAGCACCCGGCGACGGCGTTTCTGCGGAAGATCGAGACGCACGCGGAGCGCGCGCCACGGCTGGCCGGTCTGCCGGCAAGCGCCAGCGTATTCTGCCTGCCGGCGCTGCCGCCGCTCTATCTCGACATCCTGCGCCAGCTCTCGCGCTGGATCGATATTCGCGTCTATGCCCTCAACCCCTGCCAGGAGTACTGGTTCGAAATCGTCGACCGCAGGCGGCTCGGCTATCTGGCAGCGCGCCGGCGCGACGCGCATCACGAGGTCGGCAATGCCTTGCTCGCCGCCTGGGGAAAGCAGACGCAGGCGCACATCGAACTGCTGTTCTCGGACAGCGGCGAGGCCATCGAAGAGGACAGCAGCTTTGCGCCGGCGGACGGCAACACGCTGCTGGCCGAGGTCCAGAACGCCATCCTCGAATTGCGCGAAGTCGAACCGGGCAGCGTCGATCTGGCGGCGGACGATCGCAGCATCGAAGTGCATGTCTGCCATTCGCTGACACGCGAACTCGAAGTGCTGCACGACCAGCTGCTGTCCCAGTTCGCCGCCGCCGCGCCGCCGACTGCCGATCAGATCCTGGTCCTGCTGCCCGACCTGCAGGCCGCCGCGCCTCTGATCGATGCGGTGTTCGGAACCGCCCCCGCCGACCGCCGCATTCCCTACGCCATCTCCGGTCTGCCGCAGACCCGGGTCAATCCGCTCGCGCGCGTGCTGGACAGCCTGTTCCGACTGTGTGCCAGCCGCTTCCCGGCCAGCGCCGTCTTCGCGCTGCTGCAACAACCGCCGGTCGCCACAAAGTTCGGCTTGCGCCCCGACGACCTCGACCTGATCCGCGACTGGATTCGAACTGCCGGCATCCGCTGGGGACTCGACGCGGGCGAACATGGCCGCCGAAACCTCCCGCCCAATGATCGCCACAGCTTCGCCGACGGCCTGCATCGCCTGTTCCTCGCCTACGCGCTCGGCGACGAACCGACTGCGCGCGACAGCGTCGTCGCCGGACGCATCGCCGCTGGCAATCCGGAAGGTGGCGAGGCCACCGTCCTCGGTCGCTTCTGGCGCTTCCTGCGAGCGCTGGAGGAGTTGCGCGAGGACTGGTCGCATGCGCGCAACGCCAGCGCCTGGCAGCTATCCATTCACGACGCGCTGGCACGCTTCACCGAAACCAGCGACGATCTCGTCGACGAGGCGCGCACCCTGCGCGCGGCAATCGACGAACTGCACGGCAACATGCGGCAGGGAAAAGTGCACGTGCCGCTGCCGCTGAGCGTGGTGCACAGCGCGCTGACCACCCTGCTCGACGACCCCGGGCGAGGGGGAGCACCCGCGGGCGGCGTCACTTTTTCCTCGCTCCCCAGCCTGCGTTCGCTGCCCTATCGGACGATCTGCCTGCTCGGCATGAACGACGGCGCGTTTCCGAGCGCCGATCGACCGAGCGAATTCGACCTGATGGCCTTGCGGCCACAGCGTGGCGATCGCCAGCGTCGCCTCGACGAGCGCAATCTGTTCCTCGACCTCGTGCTGGCGGCGAGGCAGCGCCTGTACCTGAGCTACAGCGGCCGCAGCATCCGCGACAACAGCCCGCTGCCACCGTCAGTCCTCCTCGCCGAACTGCTCGACTACCTGGCGGCCGCCTGCGCGACCGCCCCGGACGACCCGGCCAGCATCGCCGTCGCCAGACAGCGGCTGACCGTCGAACATCCCCTGCAACCTTTCTCGGCTGAATACTTTCTGGCCGGCAGCGATGTTCGCCGGCGCAGCTTTCATGCCGAGTACTGCCGCGCACTGCAGCATGGCCTCACCGCCAGTGCAGCGACGAGCGGCGACGTGCTGCGCGAGACCGAGGAAAGCGGCGACGAAGCAATGCGCGAAGCCAGTCTCCCCTTCTTCACCCGCCCGCTCGCCCCGCCGGCCGCCGAGTGGCGTCAGGTGAGCATCGATCAGTTGCTGCAGTTTTTCCGCAACCCCTGCCGCGTACTGCTGCGCCGGCGGCTCAATCTGGCGCTCAGCGTCGCCGACGAAGAACTGCTCGACGACGAGCCTTTCCTCGCCGACTATCGCGGCCGCCGGGCGTTCGCGCAACGCATCCTGCCGCTGCTGCTCGCCGGCCGGCCGCAAGCACAGGTCCGGGAGCTGGCACTGGCCGGCAACGAGTATCCGGCCGGCCGGCTCGGCGAACGCCTGATCGACGAGGAGCTGGCTCGGCTACAGGGATTTGCCGACGAGCTCGCACCGCAACTCGCAATCCCGCCGCTGCCGCCGGTGCACGCCGCTTTCGACTGCCCGCTCGCCGGCGAGCCATGGCAACTCGTCGGCGTGCTTGGCGACCTGCGTCCGACCGGTCTGCTGCGCTATCGCTACGACGAAGTGCGCGCAGCCGATCGACTCGCCGGCTGGATCAGCCATCTCGTCCTTTGCGCCGCAGCGCCGCCGGCGGTCCGTCTGGAGACCTACTGGCACGCGCGTGACGGTGGCTTCCGTCTGCGACCCTGCGAAGCGGCCGCGGCCCGCACCCACCTTGCCGCGCTGGTCGCCCTCTACCGTCGCGGCCTGTCACAGCCGCTGCACTTTTTCCCGAGAAGCGCCTGGGCGTACGTCGAGCACGGAGGCAAGCTGACCGCCGCCCGCCAGCACTGGCACAACCAGCATAACCCGGCCCGGGGGGAGGAAGCCGATCCGGCATTCCAGCTTGCCCTGCGTGGCGTCGACGACCCGCTCGACGCGGAGTTCGAGCACTGCGCGCGAACCGTCTTCGGACCCCTGCTGGAGCATCTCGAAGCCTTACCAAACTGACCGTGCCGACCGCGCCGATGGCACCGGCGAAAGATCTTCCGAGAGTGGCGACGACCGCCGTCAATCGGTCACTTCGCCACGAACTCGGTCAGCTCGGTCTGAGTCTTCCGGTAGATTCCGCCCTTTTTCCCGCCGTACATGACATAGGTCGACTTCACCACGTTGTTGACGCTCGGCGCGTACCAGTAGCTCTCCTCGATCCGGCCGGAATTGACCCATGCCTTCTGCAGTTCGGACATTCGCTGCCAGGCTCCTTCGCATTCAACGCGGAAAGCGTCGAACGTACCCGCCGGTACAGTCACCTTGTCCATGGCCTTGACCTCGCATTCTGCCGAGTTCACCCCGTCTCCGTCACGCCAGGGGCGATTGTCGTAACTGCTCTTGTTGCCAACCCGCATCGGAAAAGTCAGTTGCCCATCGCACATTTCTGCCTCGCCTTCACGCAGGCGCTGGCACGCGGCGAGCGATCGCCCGAAATAGACGGTCCTTGCCGCGGCTTCGCCGGCGGGTCTGCGGAAGACAAGGCGGTCCCCCCGTATCTCGACCAGTTCTTCCGCGAAATGCGAGAGCTCGACGCCAGTCAACACGTCCGTGATTCGGTACTTCCATACCTCGCCTACCTTTGGTGCCGGCAGTTCGGCCACCGCGGGCAGCTGTGCCCGAACCACGAGCGGTGCGAAAGCAGCGAGCAAGAAACCGCCCAAGAATTTGCTGGATTTGCCCATCATCACAATCCTTTCGAGCAGAAAATCCGTTAGCACAGCCAGGGAAAGCCCTTCGATTTCGCTCTGCAGCCCCGCCAACTCTTCTCGCCGGCGAGAAGCCGGCTGGCGGCGATCACGGGTCGCCGGAATCGCTTGCTGGCGCCGCCAGCAGTCGGGATCGATGCCGCGAGATACGAAAACCTTCAGGCCCTGCCGCCATTTCTGGCATGATGCCTTTCCCGATGCCAGATTCAATGCGGCTGCCCAATGGATGCTACTCGCCACGCCCCGCTCCCGCAACGCTCGCATCCATTCGCACGCATTATCCCGTCAGACTGGCCGCCTGTGGCCTCCCAGCGCGCGTCGCGCCGAGTCGTCTGCCACCAGCAATGAGCGCGGTCACCCCGGCAGAATCGATCGAGCTCGATGTCTTCGCCTGCCCGTTAGACGGTCTGCGCCTGATCGAGGCTTCGGCGGGAACCGGCAAGACGTGGAACATCTGCGGGCTCTACCTGCGGCTGCTGCTGGAACTGAACCTCGAAGTCCAGCAGATCCTCGTCGTCACCTTCACCAACGCGGCGACCGCCGAGCTGCGCGAGCGCCTGCGCAGCCGGATCGTCGAGGTTTTGACGCATCTGCGGCACCGTAAAGTCGTCAGCGACCCCTTTGTCACGCGCCTGGTCGCGACGATGGAAGCCAATGCCGGCGTCGATCGCCGCTGCATCGTTGCTCGCCTCGACGCTGCGCTGCATGCCTTCGACGAAGCCGCGGTGTTCACCATTCACGGTTTCTGCCAGCGCGCGCTGTCCGACACCCCATTTGCCGCAGGGTTGCCGTTCTCCCTCGAACTGCTGCACGATGACCAGTCGCTGCGCCTGGAGGCGGTCAGCGACTTCTGGCGGCGGCGCGTGGCGGGCGGGGAGATCTCGCCGGCACTCGCCGACTACCTGCTGCAACAGGGCGATTCGCCCGAGCACTGGGCCGAGATCCTCGGACGTCAGTTGGCGAAACCCTGCTCGCGACTGCGCTGGCCAGAGGAAATGGCGAGTGCAGCGGTGGAATCCGCGGTCGCCGATCGCGCAGCGGCGTTCGCACGCGCCCGCCAGCTCTGGGGGAGCGATGGCGCCGCACCGACCGCGACGCTGCTCGCTGGCATCGGCGCGCTCAACGCCATCACCTACCATGCCGACGCGGTGCACCTCGCCGCCGCCGCGTGGACCCGGTGGCTGGCCAGTGGCAATCCGTTTCCTGCCCCCGACGCCGCGGCCAGCAAGGCGCAGCTGTTTTCGTGCGAATTCATGGAGCACAGAAAGAAAAAGGGGCAGACGCCGCCGTCGCACCCCTTCTTCGACGCCGCCCGCGATCTGCTGGCAAGCCATGCCGCTGCCGAGCGCCGACTGCGCACCGAGCGCCTGTTCCTCCTGCGCCGCATGTTCGACGAAGCCGCGGCGGCGCTGCGCCAGCAGAAGCGTCAACAGCGCGTCATCTCGTTCGACGACATGCTGCACAACCTTGCTGCGGCGCTCGCCGCCAGCGACCTGCCGTGGCTTGCAGCTGCCCTGCGCAGCCGCTTTCCGGTTGCCCTGATCGACGAATTCCAGGACACCGACCCGCTGCAGTGGGCAATTTTCGAGCGCATCTACGGTGCCGCCGGCAGCTCGGCAGGCGGTCCGCTGTTTCTCGTCGGCGATCCCAAGCAGGCGATCTACAGCTTCCGCAACGCCGATCTGCACACCTATCTCACCGCTCGCCGCCAGGCCGACGCACCTTACACGCTGCGCCACAACCAGCGCTCGACGGCGGCTTTGATCGAGGCCTGCAATGCCCTGTTCACGATCAACGCGAACGCCTTCCTCCTCCCCGGTCTGCGCTACCAGACGGTGACCCGCGGCGACCGACCGCGCCCGCCATTCGCCGACCACAGCGATGGCGACCCGTCGGCGCTGCGCATCTGGCGCCTGCCGAAGCGGGACGGCGAGTATCTGCTGCGCGCGCAAGCGATCGGCGAGGCACTGCGTGCCACCGCCGGCGAGGTGGCGCGTCTGCTGCGCGATGCGCAGGCGGGCCGGGTGACGATCGGCGAGCGTCCGCTGGCGCCCGGTGACATCGCCATCCTGGTCAAGAGCCATGCGCACGGCCGGCTGACGCGCGAAGCGCTGCAGCAGGTCGGCGTTGGCTGCGTCGAGCTTTCGCAACAGAGCATTTTCCACTCCTCCGACGCCGAGGAACTCGAACGTGTGCTCGTAGCCATCGTCGAACCGGGCCGCCCGGCGCTGCTCTACGCGGCCCTGGCCACCGAGTTGCTTGGCCACGACGCCACCGCCATAGCCGCGCTGGCCGCCGACGAAGTGGCGCTGCTGCAGGTCCTGTCACGTTTCCATGCCTACCATGAAACGTGGCTGCGCCGTGGATTCGGCGTGATGTTCCGCAATTGGCTGGATGGCGAGTCGGTGGCTCGGCGCCTGCTCGCGCGCGGTGACGGCGAACGGCGAATGACCAACCTGCTGCATCTCGGCGAGCTGTTGCAGCAGGCCGCCGTCGAGCATCCCGCCCCGGACGCGCTGCTGCACTGGTTCACCGGCAGACGGCGAGAAGGTGGCACCGACGAGGTCGCCCAGTTGCGTCTCGAATCGGATCGCAAGCTGGTGCAGATCGTCACCATCCATCGCGCCAAGGGACTCGAATACGGAGTCGTGTTCTGTCCGCTGCTTTGGGACGGACGACCGTCGCCCGAGCGCAAGCTCGAGGGCAGCGAATACCATGACGACGATGGTCGGCCGGTGATCGACTTCCGGCCCGAAGTGGAAGCGGGCGAAGCGGCGGAAATCAAGGCGCGGCAGCAGCAGGAGAAGGACGCCGAGCAGATGCGCCTGCTCTACGTCGCGCTGACCAGAGCCGTGTACCGCTGCTACCTGGTGGCCGGCTGTTACGCCACTGCGAACTTCGGCCGGCGCTCGCTGACCCAGGGTACGCGCAGCCTGCTCAACTGGCTGGTTGCCGGCCGCAACCTCGGCTACTCCGAGTGGCGAGTTCACGATCTGCCGCCTGCCACCATCGAGAATGCCTGGCAGGCGCTCGCCGATGCGGCGGCTCCGCAGTTGTCCCTTGCCGATCTGCCCAGCGCAGCAGCCACCCCGCTCGCTCGCGACGCGCTGGCCGCCGACAGCCTCGCGGCGCTGGCTCCACCCGGCAGGCTGCCGCCCGGCTGGCAGCTCGCGAGCTTCAGCAGCCTGCAACACGGCGCCGGGCACGAAGCCGCGGCCTGCGATCACGACGGCCGCGGCGAACGCTCGCCGATGTCAGCGGCGCGCAGCGAAGACAGCGCAGGCGAACTGGCAGCCGACGACATCCTGCACTTTCCGCGCGGAGCGGCCGCCGGCGATTGTCTGCACGCGCTGTTCGAAGCAATCGACTTCACCGATCCGGACGGCTGGCCGGATGCGATCGCGCGCGTGCTCGCCGCCCACCCACAGGCACTGCCGGGTCTGCCGGCAACTGAAGCCGACAGGCGCCTGGCACGAATGCTGCGTCGCCTGCTCGACGACGTGCTGGCGACGACGCTGCCGGGCGGCATCGTCCTCGGCGCGCTGGGACGCCGGGGGCGGCTGGTGGAGCTCGGCTTCCACCTGTCCACCGGAGAAATCACTCCGAAAGTGCTCAACGGCTGGCTGCAGAAGCACGGTTACGCCATGCCGAGACTCGGCTTCCCGCCGCTGGCGGGGTACCTCAAGGGCTTCATCGACTTGGTCTTCTGTCACGCCGACCGCTACTACGTTCTCGACTGGAAGTCGAACCATCTCGGCTACACGTCTGCCGACTACGATTGCGCACCGATCGCGGCCGCGATGGCGGAGCACGGCTACCACCTGCAGTACCTGATCTACACGGTCGCCCTGCACCGCTACCTGCGCCGGCGCATCCCCGATTACGATTACGAGCGCGATTTCGGCGGCGTCCTCTACCTCTTCGTGCGCGGCGTCCGCCCCGCCTGGCGGATGGTGGCTGCCGACGGAGAATCGATCGCCTGCGGCATCTACCATCACCGGCCGAGCGCGGGCACCATCGCCTCGCTCGACGCGTTGCTGGCGGGAACCCGCGCCGCTGTCGCATGAACTCGCGCACCGCTTCCTCGGCGACCAGACCGGCCGCCACGAGCGCAGCCGATGACCTCGCCGAAGGGTTTGCGCGCCATGTCGTCGACTGGGCCAGACAGGCGGGAGCGCCCGCAGACAGTCTTGCCATCGTGGCGACGGCTGCGCGCAACGCCAGCCTGGCGACGCAGGACGGTCACGTCTGCACGCGCTTCGACGATCTCGCAGCAGCGCACGCCGATCACTCGCCGGGCGAAGTGCTTCGGCGCCTGCTCGCCAGCCACATGGTGGCGGTGGCAAGCGAGCCGCGCGCACTGCCGCTGCTCATCGATGACGACGGTCGCATCTACCTCTACCGTCATTTTGCCTGCGAGCTTCGCCTGGCGGCGAATCTCCGGCGGCGCTGCGCACCGCTCCCGGCCGCACCGGGCGAAGCGGCGCGGCAGCAGCTCGATCAGCTCTTCGCCGGAAATTCGCAGCGAGACGGCGCCCGTCCCGACTGGCAGAAGCTGGCGGTTGCGCTCGCCTGGCGCGGCCGGTTGACGATCATCAGCGGTGGTCCGGGAACCGGCAAGACCACCACCGTCGTCGCGCTGCTCGCGTGCCTGCTGACCGAGAACCCGCACTTGCGCATCGCGCTCGCTGCTCCCACCGGCAAGGCCGCGGCGCGCATGCTCGAAGCGCTGCGCCGGCGTGCCGCCAGCCTGCCGGCAGAGCTGCGGGCGCTGCTGCCGAACGAGTCGCACACGCTGCACCGCTTGCTCGGCGTCACCCCGGAAACCGGTCGCTTTCGGCACCATGCGGAAAACCCGTTGCCGATCGACGCGCTGATCGTCGACGAAGCGTCGATGCTCGATCTCGCGCTGGCTTGCCGGCTGTGCGAGGCGGTACCGCCCGCCGCCCGCCTGATCCTGCTGGGCGACAAGGACCAGCTCGCAGCCGTCGAAGCCGGCG
>NZ_JAMTDV010000112.1 GCF_023806565.1 Accumulibacter sp. | reverse complement strand
CAATATGGCTCCATTACGCCGATCATCGGTGGCTCCATAACGGCGGTCAATGACATCCCCCTCGCGCACGAACGCGCCGGCTCCCTGCGCCAGTCTCCATCGCCACAGCGCCCCCGCTTCCCCGCGATCCGTCCATCGCCGCAATTTCCGCCAAGCCCGCGTAAATCGTCGTTCGTGATACGCCCACCGCCTTCGCCACCAAGCTCACCCCTCCGCGGCCGAGGCTCCGAGCTTCCGCAGCTACCCACAGTCTCAGCGTCGCTTCGTCCAAGCGACCCGACAGCGCTTGGTACTTGGCACCTACGGATTCCATGCTATCCATGACCACATGGTATTCCCCGGGCCATATTTGTTCAACTTATTTTTGCTAGGCTCCTTGAGCTTTCAGGAGTATTTCTGCGCCTGTTATCTGGCGGAGCGGGTCGTCAGCCCCGCGTTTAGCCGGAAAGGTGAAAGCAGCGACGGGACGGTGAGTCGCACGAAATTGCGCGACTGGGCGGCCAATGCCTTCTGGCGCGAGACGTTCGTCTTTCTTTTCGAGAAGCTTTCGAGCGAACGCGACAGCGGCTGGCTCGATGACCTCGCGGAAGCCGCTTTCCGGGATGAGTCGGGCGATTGGCTGGCGGCTGAGTACGGGGACGATGCGCGTTTTGCCGTCGCCGCCAGGATCGTCGGCGACCGACACGTCCGCCTGAGCGAGCCGAGCAAAGAGGCCCTGCTTGACGCCTGCGCCCGTCGTGCCTGGTCGGAGTCGCGGGAACCGTGGCGCGAGCCCGTCGTGCTGCAGCTTCTGATCGACGCGGGGATTGCCTGCGTCGTTCGCGCGGCCGGCGAGGCGCTTGACGACGAGGGGCAGACCTTTCCTGCCAGCGCGTCCGGGGAATTGGCAACCATCTCCACTTCGGCAGCGACGAGACTGCTGATCATTCGTGATCCAGCGTTCTCGAACCTCTCGGCGCTCGCGGGGTGGTCCGGCGTGCGAATCCTGGATGTCGATGGCGTCCCATTGAGCGACCTCTCGCCGCTGGCGGCGATGACCGGCTTGAAACAGCTCTCCCTCAACAACACTCAGGTCAGCGACCTCTCGCCGCTCGCGGCGATCACCGGCCTGACCGAGCTCTTCCTCGACAACTCCCAGGTCAGCGACCTCTCGCCGCTGGCGGCGATCACCGGCTTGAAACAGCTCTCCCTCGACAACACCCAGGTCAGCGACCTCTCGCCGCTGGCGGCAATCACCGGCTTGAAACAGCTCTCCCTCAACAACACCCAGGTCAGCGACCCCTCGCCGTTGGCGGCGATCTCCGGCTTGACATGGCTCTCCCTCGACAACACCCAGGTCAACGACCTCTCGCCGCTGGCGGCGATGATCGAATTGCAGATCAGGGGCACCAGGCACATCCAGCCTCGCGATGACAGCGACGCAAGCTCTTTGCGCGGGTGACGATTGAATCGATTGGCGGCGCGCTGGGGTGCGAGGGCCAAATTGCTGGCGCTGGGAAATTGTCACGCCTGGCATCTGCCCTGCACCTGCCTTGACAACGCATTCCCCGGCGGGTAGATTCGCATACCTGCCTTGGGCACTTCCAGGGCGGCGCCGATTTGACATCAACAGATTGCGGGCGCCCTAAAAATGCCGCTAAAGCGAGGTCCATATCAAGACCCGTCGAGCTTTGCGCCGACGGGTTTTCTGTTTTGCAGCCACCGCACTCGAACCGCCAAGAAACCAGGGAAATTCCATGCCAGCGACGCAGCCTGACCGTACCGCCGAACTGAAGGCGCTTCTCGAGCAACGCATCCTTGTCCTCGACGGGGCGATGGGCACGATGATCCAGCGGCGCGGACTGCAGGAGGCGGATTACCGTGGCAGCCGCTTCGCGCAGCATGCGCATGATCTGAAGGGGAACAACGATCTGCTGCTGCTCACACGGCCGGACGTCATCCGGGCGATCCACGCGGAGTATCTGGCAGCCGGCGCCGACATCATCGAAACGAACACGTTCAACTCGACGAGCATTTCGCAGGCAGATTACCACCTCGAAGCGATCGTCCATGAGTTGAACCTTGCCGGTGCAGCACTGGCGCGGTCCGTGTGCGACGACTTTACCGCCAGGAACCCGGCCAAGCCGCGCTTCGTCGCTGGTGTTCTCGGACCAACCTCGCGCACCGCGTCGATCTCGCCGGATGTGAACGACCCAGGCTACCGCAACGTCCGCTTCGATGAGCTGGTCGAAAGCTACCGCGAAGCGATTCGCGGACTGTGCGATGGCGGTGCCGACCTCCTGCTGGTCGAGACCGTCTTCGACACGCTGAACGCCAAGGCGGCGCTGTTCGCAATCGAACAACACTTCGAGGCAGCCGGCCGGCGCTGGCCGGTAATGATCTCCGGAACGATCACCGACGCTTCCGGACGAACCCTGTCGGGACAGACCGCCGAGGCTTTCTGGAACTCGCTGAACCACGTCCGCCCGCTCAGCTTCGGCCTCAACTGCGCGCTCGGCGCCGGCGAACTGCGCCAGTACGTCGAAGAGCTGTCGCATCGTTGCGACTGCTTCGTCTCCGCGCATCCCAACGCCGGCTTGCCGAATGCTTTCGGCGGTTACGACGAGACGCCCGCGCAACTGGCCGCGGAAATCACGGATTGGGCGAAAAAGGGCTTTGTCAATATCGTCGGTGGCTGCTGCGGCACCTCGCCCGAGCACATTGCGGCGATCGCCGCGAGCGTGGCGGGAATCCGGCCGCGTGTCGTCCCGCAGCTTCCACGGCAGCTCCGCCTGTCGGGTCTCGAACCGTTCAATGTCGGCAGCGACTCGCTGTTCGTGAACGTCGGTGAGCGGACCAACGTCACCGGCTCGCGCGTCTTCGCCCGGATGATTCTCGACGGACGTTTCGACGACGCGCTCGCGGTTGCCCGCCAACAGGTGGAGAACGGCGCGCAGCTCATCGACATCAACATGGACGAGGCGATGCTCGACTCGAAGGCGGCGATGGATCGCTTCCTGAAGCTGATCGCCAGCGAGCCCGACATCGCGCGCGTGCCGATCATGATCGACTCGTCGAAATGGGAAGTCATCGAGGCCGGTCTCAAATGCATCCAGGGCAAGGGCATCGTCAACTCGATCTCGATGAAGGAAGGCGAGGCCGAGTTCTTGCGCCAGGCCCGACTGGCCCGCCGCTACGGAGCGGCAGTGGTGGTGATGGCGTTCGACGAGGCCGGGCAGGCCGATACCTTCGCCCGCAAGACCGCGATCTGCGCCCGCGCCTACCGCTTGCTCACCGAACAGGCCGCCTTCCCGCCCGAGGACATCATCTTCGACCCGAATATTTTCGCCATCGCCACCGGCATCGAGGAGCACAACAATTACGCGGTCGACTTCATCGACGCCTGCGCCTGGATTCGCGCCAACCTGCCGGGAGCACAGGTGTCGGGAGGCGTGTCGAACGTCTCCTTCGCCTTCCGCGGCAACGATGCAGTGCGCGAGGCGATTCACACGGTCTTTCTCTACCACGCGATCCAGGCCGGGCTGTCGATGGGTATCGTCAACGCCGGCATGCTCGGCGTCTATGACGATCTCGAACCAGTGCTGCGCGCAAAGGTCGAGGACGTGGTGCTCAACCGCACTCGCGACGCCGGCGAGGCTCTGGTGGAGTTTGCCCAGACGGTCAGGGAAGGCAAGTCCCGCGAAAGTGGTCCCGATCTCGCGTGGCGGGCGCTGCCCGTCGAAGAGCGTCTGGCGCACGCGCTGGTCAAGGGAATCACCGATTTCGTCGTCGCCGATACCGAGGAATGCCGCATGGCCCTGGCCGCCGCTGGCCAACCGCCGCTGGCGGTGATCGAAGGCCCGCTGATGAACGGCATGAACGTCGTCGGCGACCTCTTCGGCGCCGGCAGGATGTTCCTGCCGCAGGTGGTCAAGTCGGCGCGCGTGATGAAGCAGGCGGTGGCGCATCTGATCCCCTTCATCGAGGCGGAGAAACTGCGCACCGGCGCCAGCAGCAAGGGCCGCATCGTCGTCGCCACGGTCAAGGGCGACGTTCATGACATCGGCAAGAATATCGTCGGTGTCGTGCTCGGCTGCAACGGCTACGAAGTCATCGACCTCGGCGTCATGGTAGCGTGCGAGCGGATTCTGCACGCGGCGCGCGAACACGGCGCGCAGGCGATCGGTCTGTCCGGGCTGATCACCCCGTCGCTGGAGGAAATGAGCCATGTCGCCGCGGAAATGGAACGTCTCGGCTTCGCCGGGAGCGGCGATTCGCCGATACCGCTGTTGATCGGCGGTGCAACGACCAGCCGTGCACACACGGCGATCAAGATCGCGCCGCACTATTCGGGACCAGTGGTGTATGTCCCCGACGCCTCGCGCGCCGTCGGCGTCGTCACCCGACTGCTGTCGATCGACCAGGCCGCGGGCTTTCGCGCCGAACTGGCTGCCGATCACGAGCGGGTGCGCGCACAGCACGCGAACAAGAAGGGCATCCAGCTGGTGACACTGGAATTCGCGCGCAACAACCGCTTCGCGTGGAACGCCGATCCCGGCTACCGCCCCAGCGCCCCGAAAGCTCCGGGCCTGCACGTCTTGCGCGAGGTCGATCTGACGACCCTCGCCGAATACATCGATTGGGGGCCGTTCTTTCAGACCTGGGATCTCGCCGGCAGCTTCCCGAAGATCCTCGACGATGCGGTCGTCGGCGCGACCGCACGCGGCGTATTCAGCGACGCGCAAGCGATGCTGGAAAGGATCATCGGTGAGCGCTGGCTGAGCGCCAACGCCGTTTTCGGCCTCTTCCCAGCCAACGCCGTCGGCGACGACATCGAAATCTATTCCGACGAATCGCGCACCAGGCGCCTGATGAGCTGGCACAACCTGCGCCAGCAGCACGAGCGCCCGGCCGGGAAGCCGCACCAATGCCTGAGCGACTTTGTGGCCGAGCGCGGCACCGCCGACTGGATCGGCGCTTTTGCAGTCGCCGCGGGTTTTGGCATCGAGGAGAAGCTCGCCGAGTTCGCAGCGGCCCACGACGACTACCACGCGATCCTCTTGAAGGCGATCGCCGATCGCCTTGCCGAAGCCTGCGCCGAGTGGTTGCACGAGCAGGTGAGACGCCATTACTGGGGTTACGCAAGCGATGAAACGCTCGACTCGACGGCGCTGATTCGCGAGGAATATCGCGGCATCCGACCGGCTCCGGGGTATCCGGCGTGCCCGGATCACACCGCCAAGCGAGACCTCTTCCAACTCCTCGATGCACCACACAACGCCGGAATCGGTTTGACCGAGTCCTTCGCGATGACTCCGGCAGCGGCGGTTTCCGGCTTTTATCTGGCGCATCCACAGGCACGATATTTCGCCGTCAGCAAGATCGCACAGGACCAACTGGAAGACTGGGCACAGCGTGCCGGCTTCAGCGTCGCCGACGCCCGGCGCTGGCTGGCTCCGCTGCTCTGACAAGGCGCCAGACCGCCGATGTCCGACGGGCAACTTGCCGACCTCGTGACGCGAGATGTCGACCTGTCGACGCGGACAACCCTGGCCCTGCCCGGCCGGGCCGCTTTCTACGCAGAGATCAGCTCGCCTGCGCAGCTCGCACAGGTCGCCGGCAGCTGCAGCTGGGCTCGTCGCTTCGTTCTCGGTGCGGGCAGCAACCTGGTGCTCACCGGCGACTTCGACGGCCTGCTGCTGCACATGGCGATCGGCGGGCGGCAGCTCATCGGCGAGGACGATGATGCTTGGTACGTGCGCGCGGGTGCCGGCGAAAGCTGGCATCGACTGGTCGAGTGGACACTTGCCCAGGGCTGGCCCGGACTGGAAAATCTGGCGCTGATTCCGGGAACGGTCGGCGCAGCACCGATCCAGAACATCGGTGCCTACGGCCTCGAACTGGCCGACCGTTTTCTTTCGCTCGAAGCCTGCGATCTGCTGACCGGGAAAATTCGGCGGCTGGATCGTGCGGCGTGCCGTTTCGCCTACCGCGACAGCATTTTCCGCCAGCAGGGATGGCACCTCGACGCGCGCATGATCATCACGCGCGTGACCTTGCGCCTGCCAAAGTCCTGGCAGGCACTGACCGGCTACGGCGAACTGGCGGCCGAACTCGATCGCCAGCGAATTGCGCACCCGGACGCCCGGCAGATTGCTGCGGCGGTGATCGCCGTGCGCACGCGCAAGCTGCCGGATCCGGCTGTACTGCCAAACGCCGGCAGTTTTTTCCACAACCCGGTGGTGGACGCGTTACTCGCCGAAGAGCTGGCCCGAGCCCATCCGCAACTGCCGCGTTACCCGCAGGCCGATGGGCGCGTCAAGCTCGCTGCCGGCTGGCTGATCGAACAGAGCGGCTGGAAGGGCAGGAACCTCGGTCGCGTCGGCATGTACGAGAAGCAGGCGCTGGTCCTGGTGAATCGTGGTGGCGCGCCGGGCAACGAGGTGGTGACCCTGGCACGCGCCGTACAGGCCGACGTGCGCAGGCGTTTCGCTGTCGAACTGACGCCGGAACCCGTCTTTCTCTGATCGCTGGCGGCTGTCAGAAGGTCTCGCCCGGGCGCAGGAAGCGCCATTGACCGAGTGGCAGATCGGCGAGCCGAACCGCCCCGATGCGGACTCTCTTGAGACCGGTGACGCGCAGGCCGACCAACTCGCACATGCGCCGGATTTGCCTCTTTCTGCCTTCGAGCAGGACGAAGCGAAGTTGGTCGTCGTTGAGCCATTCGACCCGGGCACGTTTCAGCTTGCGGTCGTCCAGGCTGAGGCCATGGCGCAACAAGGCAAGCCCTTTGTCGTCGAGATGCCCAACGACGCGCACCAGGTATTCCTTGTCGATCATCGAGTCCTCGCCAATCAACTGGCGCGCGACCCGACCATCCTGCGTAAGTATCAGCAGTCCGGTCGAATCAATGTCCAGCCGGCCGGCCGGTGCAAGCCCGTGCAGGCACGAAGGATGAAAAGCTGGAGTGTCCGGCGTGCGGACCTGGGTATCCGCTCGAATCAGGGAGGCTGCCGGCGTACAGCCGGGCTCCGGCTGCCCGGAGACATAACCGACCGGCTTGTGCAGCAGGATGGTCAACCGGCTCTGCTGCTTCGCCTGCGCCTGCCGGTCGAGAGTGATTGCCGCTCCCGGATCGGCGCGCGTCCCGAGCTCGCTGATCCGGCGCCCGTCTACGAAGACCCAGCCACGCGCGATGTATTCATCGGCATCACGACGCGAACAGAGACCGCGCTCGGCCAACAGCTTGGAAATGCGGACACCGCCCGGGCCCGTGACGCCCGCGGCAGCCCCGGTCAGCGCCGACGGCCGGGCTAGTGCCGGAGTCTGCTGGAGGCCTGCAGGCCCCGGTCGCTTGCCGCCGGCCACGCCCGCGACCAACTTGCGTCCCCCTGCCCGGCCCCCCCCAGGCGGCGGCGCCGGTCCCCTGCGCTGGCCGTCGGACATCGCTCAGGCAATGTCCAGCAGTTCGATCTCGAAGACCAGCTTTGCGTGCGGCGGGATCAGCTTGCCAGCGCCACGAGCGCCATACGCGAGCTCGGCGGGAATCGTGAGCTTGCGAATCCCGCCGACGCTCATTCCCGGTACGCCCTCCTCCCAGCCGGCAATGACGTGCCGGCCGTCGAGCGGAAAACGGAACGGTTCGTTACGATCGACACTGGAATCGAACTTCTTGCCGTCGGCCAGCCAGCCTGTGTAATGGACGATGACGTGCTGGCCACTGACCGCAGTGGGTCCGCTGCCAACGATGATGTCTTCGATCTGCAAGCCGCTGGGTGTGGTGACGATGGGCATTTGGTTTCCTCGCAAAAAAGTTGAAAGTGTAACGTGAAAGTCGCGAGAACGACTCACAGCCCCCCCTTTTCCCCTGTCCAGCAAATTGGCATGGGGCGACAAGAGGGAAGCGATCATGACTTTCCTCCTGGTCGGTGACGGGATCCATCGTGCCGGCTGACCAGTCATCGCGCCGTGCGACAGCGAAGTCCCACGGAAGCCCGCAAGTGTCTGCCTGCCAGGCGTGAATCTGGTAGGAATGGCAGAGAATCATCATCGAAGACCGCTTCCGAAGACACCCGAGAGAACCGCTTGCTTCCCAGCTTTCCGCTACAATTTACGGCACGCCGGGGGATTAGGGGGAATACGCGCCATGGACTTACAGAAGATCGCCACGGCGGTGCTTACCGACCGGGAAGCCCTGCAGGACTTCATCGACGTGCTGCGGGATTACGTTCCCGGCATCGAGCGCGACGTCACTCGCCTGCGCAGCACACCAACCGACCGCGAGGTAATCGGCAAGCTCTTTCGCGCTCTGCACAACGTCAAGGGGGACGCCGGCTTGTGCAAGGTCGACGTGGCGGTGGCCATCGTTCATCCAATCGAGACCCTCCTCGCCCGCATTCGCAGCGACGCCTTGCCGTTCTCAGAGCAGTTGGCCGAGTTGATTCTGCTGGCGATCGACCGCCTTGAGCTCGCGGTCGCCCGCCTGTCTTCTGGGGATAGGCTGGACAATCTGCAGTTGGTGCCGTTGATCGAAGGACTCGAACAACTGGCGCTGGCGGCGCCTGCCAAGGTCGAGGAAAGCGCGGTTGCCGTAATCGAGACCGTCACCGGCTTTCGTCCGCTGGTTGGCGCCGCGCGCGCCAGGAACGACCAGCCTGCCACTACGGGCAATGGCGACAGGTCACAGTTGGCCGCCGACCTGCTTTTCTTTCATGGCTTGGCCGGTCAGTTCGAAGCCCGTTCGCCTCTTTTCAAGGGTCGAACGCAGCGCATTCTTCGCCTTGCGCTACAGACCAATCAAGTGGCCGGCGATCGCATCGACCCACAGCAGCTTGAGGCGGCCGTATGTTTGCACGATGTCGGAATGATGTTTCTGCCGGAGTCGGTATGGCTCAAGGACGGCAAGATGAGCCCGGCTGAAAAGCAGTTGTTGCAAACCCATCCGGCCAGCGCGGCCGGCTTGCTGTCGAGGATGGCGGGCTGGTCGGGAGCAGCGGAAATGGTCCTGCAACACCACGAGACTCCTGCAGGCGATGGCTATCCGGCCGGCCTCAAGGCAGCCGAGATCGCTCCCGGTGCCAAAGTGCTGGCAATCGTGGATGCCTTTGAAGCAGTCATGCTGAAGCACGGCCACCGTAGCCGGAACCGTTCGCTGCTGCGAGCGATCGCCGAAATCAACGCCTGCGACAAACAGTTTGCTCCGGAGTGGATCGAACCGTTCAACCAGGTCATACGTCGCAACCTGGGACCACAGTGAGCCCAGAGAACTTCGACCCGGCGCGTCGCTTCAGCGGAACCACCCGCGTGTACGGCGCCGAAGCGCTGCGACGCTTCGCTGACGCGCACGTGGCGGTGGTCGGCATCGGCGGGGTGGGCTCGTGGGCGGCCGAGGCCTTGGCGCGCTCGGCGATCGGCAGGATCACGCTGGTCGACCTGGACATGGTTGCGGAATCGAACGTCAACCGGCAGGTACATGCCCTCGACGGCGAATTCGGCAAGGCCAAGGTCAGCGCCATGGCGCAAAGGATCCGGACGATCAATCCGAACTGTGCCGTCGTTGAAATCGAAGACTTCGTAACGCCGGAAAACGTGCGCACTCTGTTTGACGGTGGACTCGACTACGTCATCGATGCCATCGACCAGGTGCGCGCCAAAGCGGCAATGATCGCCTGGTCGAAGGGCAGCGGCGTGCCGATGATCACGGCCGGTGGTGCCGGCGGCCAGATCGACCCCACCCGGATCGGAATCGCCGACCTCGCGCTGGCCATCCAGGATCCGCTGCTCGCAAAGGTGCGCTCGCTGCTCCGCAAGGAGTACGGCTTCAGTCGCGAGGCCAGGAAGAAATTCGGCGTGCCGGCCGTCTTTTCGAGCGAGCCGCTACGTTATCCACCTCCCACCGATTCCTGTGCACCGCCGCCGCAAAGCGGTCTGAGCTGCGCCGGCTTCGGCTCGTCGGTTTGCGTTACGGCGCCGTTCGGGCTGCTGGCCGCCGGCGAGGTGCTGAAGCATCTGGCGCACCAGGCGGCCCGCGGTATGGGAATGCCGGTGTGAGCAAGATGGCGCGCAAGCCGAGCAGCAGCAAACTCAGGCCACCATTACCCGATTCTTCCCCGCCTGCTTGGCAGCGTACATTGCCTCGTCGGCCCGCTTGCTGATCGAAGCCTGCGTATCACCGGGTCGCAGCTCGCTCACCCCGGCGCTGAAGGTGATCAACTGCCGGTTGTTGTCGTGCAGGAAGATCCGTCGTGTCAACTCGCGCTGCAGGCGGACGATGGCCTTCCGCGCATCCTCGAGCGACGTGTCGGGAAGGACGATGATGAATTCCTCGCCACCGAAGCGCGCGACAGTGTCCTGCGGCCGCATCGTTTCCCGGATGACGGTCGCCAGGTGAATCAGTGCCGCATCGCCCGCGTCATGGCCCAACGAATCGTTGAGTCGTTTGAAATTGTCGATGTCGAGCATGGCCACGCAGAGTGTCGAATGGTGACGCTGTGCGCGCGCAACTTCCTTGTCGAACGCTTCCTCCAGACCACGACGGTTGAGGGCACCAGTCAGTTGGTCGTGCCGCACGAGCGCGCTCGCCCGATCCAGCTCCGCCTGCAACTCGCTGACTTTCCTATCGGCTTCACGCACACGCTGCTGCGTGGCGCGAAGATCGTCGCGCGAACGCTGCGCGTTCAACTGGATGATGCGTGTCTCGCGGATCACTTCCGCAAGCACATCCTCCAGCTGGGTAATGTTTTCCGCCTTGCCGATCTTGACCGCGCAGGCTTCGATCTTGTCGTGATAGTCGGAAGTGGAATCCGCGAATTCGGCGAGATGGTCGACAAAACCGGCCAGCATCTGCTTGAGACTTTCCCTTGCTTCGTTGAGGCTGTGCTTGAGCTGGCTCTGCTTGAAGATCACTTCCTTGAGACGAAGCTCGGCGTCGCCAATCGAGCGCAAGTTGATGGGACCGGAAAAGATGTCACGGACGACAGCGATCTGTCCGACCAGCCAGCGATCCTCGACGACCAGCTCGCCTACGTTTTCGAGCAGCAACTGCAGCAGGTTGAGCAACCCTGCGCGCAGTTCGGCACGGTCTCCCGTGAGAATCTCGAGGCGAAAGGCAAAACGCTTGATGCCCGCCTGCAGACCTGACAAGGCCTGCCGCGTCGTGGCATGGCGGACCTTGCGGGCAAGCACGCGTGCGTCCGCCGCGAGCTCAGGCTCATCGCCCAACTGTGCCGCAATGAGCACTTCAAAAGTGTAGGCGAAGAGATCTCGCAGCTCGGACGACTCCTCGCCGATCCGCTGCGCCAAGTCGGAGACGACATCGCCGACGACCGGCACGCTGCCTTGAGGGACTTCTGCCTCGTCGCCCACGAGAGGGATTTCCTCATCGGCAGGCGCGCTGGTCGACCACGATTTCACCAAGCCCTGCAATCGCCCAAACAGCAACTCGTTGTTGCCCGCAGCGCCGGAGAGCACACGCTCGACAGCCTCGCGCTTGCGTGCCGCGGTCAGGCCGGCCTGCCTGCCTTCCCATTGGCGAAGAAATTCAGCAAGCAGCCCGGTCCACGGCAAGTCCCGCTCCTCGCCGAGCTGCCTGACCAGATCCGCAACACACTCCCGAACCTGCGCCCAGTTGCGGCCATTGACCGCCATGTCGAACCTTCTGGCGAATTTCTGCTGGACGAGAGTCTCTCTCGGCAAGGCACTCTGGATTGCCCGCAATTCGCGCTCCGGAAAGAGTTCGATGACATCTCCGGTAGTCCCGGCAATCTCGTTGTAAAGCTTGTGGTAGTTCTCGGGAGACGGCGCCATGCGGCGAGCGGCCAGCCGACGCAAAGTCTCACGAGCAATTTCCGACGGATTCGGGGGGCTGGCCATGGCTTTCTGGCGAAACGGCAATCCAGACATTCTAGCAGGGGGATCGGCGGTCGGAAACCGCAGCCGAACGCCACTCCGTGACCTTGCCCCGGTCTGACATCGCGCAACAAGGCGGGGATTCGCACACACAAGAGTGAAAAGGACTTTGCAGCGCTTCCCCTGGACACTCGTCGTCCCCCGAGCAAGGCTAGATGGTCGCGCACCCGCTCCCGGGCAGGCGCCAGATGATTCGCGGACGATCGGTTCGGCTATAATCACACGCGGCGACGACAATTGCCCCCGTAGCATGAAGGTCGTGCGGTTGATTTGTAATCATCAGGTCGTGGTTCGATTCCGCGTGGGGGCACCAATGAAA
>NZ_JAMTDV010000111.1 GCF_023806565.1 Accumulibacter sp. | reverse complement strand
AGGTGCCGCAGGGGACGCGCAGCAGCCGCGGCAAGCCGATCGTCAACCTCTTCCCGTTCGAGGACGGCGAAAAGATCAGCGCCATCCGGCCGGTCAGGGAATTTGCCGACGACCGCTACATCTTCATGTGCACGGCCAACGGGACGGTCAAGAAGACGCCGCTGTCCGATTTCTCGAATCCGCGCAAGGCCGGCATCATCGCCGTCGCGCTCGACGAGGACGACGTTCTGATCGGCGCCGAAATCACCAACGGCTCGCAGGATGTGGTCCTCGTTTCCGACGTCGGCAAGGCGGTGTGGTTCGACGAGGAGGACGTGCGGGCGATGGGCCGCACGGCGCGCGGCGTCCGCGGCATGCGCCTGGGCGACAATCAACGGGTCCTGTCGCTGCTGGTCGCCGACAACGATCAGCAAACGGTTCTGGTGGCCACCGAGAACGGCTTCGGCAAGCGCACCGCGCTGGCTGATTTTCGCCATTCGGGGCGGGGCACGCAGGGAGTTATCGCGATTGCCGCCAGCGAGCGCAACGGCAAGGTCGTCGCTGCCCGCCTGGTGCGCGATGAAGACGAGATCATGCTGATCACCACCGGGGGTGTGCTGATCCGCACGCGGGTGCGCGAGATTCGCGAACTCGGCCGGGCGACGCAGGGCGTGACGCTGATCGCACTCGACGCCGGCGAGAAGCTCGCCGGTCTGGAAAAGATCGTCGAAACCGAAGAAGACAGCGAACTCGGCGACGAATCGAGTCGCGCGTCCGCCGAGCCTTCCGGCACCGATCCGGAGCCGGAGCAGGGCGCATGATCGCTCTCCCGGGCGTCGAATTCCCCGCCCGTCGGGCGCGATCCGGGCACGGATCTGCCGGATGAGCGGCGACCTCCAGAGTGAACTGGCGGTCGTCCGTACGCTGATCGACGGGGTCGATCGGCAATTGCTGGACCTGCTCAACCAGCGGGCGCGCTATGCGCAACAGGTCGGCGCAATCAAGGCGCGCCACGGCGAGGCCGGCTTCATCTACCGGCCGGAGCGCGAGGCGCAGGTGCTGCAGCGCATCCAGGCGATCAACCCGGGGCCGTTGTCGAACGAAAGCGTCACCTGGTTCTTCCGCGAGGTGATGTCGGCGTGTCTGTCGCTCGAAAAGCCGCTCGGCATCGCGTTCCTCGGGCCGCTCGGCACTTTCTCGGAGAGCGCGGCGGTCAAGCACTTCGGTCACGCGGCGCGGCTGATGCCGCAAGTCTCGATCGACGACGTGTTCCGCGAGGTCGAGGCGCATCACGCCGATTATGCCGTCGTGCCGATCGAGAATTCGACCGAGGGCGCGGTCGGACGCACGCTCGACCTGCTGCTGACGACACCGCTGAAAATCTGTGGCGAGGTGGTGCTGCGCATCCATCAGCATCTGCTTTCCCGGGAGTCTACGCTGAGTGACGTCAGCAAGGTCTATTCGCACGCGCAGTCGCTGGCGCAATGCCACGAGTGGCTGAACCGCTCGTTGCCGCAGGCGCAACGCATCCCGGTGGGCAGCAACGCACAGGCCGCACAACTGGCGGCGGGCGAGCGCGCGGCTGCGGCGATCGCCGGGCAGGCAGCGGCGGAGCGCTATCAGTTGCCGGAGCTGGCCAGCAACATCGAGGACGAGCCGAACAATACCACCCGCTTCGTCGTTCTCGGCCGGCACGACGCCGGGCCGTCGGGGCGCGACAAGACATCGCTGATCATGTCGGCGCACAACCAGACCGGCGCGCTCGGCAGCCTGCTCGCTCCGTTTTCCGAAGCGGGAGTATCGATGACCCGGCTCGAATCGCGCCCGGCGCGGCACACGCTGTGGGAGTATGTCTTCTTTGTCGATCTCGAAGGCCATCGCGAGGACGCGCCGGTGCGCAGCGCGCTTGCCGAGCTCGGTCGTCGGGCACCTTACCTCAAGCTTCTTGGTTCCTATCCCGTGGCCGCCTACTGAGCGGGTTTTTCGATGCGAGGAATGCCGATGACACTCTACGAGCAATCTTTACCGTACATCCGGGCCATCTCGCCCTATCAGCCGGGCAAGCCGATCACTCAACTGGCGCGCGAGATGGGACTTGCCGTCGACCAGATCGTCAAGCTGGCTTCCAACGAAAATCCGCTGGGCATGAGCCCGAAGGCGCGTGCGGCAGTGACCGGGGCGATCGCCGATCTGGCGCGCTATCCCGACGATTTCGCGCTCAAGCAGGCGCTGACCGAACGTACCGGTCTCGGCAGCGAACGCATCGTTCTCGGCAACGGTTCGAACGACGTGCTCGACATCGTCGCTCGCGTCTTCCTTGCGCCCGGTCGCTCGGCGATTCTTGCGCAGTACGCCTTCGCCGTTTATCCGCTGGCGACGCTGGCCGCCGGCGCCGAGCCGATCGTCGTCACCGCTCGCGACTACGGGCACGATCTGGACGCGATGCAGGCAGCGATCCGGGCCGACACGCATCTGATCTGGATCGCGAATCCGAACAACCCGACCGGGACCTTTCTTCCGTATGCGCAGCTCCGGGCCTTTCTCCAGGCGGTGCCGGCGCACATCGTGGTGGTCCTCGACGAAGCGTACAACGAATACCTGACTCCGGCCGAGCGGGTCGATACGACGGCGTGGCTGGCCGATCTGCCGAATCTGGTGATCACCCGCACTTTCTCGAAGATCTACGGCATGGCCGGTCTGCGCGTCGGCTACGCGCTGACCTCGGCCGAGATCGCCGATCTGATGAACCGCGTGCGCCAGCCGTTCAACTGCAACAATCTGGCGATCGCGGCAGCGGTGGCGGCGCTCGACGACCACGAGTTCGTCGCCAGCAGCTATGCGCTGAATCGGTCGGGCATGGCGCAGATCGTTGGCGGCCTGAAACGCCTGGGGTGCACCCACATTCCGTCGCATGGCAATTTCGTCACCTTCCGCCTGGCGGATGCTGCGCAGGTGAACCAGAGGCTTCTGCAGCAGGGAGTGATCGTCCGTCCGATCGGCGGCTACGGCATGCCCGACTGGCTGCGCGTGACGATCGGCAGCGAAAGCGAAAACGCCCGCTTTCTCGCCGCGCTGGAGGTCGCGCTGTGAGCCGCTGCCGCTGCCGCTGTCGACCGTGAGCGGCCCGGCGATGTTCGGCAAGGTCGTCATTTTTGGTGTAGGCCTCATCGGCGGCTCGTTCGCACTGGCACTGAAGGCGGCTGGGCAGGCAGCGGAGATCGTCGGCTTCGGGCGCCGGCTTGGCTCTTTGACGCAGGCACTGGAGCTCGGCATTCTCGACCGCGCAGGTTTCAACGTCGGGCAGGAGGTGTCGAACGCCGATCTCGTGCTGATTGCCACGCCGGTCGGGAAGACGCCGGAGATCATGGCGCGCATCGCTCCCTGCCTGGGAGAGCAGACTGTGGTCACCGACGCTGGCAGCACCAAGGAAGACGTGGTCGCCGCGGCACGCGCGCATTTCGGTGAAAGAATCGGCCAGTTCGTCCCTGCGCATCCGATCGCCGGCGCCGAGAACAGCGGTGCGCTGGCAGCGCGCGCCGATCTCTATCGCGACAGGCAGGTGGTGCTGACCCCGTTGGCGGAAAACAGTGTGCAGACCGTCGCCCGCGTGCGCGCTGCCTGGCAGTGCTGCGGCGGCCGGATCCGCGAGCTGGCGCCGGACGAGCACGATCGGATTTTCGCGGCGGTCAGCCATCTGCCCCATGTCCTGTCCTTTGCCCTGGTGCATGAGCTGACACGGCGCGACAACCGCGATCTGCTGTTCGCCTTCGCGGCGAGCGGCTTCCGCGATTTCACGCGCATCGCCGCGAGCCATCCGGAAATGTGGCGCGACATCTGCCTCGCCAACCGTTCGGCTCTGCTCGAAGAGCTCGACCGCTACCGGGCGCAGCTCGATGAACTGCGGGACGTGTTGCAGCGCGGCGACGGCGGCAGCCTGGAAGCAATTTTCGAAATCGCCAGGACAGCGCGCCGGGAGTGGGCAAACCAATGAGCGGGGATTACATCGATCTGCCGCAGGTGCTCGCGGCGGCGGGGACGGTTCGCCTGCCGGGTTCGAAGAGCATCTCCAACCGGATGCTCCTGCTCGCCGCGCTGGCCTCTGGCAAGACGGAAATCTGCGACCTGCTGCACGCCGACGATACCGCGCGCATGCTCGACGCGCTGCACGCGCTCGGTGTCGATATCGAAAGCGGGGAGGGCAACCGCCTCTTGATCAGCGGCGTCAACGGGAATTTCACGGTTCGGCGGGCGGATCTCTTCGTCGGCAATGCGGGAACCGCCTTGCGACCGTTGACCGCGGTGCTCGCGTTTGCCGGTGGCGACTATCGCTTGTCGGGTGTGCCGCGGATGCACGAACGGCCGATCGGCGATCTCGTCGACGCCTTGCGCGAGCTCGGTGCCGAGATCAGCTATCTCGGCGCAGAGGGTTTTCCGCCGTTGGCAATTCGCCCGCCGCGGCCGCGGGCCGTCGGGCGGGTGCACGTGCGGGGCGACGTGTCGAGCCAGTTTCTCAGCGGCCTGCTGATGGCACTGCCGCTGCTTGCCGGCGAGACGACGGTGGAAGTGGTCGGCGAACTGATTTCGCGACCGTACGTGGAAATCACCCTGGCCAGCATGGCGCGCTTCGGCGTGCAGGTGCGGCGCGAGGGCTGGCAGCGTTTCACGGTGCCGGCGGGCAGCGCCTACCACTCGCCGGGCGAGTTGTACGTCGAGGGCGATGCTTCGTCGGCGTCGTACTTTCTTGCGCTTGGCGCGCTGGGCGGGGGGCCGCTGCGGGTCGAGGGAGTGGGCCTCGATTCGATTCAGGGAGACGTCCGCTTCGTCGATGCGCTGGCTGCGATGGGCGCACAGATTCGCGGCGGCAGCAACTGGCTCGAGGCGGCCGCGCCGCAGCGCAGGCTGCAGGGCATCAGCCTCGACTGCAACCGGATTCCGGACGCGGCGATGACTCTGGCGACGGTCGCCCTGTTTGCCGAAGGGCCGACCACCTTGCACAACATCGCCAGTTGGCGGGTCAAGGAAACCGATCGCATCGCAGCCATGGCGAGCGAACTGCGCAAGCTCGGCGCCACCGTGGACACGGGGTCGGATTTCATCCGGATCTCGCCGCCCCCCGGAGGAGAACTGCAGCCGGCAGCGATCGATACCTACGATGACCACCGCATCGCCATGTGCTTCTCGCTGGCGGCGCTGGGGACGCCGTTGCGGATCAACGAGCCACAAGCCGTGGCCAAGACTTTCCCGGACTATTTCGACCGTTTTGCCGAGGTGACCCAAGCGGTGCCGGTGCTTGCAATCGATGGCGGCTCGGCGTCCGGCAAGGGTACCGTCGCGACGCGGGTGGCGCAGGCACTCGGCTGGCACTACCTGGATTCCGGCGCGCTGTACCGGCTGACCGCGTTGGCTGCGCGGCGTGCCGGCATCGCCTGGGACGACGAGACCGGTGTCGCGGCGATTGCCGAGCGCCTCGACGTCCGTTTCACGGTGAACGCAATCACCCTTGGTGGTGAGGACGTTTCCGATGCGATACGCAGCGAGGAAATCTCTGCCGGAGCCTCGCGTGTCGCGGCGCTTCCCGCCGTGCGCGCTGCATTGCTCTTCCGGCAGCGGGCGTTTCGCCGGCCGCCGGGTCTTGTGGCCGATGGGCGCGACATGGCGTCGGTGGTCTTCCCGGATTCGGCGACCAAGGTGTTTCTTGTCGCCAGTCTCGAAATGCGCGCCATGAGGCGGCATAAGCAGTTGATCGAAAAAGGAATGGCTGTTAGTATTGCAAACCTTTTGCTCGATCTGCGCGAACGCGACGAACGCGATAGCCAACGCGGCGCCGCCCCCATGCAGCAGAGCCCGGACGCTGAATTGCTCGACACGACGAACCTGACCATCGGAAGCGCGGTGGCACAGGTGCTGGACTGGGTCAACAAGGTTCCGAAGAAAGGGTGAAACGGCGACTGCCGTTTGCCAGAGGTGTCACCAGCTCGACGCGTCGTTGGTCCGGCAGCACTGCCGCCTGCTAATACGGTGTCCATGCTTCCCGCTTTGGTGAGGTTTCCGGAGTGGCCGGGACTGGTGATTTTTTCAACTCACCCCGCAGCTTTGCGGTTAGGTAACTCAACACATATGTCAGCCAACCCCACCATGCAAGAAAGCTTTGCCGAACTTTTCGAAGAGAGCCTCGGGCGTCAGGAAATGCGCCCCGGAGAGGTCATCACCGCCGAAGTCGTGCGCATTGACCAGAATTTCGTCGTCGTCAATGCCGGCCTCAAGTCCGAGAGCTACATTGAAATTGAAGAATTCCTGAATGACAAGGGCGAACTGGAAGCCAAGATCGGTGATTTCGTTCAGGTCGCCATCGAGCAACTCGAGAACGGTTTCGGTGAAACGCGTTTGTCGCGCGACCGCGCCAAGCGGGTTGCGGCGTGGAATGCGCTCGAGCAGGCACTGAACGACGGCAGCCTGGTGACCGGCACGATCACCGGCAAGGTCAAGGGAGGCCTGACCGTGATGACCAACAGTGTCCGCGCCTTCCTGCCGGGCTCGCTGGTCGACATGCGTCCGGTCAAGGACACCAGCCCGTACGAAGGCAAGACCTACGAATTCAAGGTCATCAAGCTCGACCGCAAGCGCAACAATGTGGTGGTTTCGCGGCGTGCGGTGCTCGAAGCCAGTGTCGGCGAAGAGCGCGATGCGCTGCTCGCGGCACTGAAGGAAGGCAGCGTCGTCAAGGGGGTGGTCAAGAACATCACCGATTATGGTGCCTTCGTCGACCTGGGCGGTATCGACGGTTTGCTGCACATCACCGATCTCGCCTGGCGTCGTGTCCGTCACCCGTCGGAGGTGCTGGCGGTCGGCGACGAGGTGCAGGCGAAGATTCTCAAGTTCGACCAGGAAAAGAACCGTGTCTCGCTTGGCCTGAAGCAACTCGGCGAAGATCCGTGGGTCGGCATTTCGCGCCGCTATCCGCCGACCACGCGGCTCTTCGGACGGGTTACCAACCTCACCGACTACGGGGCATTCGTCGAAATAGAGCAGGGCATCGAGGGCCTGGTGCACGTCTCCGAAATGGACTGGACCAACAAGAATGTCCATCCTTCCAAGGTCGTGCAGCTGGGCGACGAAGTCGAGGTGATGATCCTCGAAATCGACGAGGACCGGCGTCGCATTTCCTTGGGAATGAAGCAGTGCGCGGCCAACCCGTGGGACGACTTCTCGATGAACTACAAGAAGGGCGATCGGGTGCGTGGCGCCATCAAGTCGATCACCGATTTCGGCGTGTTCATTGGCCTGCCCGGCGGCATCGACGGCCTGGTGCATCTCTCTGACCTCTCTTGGTCGCTGCCGGGCGAGGAGGCGATCCGCAACTTCAAGAAGGGCGATGAGGTCGATGCGGTGGTGCTGGCGATCGATACCGACAAGGAGCGCATCTCGCTGGGAATCAAGCAACTCGACGGCGATCCCTACACCAGCTATATCGCGACGCACGACAAGAACAGCATTGCTCGCGGCGTCGTCAAGTCGGTGGATGCGCGCGGTGCGGTGGTCATGCTCGAGGGCGACATCGAAGCCTATCTGCGTGCTTCCGAGGTGTCGCGGGAGCGGATCGACGACTTGACCAAGGTGTACAAGGAAGGGGACAAGATCGAGGCAATGATCATCAACGTCGATCGCAAGACGCGTTCGATCAGCCTGTCGATCAAGGCCCGGGAGCAGGCCGAGCAGCAGGAGGCGATGCAGAAGCTCTCCGCGGACAGCAGCGCGAGTTCCGGTACCACGAATCTCGGCGCCCTGCTCAAGGCCAAGTTGCATAATCCCCAATAGGATTGGCGGATGACCAAGTCGGACCTCATCACCCACTTGGCCGGGCGCTTCCCGCAACTGGTCGCCAAGGATGCGGATATGTCGGTGAAAATGATTCTCGACGCGATGGCCGAGGCGCTGTCCCGCGGTGATCGAATCGAGATTCGTGGATTCGGCAGCTTCGCGTTGAACTACCGGCCGCCGCGAGTCGGCCGCAATCCCAAGTCGGGCGACAAGGTCGAGGTCCCGGAGAAGTGGGTACCGCACTTCAAGGCCGGCAAGGAATTGCGGGAGCGGGTCGACGGTTCCCTGGAATCGGCCTGATTCGTCGGCGCGTCGCGGATGCGGGCGGTAACGACAGTTGCCGCCCGCTTCTTGCAGAAAGCTGATGCATGTTCGCGTTGTCGTCGACCGCGAGAATCGTCTTCTCCGGCTTAGAGCTTCCACGCGGAAGCGACGGGCCGATCGCCATCCCGCGGCGTCTATGAGCGCGTGGGCAGCGAGAACCTCACCGACCCATGATCGAATTCGAATACTGGCAACTGCTGCTTTTTCCCCTGTTCTTCGGGCTCGGCTGGGCTGCCGCGCGGATCGACATCCGCCACCTGGTGCAGGAGTCGAGGACGCTGCCGCGCTCGTATTTTCAGGGGCTCAACTTCCTCCTCAACGAACAGCCGGACCGCGCGATCGAAGCCTTCGTCGAAGCGGTCAAGGTGGATCCGCAAACCATCGAGCTGCATTTCGCACTGGGCAGCCTGTTTCGTCGCCGCGGGGAAACCGAACGCGCGATTCGCATGCATCAGAATCTCCTCGAACGCGAGGATCTCAAGCAGGATTTGAAGCTGCAGGCGCTGGCGGAGCTTGGCCAGGACTATCTCAAGGCCGGTCTGCTCGACCGCGCGGAAGAGATTTTCGACAAACTTCGGGTTTCGGAGCTGGCCGAGGACGCGAAGCGCAATCTGCTCGAGATCTATCAGCTCGAGAAGGACTGGGAAAAGGCGATCACGATTGCTTCGGAGCTTCCCGACTTTGCGTCGCACAAGGAAATTGCAGAGTACTACTGTGAGCTGGCGGCGGCCGAGATCATTCGCTCGCGCTGCGATCTGGCGGCGGGCTATCTGCAGAGTGCGATCGAGAAGAACCGCAAGTGTGTTCGAGCCAGTCTGCTGCAGGGCGACATCCTGTTCCAGCAGGATCGACCGGTGGCCGCGATCGAGTGCTGGCAGAGAATCGAACAGCAGGATCCGACCTACCTGGCACTCGTCGCGCAGCGCCTGCTGGATGCCTTTCGCAAGATCGACCGGCGGGAAAGAGGCTTGCAGCTGTTGCGCGGCTATCTCGAACACTATCCGTCGCTCGACCTTCTGGACGTGGTCTTTCAACTGGTGCTCGAAAGCGACGGTGCCGAGGCAGCATACAAACTGGTCCGCGACGAGCTGAAGCGCAATCCGACGCTGCTCGGTTTCGACAAGTTGCTGGAAGCGCGTTTGCTGGTGGCGTTACCGGAGAACCGCGCCGATCTCGAACTCGCGAAGGGAATCGTGCACGGTTACACCCGTCGTCTGGCTCGTTATCGGTGCGATAATTGCGGCTTCAAGGCTCGCCAGTTCTATTGGCGGTGCCCGGCCTGCGGCGGTTGGGAAACCTACTCGCCGAAGCGCACCGAAGAATTCGATTTGACACCATAGGAGTCTTCTCTTGCCCGTCGCCGTGTGTGGCCGGGGGCGCGAGCGCCTCGTGAATACCTCTCGTCGTTCCGACCCCGGCAGCCATGGCGCTTCCTGATCTGGCCGCCGCCCGCCTGCTGATCGTCGGCGACGTCATGCTCGATCGTTACTGGTTCGGGGAGGTGGCACGAATTTCGCCCGAGGCACCGGTGCCAGTGGTCAAGGTGGGGCGCAGCGAGGAACGCCCGGGAGGGGCTGCCAACGTGGCGCGAAATGTCGCCGCCCTGGGTGCGCGCGTCGCCCTGCTGTCGGTGGTTGGTGACGACGAGGCGGGGCGCAGCCTGCAAGGTCTGCTGGCGGCGAGCGGCATCGACGTCAGCCTGCATCTGGACGTGGCGATCAGCACCACCGTCAAGCTGCGGGTCATTGGCCGCCAGCAGCAACTGCTGCGCATCGATTTCGAAACCGCACCCTCGCACGAGGTCCTGCGCGCCAAGCTGGTCGAATTCGCAGCGCGTCTGCCCGCCTGCGATGCCGTCATCCTGTCCGATTACGGCAAGGGCGGACTCACGCATATTGGTGAGATGATCCGCCTGGCGCGCGCTGCCGGCAAGATCGTTCTGGTCGATCCCAAGGGCGACGACTTCTCGAAGTACGCGGGAGCAACCGTCGTCACGCCTAATCGCGCGGAACTGCGCGCGGTCGTCGGGCGCTGGCAGGATGACGAAGACCTGGCGCGGCGCGTGGAAAGACTGCGCTGCGAACTGCAACTGGAGGCCTTGCTGGTGACGCGCAGCGAGGAGGGAATGTCGCTCTTCCAGGCCGGTGGGGCGATACACGAGAGGGCCGTGGCGCGGGAAGTGTTCGATGTATCGGGTGCTGGCGACACGGTGATCGCGACGCTTGCGGCGATGTTGGCGTGTGGTGCTGCTTGGCAGCACGCGGTGCATGTGGCGAACGTCGCTGCGGGCGTCGTGGTGGGCAAGCTTGGGACCGCGGTGGTCAGCCGCGCGGAACTGGCGATGGCATTGAGGTGAGGCAAGTCGATGTATACGATAGTTACCGGTGCGGCCGGCTTCATTGGTTCGAATCTCGTCAGGGCGCTGAATGATCGCGGGGTGCACAAGATCATCGCAGTCGACAATCTCAGCCAGGCCGACAAGTTTCGCAACCTGGTCGATTGCGACATCGCGGATTACCTCGACAAGCAGGAGTTCATCGACCGCCTGCGAGCCGGCGACTTCGACGGGGATGTCGATGCCATCCTTCATCAGGGGGCGTGTTCCAATACCATGGAAACCGATGGCCGCTACATGATGGAGAACAACTACCGCTATTCGCTGGAGATCCTCGACTGGTGCCTGGACCAGGAGGTGCAGTTGCTCTACGCGTCGAGCGCAGCAACCTACGGGGGCGGTGGTATATTCCGGGAGGAACGACTGCACGAGGCGCCGCTCAATGTATACGGATACTCCAAGTTCCTTTTCGACCAGGTGGTCCGCCAGCGCCTGGCGGTTGCCGGTTCGTTCAACTCGCAGGTCGTCGGCTTTCGCTACTTCAACGTCTACGGTCCGCGCGAGTCACACAAGGGGCGCATGGCTTCGGTCGCCTTTCATCACTTCCACCAGTTTTGCAGGGACGGCAAGGTGAAGCTGTTCGAAGGTTGCGCCGGCTACGCCAATGGCGAGCAGCGGCGAGATTTCGTGCATGTCGGCGACGTTGCCGGGGTCAATCTGTATTTTCTCGATCATCCCGAGAAATCGGGCATCTTCAACGTCGGCACCGGCCGCGCGCAAACATTCAATGATCTGGCGACGGCCACGGTGAACGGTTGCCGCGCGCTGTCCGGCGAGGCCGCGCTGTCGCACGGCGAACTGGTACGGCAGGGGCTGATCGAGTACATCCCGTTCCCGGCGGATCTGCGCGGCAAGTATCAGAGCTTCACCGAAGCAGACCTGTCGAAACTGCGCCGGGCGGGCTACGAGGCGCCATTCGCCAGCGTCGAGGAAGGTGTCCGGCAGTACGTCGAATGGTTGGGCAGGCATGGATAAGACTCTCGAAGATTACGTCGGCAGCACACCGCTGGTACGCTTGACGCGTCTGCCGGGTGCCGGCATCGCCGCGCGCGGCAACCGCATCCTGGCCAAGCTCGAGGGCAACAACCCCGCGGGTTCGGTGAAGGACCGTCCGGCGCTTTCGATGATCGCGCGGGCGGAAAAGCGGGGCGAGATCAGGCCGGGCGACACGCTGATCGAGGCAACCTCGGGCAATACCGGTATCGCGCTGGCGATGGCGGCAGCGATGCGTGGCTATCGGATGATTCTGGTGATGCCGGAAAATCAGAGCGTCGAACGTCGACAGACGATGCGTGCCTTTGGCGCGGAGCTGGTTCTGGTGCCCAGGGACGGCGGCATGGAACTCGCGCGCGACGTCGCCGAAAGCATGCAGAAGGAAGGGCGTGGCCGGATTCTCGACCAGTTCGCCAATCCGGACAATCCCTTGGCGCATTACGAGGGAACCGGTCCCGAAATCTGGCGACAGACCGAGGGGACGATCACCCATTTTGTCAGCAGCATGGGTACTACCGGAACGATCATGGGAGTTTCCCGCTATCTGAAGGAGCGGGATCCGGCAATCTGTATCGTCGGTTGCCAGCCGGAAGACGGGTCGCAGATTCCCGGCATTCGCAAGTGGCCGGAAGCCTACCTGCCGAAAATCTTCGACCACACGCGGGTCGACCGGGTGGAATCGGTGGGCCAGGGAGAAGCGGAAGAAATGACCCGGCGCCTGGCACGCGAGGAAGGGATCTTTGCCGGCATCTCGTCGGGCGGCGCGCTCGTCGTCGCCCTGCGCCTGGCCGCCGAGGTGGAGAATTCCACGATCGTCAGCATCGTCTGTGATCGCGGCGACCGCTATCTTTCGACGGGAGTTTTCCCGGCTTGAGGAGCTCCGATGAAGCCGGTTCTAG
>NZ_JAMTDV010000110.1 GCF_023806565.1 Accumulibacter sp. | reverse complement strand
ATCCTCCTGACCGAGCAGGAGCTGCAAGAGACCAGCGAGCTCGCGTTCGTCCTGGCGGGCGACTTCGAATATCCGGGCGGCCGGTGAGAGCGCCGATTGGTTCGGCGAATCCGCTCCGAGCTTCTGCCAGAGTTCCTGCAGGGTCGCTTCGAGAAAGCCGCGGTCGGTGCTCTCGTCGACGAGAAACAGAACGCGCCGGAGGTCGATGCCGTCGAGCAGTCGGCCGAGCTCGAAGATGCAGCCCCCGTTGTCGGGCGAGAAGCTGCGCAGATCCATCAGGATGGCGTCGGCGTCGCGCGCCAGACGTTCCATCGTCATCTGCCAGGTGTCGTCGTGGCAGAAGAATTCGCTGATCCGGTAGCGCCCGTCGTGGTCGGGCGCCCGGTCGACGGTGGCGAGCCGCCGCTCGAGATCGGCGGCGTCGCGGATGAACTGGCGCGCCATGCGGCCGCTGAGAAAGGCAAGGAACTCATGCGGCTCGATGGTGCCGGTGACGAGATCAGGTCCGGCGATCATCGTCGTGTTGCCGACGTACTGCCAGTGCCGGCGAAGGCGGTCGAAAAGGCGTTCGCTGCGCTTGCCGAGTGCGAACACGCGCAGCAGCAGGAGCGTTTGCGGGCGTGCGGCCGCTGTTCCCATGGCGGCCACGGCGCGCCGCATCGCAGCTCGCGAGACCAGCCGGAAAGCGGTGAAAGCGACCAGTCCGGTGACGATCCACGCGGCGCCCTCGAAGACCAGCCCGATCGACTGCACCAGCCCGAACAGCAGCCACTGCGCGTCGATCATCAGTGACTGGTCGCTCGTCTTCTTCTGTTCGTAGCGCCGACCGATCCAGGCGAGCAGCGGCCATCCGAGACCAGCCGCGAAGGCGAGCATGCCGGCGAGGATCATGCCGACGAAAACGGCGTTCGCCCCCAGACCGAGGCGGAAGGCAAAGGTGGCGATGCCGCGCAACCACGTTTCATTGGCCGCCGCCAGCGACAGCAGAGCCTGCGAGCCGATCGCCGCGACGATCAGGAAGGCGAGGACCAGCGAGCCGACGGCACGGATCGGTCGGGCGAGGAATGCGAGCACCAGCAGCGTCGGCGGCGCATTGGTGAGAATCCAGTGCAGTGGCAGCTCGTGCATCGCCATTCCGGGGTTGCGTGCGAGCGCGATGGCGAACAGGGCGAGCAGCACGGCGAAGTAGCCGCCGACGACGAACGATTGGCGCGTGCGATCGTAGGCCGCGACGAGCAGGATCGGCAGCACGCCAGGCCAGCAGTACGTCCAGAACAGAACCAGCAGCTTGATCCAGACGATCGCCGGGTCGCGGGTGGCCAGCAACCAGCCGGCGGTCATGATCGCCGCGAAGACGAAGCCGCCGGCAGAATAAGCCGCCGCGGCGCGCCAGCGACCATTGGTCGCCAATTGCCAGAGCGGCGACGGTGGACCCTGTCGCGCCGCCGGCCGTGCAGCGAGCGGCAGCTCGATGCGTAGCGCGACTACCGGTTGGCGCCGGCTGGCCGCTGCTGCCGGTGCGGCGCTGCCACCAGCGACGCTTGCCATTCCCCGCTGTACGGATCGGCGATAGAGCGAGAGCAGCAGCGACGACAGCGGGTAAGCGAGCAGCGCAGCGACCAGAACGAGAAAGGGAAGTGCGCCGGTCAGGGTGACGGTGGTCGACATCTGGCGTTTGCTCCTCGGAGGCGACGAACGATGCTGCAAGGCTGCTCGACCGGCTGCGGGCGAGGCGGAATCGAAACACTGCGGCACGCAGCTCCCGCCCAGATGTGTATAGGCTTGCCAGCGGCGACTGTCAAGCGCGGCCACATCCGGCCAGCGAGCGCATTGCGCATGCTGTGATCTCGCGCAGGGCAGCGGCAGCGGCAGCGCCGGCGGTCGTCCGCTTCGCAGGCGGCAGTTTGCGTTCGCTGCTAGACTGCCGCCATTGCGGCTGCGAGGTCGCTGCGGGGAGGGAGGAGGGCAGGGCGGATGTGGTTTCTCGGGGCAGTGCTGGGGGCGGTGCTCGCTGCGCAGGTCCATTCCGAGCTGTGGATCGTCGGCGCCCTGCTGGGTGGACTGTCTGGCTGGTCGGTCGGCAGTCGGGCGCGGCACCGGGCGGAAGAGCGCTTCCGGGTTATCGACGAGCGCCTGCAGCGGCTTGAAGCGACGCTGCAGCGGCTCGAGCAGGCTGCACCCGCGTCCGCAGACGCTTCGTCGGCGGGTACGGGCGCGGCGATCGCGCGCGACGCGAGGCCGCGCGCAGCGGCAGTTCCTGCCGTCTCGGTCACGCTGCCGGAGGTCGACGCGGCGGCGGTCGACGCTGCGACGAAGGTCTTGCCCGAAGCGACGGCGCCCATGACGCCGCAGTCGCCGTCGCCGTCGCACGTGCGGCAAGAGCCGGCGCCGCCCCGGCAGGAGGCGTCGCCCGTCTGGGAGCGGCTGCTGCGCGGCAACCCGGTGGCCCGGGTCGGTGTGGTGATCCTCTTCTTCGGCGTCGCCTTCCTGCTCAAATACACCTACCAGCATGTGCAGGTGCCGATCGAGCTGCGGCTGACGGCGGTGGCACTGCTCGCCGTCGTGCTGCTGGCAATTGGCTGGCGGCTGCGGGTCAGCCGTGAAGCCTACGCTCTGGTGCTGCAGGGTGGTGGCGTCGGCGTGCTCTATCTGACCATCTTCGGCGCCCTGCGCTTGTTCGGGGTGCTGGCCGCCGGTCCGGCTTTCGTCCTGCTGCTCGCGGTGGTCGCGCTCTCGGCGGCGCTGGCCGTTCTCCAGGACTCTCTGGCGCTGGCAATGCTCGGAGCGGCCGGCGGCTTTCTCGCGCCGATCCTGGCCTCGAGCGGCGGTGGCAGCCACGTGGCCCTGTTCTGCTATTACGCCGTCCTCGACGCAGGCATTCTGGTGATCGCCTGGTTCCAGGCATGGCGGCTGCTCAATCTGCTGGGTTTCGCCTTCACTTTCGCCATTGCCACGTTCTGGGGTGTGTTGGACTACCGGCCCGAGCAGTATGCCTCCAGCCAGTTTTTCCTGATTCTGTTCTTCCTGATGTACGTGGCGATTCCGGTGTTGTTCCTGCGACGCGAAGCGGGCCGCTTCGAACGCCGCCTCGACGGCACGCTGGTCTTCGGCGTGCCGCTGATCAGTTTCGGCCTGCAGGTCGGCCTGGTACACGAATTCCCGTACGGGTCGGCGTGGAGCGCGCTGGCGCTGGGGGCCTTCTACCTGCTGCTGGCGCGCACCCTGTGGGCCCGCCGCAGCGCGGCGCAGCCCTTGCTGGTGGAGGCGTTTCTGGCGCTCGGGGTGGTGTTCACGACGCTGGTGATTCCACTGGCTTTCGACGGCCGCTGGACCTCGGCGGCGTGGGCGCTCGAAGGGGCGGCAATGGTCTGGGTCGGGGCACGCCAGCGACGGCTGCCGGCGCGGCTGTTCGGCACGCTGCTGCAGTTCGCCGCCGGATTTTTCTTCTCGCAGGACGCCGTCGTGCCGGCCGGCGAATGGCCGCTGCTCAACAGCGGCTGCCTCGGCAGCGTGCTGCTCGCCGTCGCCGGCCTGTTCAGCGCGTGGCTGCTGGAAAGTCGGCGAGACGATCTGCTTCGGAGAGAACGCTGCCTGATTGGTCTCCTCTTCGGCTGGGGCGTGGCGTGGTGGGTCGGCGCCGGCTTGCACGAGATCGACCGATGGCTGCCCTACGCCTGGCAGTCGAACGCGACCCTCGGCTTCTGCACGATTTCCTGCCTGGCATTTGCTGCGCTCGAACGGCGCCTGCGCTGGCGGCTGGCCCGCTATCCGGCGTTCGCGCTGCTGCCGTCGATGATCCTGCTGGCACTGACGATGGTCTTCCAGACGGCACACCCTTTCGCGTACCTCGGTTATGTCGCGTGGCCGCTGGCCTTTGCCGCACAGCTATTCCTGCTCTACCGCCACGAGGCTGCCGGTCAGGCCTGGCTGGAGTGGCAGCACGCGGCCGCTTTGTGGCTGCTCGCCGCTGTCGGTGCCTGGGAGATGGCCTGGACGATCGACCGCCTGGTGGCGGGGCGAGCCGTCTGGGCGCTGATTGCCTGGCCACTGGTCCCCGGCGCTCTGCTCCTGCTGCTGGCGTGGCGCGGCGAACGCCTGCGCTGGCCGACGGGCGCGCACCTCGCGACCTATCTGGTAAAGGGGGGAACGCCGTTGATCCTTTTCGTCGCTGCCTGGTTCGTCGTGAGCAACCTGCTCTCCGATGGCGATCCCGGGCCGCTGCCCTACGTGCCCTTGCTGAATCCGCTCGATCTGGCGCAGGCCGGCGTTCTGCTCGTCGCGGGCACGTGGTACTGGGAAGTCCGCCGGCTGGCTCTGCGGCCGGTCGCTGCACTGCCGCCGTCGCTCGCCTGGACGGTGGCTGCGGCGGCGGCGTTTCTGTGGGCGAACGGGATCCTGCTGCGCAGCCTGCACCACTGGGGAGGAGTGCCCTGGCAGCTCGCAGCGATCGTGCGCTCGGACCTGGTGCAGGCCGCGCTGTCGCTGTTCTGGACCTTGCTCGCGCTGGCGACGATGGTGCTTGCCACGCGGCGTGCGCAACGCGTGCCGTGGCTGGCCGGGGCGGGCCTGATGGCGGTAGTGGTCGGCAAGCTGTTTCTGGTCGACCTGTCGAATGCCGGAACCATCGAGCGCATTGTTTCGTTCGTCGGTGTAGGCGTGCTGATGCTGGTGATCGGCTACCTGGCGCCGGCGCCGCCTAAAGGGGGCTCGTCATGAAGCTTCTGGTCACCTGGCTGCTGTATGTGCTCGGCACGCTGGCAATCGCCGAGACTCCGCAAGATTTTGCTTTCGGAATCCCGCTCGAGCTTGCCGGCCAGCAGGCGCTTTTTCAAGTGGAGCTGCCACGGGCGGCATACGAGGGCGTGCTGCGCGGCGATCTCGGCGATCTGCGCGTGTTCAACGGCGAGCGGCAAGCGGTGCCGTACGCGTTCCTGCCGGCAGCACGCCCTGCGCACGAGCGGCGGCAGCCATTGCCGCTCCCGTACTTCGCTCTGCGCGGGGATCCGGTGGTCGGTATCGAGGGACTTGAAATTCGAATTGAACGCGCTGCAGGCCGGGCGGTGCTCACGATGAACGACCGCGGTCGCGTGCCGGCACACGCCGCCACGCTGCTCGGTTATCTGGTCGACGCCTCGGCCATCGCACAACCGCTGCAGGCGCTTCTCCCGGAACTGTCCGCGGATCCGGAAGAAGTGATGACGAGGGTGCGCGTCGACGCGAGCGATGATCTGACGCACTGGACGCGCTTGCTGTCGGATGCGCCGGTTGTGCGACTGGTGGCCGGTACGCATCGACTCGAGCAATTGCGCCTCGAGTTGCCGCCGTCACGCGCGAAGTACCTTCGTCTGTCCTGGCCGGCGACGGCGCAAGCCCTGCCACTCGCCGGTCTGGCGGCGGAGCCCGGGGACGCGCTGATCGATCCGCCACGGCAATGGAAACAGGTGGCGGGGACGACGAGTGGGGATCGGGTCGGCGAATGGGCTTTCGATCTCGGCGGACAATTCCCGGTGGACCGTCTGCGACTGCTTCTGCCGCAGGCGAACAGCGTCGCGTCGATCGAAATCCTGTCGCGCAGCCGTGCCACGGATCCGTGGCGGCGGGTGATGGCGAGCACCGCATATCGCCTGGGCCCATCCGGCCAAGAGGTGGTCAATCCGGACCTGGCGATCGCGGCGACCAGCGATCGCTACTGGCTGTTGCGCGTGGACCAGCGTGGCGGCGGCCTCGGTACCGGCAGCGTGCAGTTGGCGGCGGGCTGGCTGCCGCAGCGCCTGATCTTTGCTGCCCGCGGAGCGCCGCCGTTTCTGCTCGCTTACGGCAGTGCGACCGCCAAGCCGGCGGTCTATCCGGTCGCGACGCTGGTACCGGGCTACCGCGGTGCCGGCGACGAGACGCTCGCCAACTTCCCGATCGGTCGGGCAAGTACCGGCAGCGAGCGTGTTCTGGCCGGCGAGCGCGCACTGCGCACGCCGGCCGACTGGAAGCGCTGGGGTCTGTGGGGCAGCCTGCTGCTCGCTGTGGCGCTGCTGGCCTGGATGGCGCTGCGCCTTGCACGCCAGCTCGGTCGAAACGCGGCACCGGCGGAAGAAGAAGGCAAGCCGATGGCCTGAGGCGGCCGCCTGGCCGGCCTCAGCGATGCCCTGGAACGTGGGTATGGCAGGATCCGAGCGCGCGCCGCCGCATTCGGCCTCGTTGCCGGAGCCTGCTCGCCGCCCGCCACCGCTGCGAGTGACGTGGTGCGACGTGTACGCCAGCGCGCGATCGGCGTCCGCCGGCCACGAGCCGCTGGCAACGGCGGCGTCCGCACGTGCCTCCTGGCCAGCGCGAGAGCGCCGCAGTTGCAGCCGTCCGTCGGCGTGGGTCGCGATCAGCGCGAAGTCGAAGCGATCGACCTGGGCGCAGAGAGTGAGGTCGACCGCCGGCAGGCTCGGGTTGTTGCCCGCCTGAAAGCGGCGACCGAAATCGGAGTCGCGCACACGCGCCGCATACGGTTCCGGATCGGGATTGTCGCCGCGCAGCAGCGCGTCCAGGTAATCGGCGCAGGCTACGTCCTCGTCGCCATCGCGGTCCACCCATTCGCCGGTGATCACGAAGCACACCTCTGCCGGCTGCAGTTCGAGCAAGGCTTGCGCCGTGGCACGGCCGAGCACCAGACTGCCGGCGAACAGCGCGCGGGCGTGACGAAAGCGGCTCAGGCCACGTACGCCGCCGGCAGTCGTCTGAATCAGCGGGCGGCCATCGAGCCGGACTCCGTCCAGCTGCGAAGGCGAATTGCCGAAATCGAAGCCGGCGACGGGGTCGCCACCGCCGACGGCGCCGGTCGTCGCGGCGTCGGGGAAGCGACGCTGCAGGCGGTATGCGCCAGACACCGTTTCCACCGGGTAAATGGTGCTGGCGCCGGCCGCAAAGGCGTAGGCGGCGGTGGTGAACGAACGCAGGACGTCGATGACCACCACGGTGTCTTCGGGCTCATGGCTGGGATCCAGGCGATTCAGGAAGAGGCGGCGGGTACGCATGGCGGCGGCAAATCCTGCGGCAATATCGACGGAAGCACGCGAGTATCCCGGATCTCCAGCGCGCGGTCAAACGGCCGGGACCGGCGCGACCGGAACGGTGGGGCAATGCCGCGGGCCGGGCATGCGGCGGTGCCGCCGGGCGGACCGGCAGCGCTAGCGACGAAGCAGTTCGTTCTCGCGCCACCAGCGCAGTCCGGCGACCTTGCCGCTCGCCAGCAGGATCGTTTCGAGCGCGCTGGCGAGTCTTTCGACTGTCGGCGCATTCGGGTATCTCCGCAACCACTTGCGAACGAAGGGAGTGGAAGGCTCGATGAAGCACAGGAAGCCGTTCTCGTGCTCCTCGTAGTTGCCGCAACCGATCCAGAGCGGGTAGTCGCGGTTTTCCAGCTCGACCATGACCCCCCAGTCCTCGACGCCGATTGTCCGCACCGGGAAGCCCTGCGCGGGCAGTTCACCGGCCAGGAACTCCGCCAGGCGCAGACCGTAGCGACCGGGGTTGCGGGGTTGAGCGTCCTCGCCGGGGTAGGGCGGGAAGTCGGCAGACACGAATTCAAACTGCGCTCGCATGCGGAGCCTTTCGCCAGTCGCGGGTGGGATGCGCGCCATCGCCGGTCGTGTGGCAAGCCACCGGCCAGGCGCTTGCTCGGCGGGTGATCGGGGAGGGCGGAGCAGACCAGCCGCCCCGCCGCCTTCGCCGGAAAAAGGCTATTCGACCTTTCTCCAGCTCGCATCCGGGTTGAAAGCGCTCATCTTGAGTGCGCTCTTCTCGGTGCCCTTGCCAAGATCCTTCTGATACACCGTTCCGTCGTGATTGACGATGAAGGTCATGACTCCGGATATTCCGTATTTCGCCGGATAGGCGACGACCGCGAAACCGCCGAGCATCCGGTCCCCGACCAGGTAGCTGTACGCACCGCCCGGCGCATCCTTGCCCTGCGCAGTCAGCAAACGGTAGCGATAGCCGTGATAGGCCGCTGGCTGCGGACCAGCGTTTGCCTTTCCGAAGTAGCCTTCGAGCGCCGCGGCGCCGACCAGCGGGCCCAACGGGCTTGGCTTCTCGCCCTCCTCGACCGGCCAGAAGAGTCCGTCACGCTTCCCCTCGCTCGAAAGGAAGCGCTTCGCGTAGTCGTTCCACCCGTTGCCGTCGAGGTCCATGACCGCATATTCGCGTTGCGCGTCGACCACGGCCCGCAAGGTCTGGATTGCGCCGAGCTCGTTGCGGCCGATGCGTCGGTTGATGATCTCCTCCTGCCCGGCAGCCGAATCGAAAACCCAGCGCTCGCCCTTGCGTACCAATGGCGCCGGGAAAGGCCAGTCGCCGTCGCCGACCAGAAGGATTGCCCGGCCGCTTGCCTCGGGAATGATGGTGGCCTTGTGGTCGTAGGCGTCGAGGAATTTCCGCCAGTCGGCGCGGTCGGCTACCGGGTCGCCGCTGCTCAGCCAGTTGCGCGAGGCCGGGCCGAGCACGGCCACGAGTGCCGGCACATCCTCGGCGCGCACCGCCTCGGCGAGCGCGTTGGCGGCATCTTCCGGGGTCGCAAAGCTCGGCTGAGCGACTTTTTGTGCGGCTGCCGGCGGTGGTGCCGCATGGCCGACGGGAGCCGTCACCAGCAACAGGGCGGCGGCGAGAGCTTGGATCGTGTGCTTGCATTTCATCGAATTCTTCTCCGCAGAAAATGGGGGACAGGGATCAACGGCGACCGCCGCCGCCACCGCCGCGGAATCCGCCGCCACCGCCACCACCGCGGGATCCTCCGCCACCGCCACCGCCGTGGAATCCGGCGCCACCACCGCCACGATTGCCACCGCCACCAGCAAAGGCAGCACGATCGCCGCCACCTCCCCGATTGGCCATTTCCGCCCGGCTGGCGCTGCCACGTTGGCTGGCTTCCCGTGTCGCCGCGCCGTTGCCGACGCCGGAGAAGCCGCCGCTCCGAGCTTCGTGCTGGCCGGACGCGCGATCGTGCACGCCGCCACCGGCTCCCGCTCGGCCGCCTTCGAAGCGATCCCTGCCTGCCGCGCCTGCGCCGGCGCCGTCGAAGCGACCGCCCCCGGCCGCGCCGGCGCCGCGATCAGCGCCGGGGCGTTGGCTCAGGTCGCCGCGCCCGGCCAGGTTGTCACGCGACGCCCGATCTGCCGCCGAGACCCGATCGTTCAGTTGGCCGCGGTCCATTCCCTTGAGTTCCGCACGTCCCGTATCGGCGCGGCCACGAAAATTCTCGCGCGCCTGCGCCGCCTGGAAATCGCCGCCGCGGTTGTACTGACGAGCGATGTTCTGATCGCGATAAGCGACGCCGCGACGATGATCGACGTTGTGATTCCAGTTGCTGTTGCTGATATTGGTGCGATTGAACGAGTTGTAGCGATTGACGTTGACGTTGACGTTGCTGCCGCCCCAGCCCCAGTTGCAACCCCCCCAGATCGCGGCGCCGACAAAAATGCCGGTGGCGAAAGCGAGGCCTGGCGCGTAGGCGTATCCTGGCGGATACATCGCGTATGGCGGCGTCGGATACCACCAACTTCCATAGACCACGGTCGGATTGTAGGTGGGCACATACACCACTTGCGGGTTCGCGGGTTCAACCACGTAGATCTTCTGGCTGCCCTGAACCTCGGTCCGTACCACCTGCTGCTCGGTGGTCCTGAGGTTGCCGGTTGCATCGGCCTTGGCACGCAGGCTCTGCACCGTGTTCATCACATCCTGCTGCTGTGCCAGGAAGGCGTCACCGAGTTTCTGTGTCCATTCCAGATTGTCGCTCATCTGCTGCACCACCTGCGGTACCGACGTCAGCGCTTTCACTGCCGGGTCCCAGGATTGCTTGGCCATCGCCGTCTCCAGCGCCGCACCGCTGACCCTGGGGTTGGCCTTCACCCAGCGAGCCGCCTCGACCACTTCCAGTGGATAGGTGGACGCCATCAGAATCTGTGCCAGCAGCGGATCGGGATAAAGCGCGATCGGCGCCAGCAGTCGATCGAGGTCCTGCTGCGAGAAAGTCTTGGCCGCCGCACTTGCCGACGTCGGCGCGGCGGTGCTTGACTGGGATTGCGCCAGCGTCGGCGACAGCGCGAAGATCGCCGCTGTGACCAGTGCGCAGGATCGGGAAAGAGTTGAGTTCATCGATCTCCTCGGACGCGAAATTCAGAAAGGGGCTTCCCGCCGGAAACAACCCAAGGCAGCGCCCGACCGGGCGAGCGCCTGGCTGCCCACCCGTCAGCATAGGCGGTGACAGCTCTGTCTGGCAAGTAAACTTTGCCGGGGAGAGATCTTGTGGGGGCCGCGGACGGACCGGACTTCGCCGGTCAGCCCGAATTCCGCCTCTGAGTCGAAAGCGTCACGCAGCCCGCGTTTCGTCACTCGCGCAGGCGATCGCCTGCAGACGATTGACGCCGTTCACCAATGCCCGGATCGACGCGGTGACGATGTTCGCATCGACGCCAACGCCGTAACATTCTCCAGCGCTGCCGGGGCGGGTCACTTCCATGAAGGCGCAGGCGCTGGCGTCACTGCCGCCGCTGCGCATCGAGCGTTCCTCGTAGCTGCGTACCTGCAGAACGAAGCCGGCGCTGCGCAGCGCGTGCACCGCCGCATCGATCGGACCGTTTCCCTCGCCGGCGAGCAGGTGCGGCCGGCCGTCGATTTCGACGCTGAGGCGGATTCCCTGCGCGCTGCCATGCTCGAAGAGATGGTGTTCGAGATAGCGCAGCGGACGACCGGTGTCGAGATAGCTGTGCGCGAACAGGCGCCAGATTTCGGCGGCGCTGATCTCGCCGCCGTGGCGGTCGGTATGCGCCTGCACCACGCGCGAGAACTCGACCTGCAGGCGGCGCGGCAGGACGACGCCGTACTCGGTTTCGAGCAGATAGGCAATTCCGCCCTTGCCTGACTGGCTATTCACCCGGATCACCGAATCGTAGCTGCGGCCGACGTCGGCCGGGTCGATCGGCAGATAGGGGACGTTCCACGTGTCTGCCGCCGGTTGCACGGCGAAACCCTTGCGAATCGCGTCCTGGTGCGAACCGGAGAAGGCGGTGAATACGAGGTCGCCGACGTAGGGATGGCGCGGATGGATCGGCAGACGGCTGCAGTGCTCGACCGTGCGTGCGACGGCGTTGATGTCCGAGAAGTCGAGGCCCGGCGAGATGCCCTGGGTGTAGAGATTGAGCGCGAGTGTGACCAGGTCGACGTTGCCGGTCCGTTCGCCGTTGCCGAACAGGCAACCCTCGACGCGCTCGGCACCGGCCATCATCGCCAGCTCGGCAGCCGCTACCGCGGTGCCGCGGTCGTTGTGCGGATGCACGCTGAGGATCACGCTGTCACGCCGCGCCAGGTGGCGGTGCATCCACTCGATCTGGTCAGCGTAGACGTTGGGAGTCGTCACCTCGACCGTCGTCGGCAGGTTGAGAATCACCCGGTCCTCGGGAGTCGCGCCCCAGGCGGCGGTGACCGCGTCGCAGACTTCGAGAGCGAAATCGAGTTCGGTCGCGGTGAAGGTCTCCGGGCTGTATTCGAGCACCCATTCGGTTTCCGGTCGCGCCCGGGTCAACTCCCTGACGAGGCGAACGGCGCTGACCGCCATTTCCACCACCTCGCCCTTGCTCATCGCGAAGACATGCTCGCGGAACGGCTTCGACGTCGCGTTGTACACATGTACGATCGCCCGTCGGGCGCCGGCGAGCGACTCGATCGTCCGCTCGATCAGGTGCTCGCGCGCCTGGGTGAGCACCTCGATGGTGACGTCTTCGGGAATGTGGCGGCCGACGATCAGTTCGCGAACGAAGTCGAAATCGGTCTGCGACGCCGATGGGAAAGCCACCTCGATTTCCTTGAAACCGATGTCGCAAAGGGTGCGGAAAAGGTGCATCTTGCGCTCCGCGTTCATCGGCTCGAACAGCGCCTGGTTGCCGTCGCGCAGATCGGTACTCATCCAGATCGGTGCGGCGCTGATCGTTCGCTTCGGCCACTGCCGATCGTCGATGCGGACCGGCGGGAACGGCGTGTACTTGCTGGAAGGATTCTTCAACATCGTGGGCTCCTGAAAGTTTGCGTGAGGCGCTGCCTGACGACCTGCATGTTACCCAGGATGACCCGGCAGGTGCTTGCGTTGTGCTGCGAATCGCTGCCTGGAAATGGAAGGAAATTGCGGATTTTCTCCATAATGATAAAATTTCTGCCGAGATGATCAACGCAAGGGCAATATCATGGATCTCGATCGCTTCGACCGTCAGATCTTGCGGGTACTGCAGGAGGAGGGACGGATCAGCAATCAGGATCTGGCGGACCGCATCGGCCTGTCGCCGTCACCCTGCCTGCGCCGGGTGCGCGCGCTCGAGGAAGCCGGGCTGATCACCGGCTATCGCGCGCTGCTCGACCCCAAGGCGCTGGGCCTGTCGCTGATGGCGCTGATCCACATTTCGATGGACAAGCACACGCCCGAGCGTTTCAGCCACCTCGAAGCCGCGATCAGCGAAATTCCCGAGGTTCTGGAATGCCTGCTGATCACCGGTCAGGCTGCCGACTACCAGCTCAAGGTGGTGGTCAAGGACATGGACGCCTACCAGGACCTGCTGCTCAACCGCATCACCGGCATCCAGGGGGTGACCGGAGTGCATTCGAGCTT
>NZ_JAMTDV010000109.1 GCF_023806565.1 Accumulibacter sp. | reverse complement strand
TTCTGCGACGAGGACAGGCCGACGTCGTCGGCAATCGCGATCACCAGACCGCCGACGACACCGGTCAGGGTCATCGTCATCAGCGTGTCGGAGGCGACGTTCATGCCCACGTGCTTCATTGCGCAGAAACTGCGCGAGCCGGCCATCGATGCACCGAGCGCGACTTCGAGCGAGACCTTTTCGTTGACCGACCACTCGCTGTAGATGTCCGGATAGCCGGCCAGTTGCTCGAGCATCTCGGTCGAGGGCGTTCCCGGATAGGCGGCCGCCACCCTCGCTCCCGCTTCCCACACGGCGCGCGCCACCGCTTCGTTGCCCGACATCAGAAGCCGGCCGGGCGCTGCCACCTGCCTGGTTGACATCACGGCTGCTAGCGACATCGCCTCTCCTCGAAAAAAGCCGTGGACAAAAGCCAAACCTTAGCGGCTCGCGGGCAGGGTCACGTTGACACAGATCAAGTTCTCCCGGGGCGATGCTCGGCGTGCTTCGTCGAATCGAGGCGAGAACGGAACTGGCGGTTCTGCCTCGTCACTCGCGCAAGGTGCCCGTTACGACAGCAGGCGGTCGTGGTGATCAGCCGACGCTTGCCGAGTTTCGGTATCATTGGGTCCTGATACGAAAATGCGCGGCTGTGGTTTCGGTCGACCGAAGCTCACGGCAAGAGGAATCGCCAAGTGATGCAAGTTTCGCGTTTCATTCTCGCCTTGGTTGTGGGCCTCGGTCATGCGAGTGCACGCGCCAACATCTATGGCTACATCGATGAGCAGGGCGCGGCGCATCTGGCGACCGAAAAGGTCGATTCGCGTTATCAGCTCTTTCTGCAAGGCAGGCAGATCGATTCGTCCGACCTGGCGACGATCGGCCCGGCGAAGCCCGAACTGCTGCGCTACCTGTCGCAACATCCGAACGTGAAGAAATTCGAGCCGCTGCTGAAAGCGGCAAGCGAACGATTCGCCGTCGATGCGGCTCTCCTGAAGGCGGTGATGGCCGCCGAGTCGGGCTTCAATCCCGACGCCGTTTCCCCGAAAGGAGCCATCGGTCTGATGCAGGTCATGCCGGCGACGGCGGAACGCTATGGTTTGCAGGGCGACAAGGGCAGGACCATCGAACAGAAGCTCGCTGATCCCGAGACGAACATCCGTCTGGGCGCACGCTACCTGCGCGACTTGCGCCGGATGTTTCCGCATCGGCAGGAGTTGGTGCTGGCTTCGTACAATGCCGGCGAGGGCGCGGTGCAGCAATACGGCAACCAGATTCCTCCGTATCCGGAGACGCGCAATTACGTGCAACTGGTGACACAGATTTACCAGTTGTACCAACCCAAGGCGGCGACGGGAAGGCTGCCGGCAACGGTATCCAGCGGCCGCGGGTACAACGCCAGGCGGATCTACATGACGATTCCCGGGCGCCGCAATCTACCGGACGCGTCGCTCGCCAGCAACCAGTGACCCTTGTGCTTCAGCCGGCTCCGAGCGCCAGCGCCAGTCGGTAGGTGACGAACGAAGCCGCGTAGGCGAGGCCGAACAGATAGCTGGCCATGACCAGCGGCATCGTCCAGCCGCCCGTCTCGCGCTTGACGGTCGCCAGCGTCGACAGGCACTGCGGCGCGAAGACATACCAGGCGAGCAGCGACAGGGCGGTGGCGAAACTCCAGTGCTCGGCAATCAGGGGCGCCAGCGCCTGTGCCGTGTCCTCGCCCACCGCCGACAGCGCGTAGACGGTGCCCAACGCGCTGACCGCGACTTCGCGAGCCGCCAATCCCGGTACCAGGGCGATGCTGATCTGCCAGTTGAAGCCGATCGGCTCGAAAATCGTTGCCATCGCCTGCCCCAACATTCCCGCCAGGCTGTACTCGATGGGTGCTCCCGTCGCGCCTTCCGGCGGCGACGGAAAGCTCGCGAGAAACCACAGGACGATGGTCAGGACGAGAATGATGCCGCCCACCCGTCGCAGGAAGATCGCGACCCGCTGCCAGATGCCGATGCCGAGATTGCGCAAGGTCGGCCAGTGATAGCTGGGCAGTTCCATCATCAGTGGTCGCACCTCGCGCCCGGCAGCGGTAAAGCGCTTGAGCGCCCAGGCCACCGCCAGCGCTCCCACGATGCCGGCCAGATAGAGGATCAGCAGCACCAGCCCTTGCAGTTCTATCGCTCCCCAGATCTCCCGCTGCGGCACGAAGGCACCGATCAGCAACGCGTATACCGGCAGCCGGGCGGAACAGGTCATCAGCGGTGCGATCATGATCGTCACCATGCGGTCACGCGGGCTGGCAATGGTCCGCGTCGCCAGGATGCCGGGGATCGCGCAGGCGAAACTCGACAGCAACGGAATGAAGGAGCGTCCGCTGAGGCCGACCCCTCCCATCAGGCGGTCGAGCAGGAAGGCAGCGCGCGGCAGGTAGCCCGACTCTTCGAGCAGGAGGATGAAGAAGTAGAGGATGACGATCTGCGGCAGGTAGACGAGCACTCCTCCGGCGCCGGCAATGACACCGTCGACGATCAGGCTCTTCAGCCAGCCATCGGGGAGAATGCCGCCGACACCTTCGCCAAGCGCTGCGGTCGCCGCCTTGATCAGCGCCATCGGTGCCTCGGCCCAGGCGAAGACCAGCTGGAAGACGACGAAAAGGATCGCTGCGAGCAGCAGTGGCCCGATCACCGGGTGCAGAACGAAGCGGTCGATACGATCGCTTGGCGTATGCGGGACGATCTCGTCGAGCCCGAGGTTTTGCAGGATACGGCGCACTGCGACATGGTCGGACTCGCTGCCGTGCGCGTGGCCTGCGCTCGATGAATCAAGGGTGGTCTCCGCCGCGGATGCCGAGCGCCAGGTCTGTTGATCGTCGAACAGCGCGAGCAGGGGTTCGGCGCCCGACTGGCGGATGGCAACGGTGCTGACCACCGGCATTCCGAGTTCGGTGGCGAGTGCTTCGGGAACGATGCCGATGCCGCGCTTCTCGGCCAGGTCGGCCATGTTGAGAGCGACCACGCAGGGCAGGCCGAGGCGTTTGACCGCCAGCGCCAGGCGCAGGTTGCGGCGCAGGTTGGTGGCGTCGACCACACAGACTACCAGGTCCGGTCGCTTCTCGCCGGGAGCACGGCCAAAGAGGACGTCGCAAGTCACGCGCTCATCCGGCGAGCGCGGATAGAGGCTGTAGGCGCCGGGCAGATCGAGAACGCGCAACGTTTTCCCGGCGGGTGTCGTCAGGCGTCCTTCCTTGCGTTCGACGGTCACTCCGGCGTAGTTGGCGACCTTTTGCCGGCTGCCGGTGAGCAGGTTGAAAAGCGCGGTCTTGCCGCAGTTCGGGTTGCCGACCAGCGCCAGCAGAGGACCACTCGGATGAAAATGGATGACTGCCTGGTTCATGCTGCGTCCTCCGGTCGGCCGGCAGCTTCGACCGCAGCGACACGAATGCAGGCAGCCTCGGCACGGCGCAGGGCGAACTTCGACTCGGCGATCCGCACCACCAGCGGATCCCCGCCCGGCAGAGCACGCGCCATCAGCAGCACGCGCTCACCGGCCACGAAACCGAGTTCCTCGAGCCAGCGTGCCCACTCCGGCGCGGTCGCCGGTGCCTGAATGTCGCGTACCGTGAGCGGCTCGCCGATCGTTGCCAGATCGAGCGTCCGATCGGAACGTGCAGTACTGCGTAGTGTCATAAAGAGACTCCGGTTTGCGGAAAGGGACGCGGAACAGCATGCGCCGGTCACTGCCATGCCGTCATTTTGTTGCGAACGATTCTTATTGTACATGAGAACGATTCGCAAAAGGAAAAAGGATTCCTCCGGCAGTTGTGCGGTTCGCAAGGAATGCGGCGCAGCAAGGTCCTGCGCAACTCGTCGGCAAACGCGGACGATGCGGTGGCGTCCGGTCCAGGCATCTATTGCGCGATATAAAATTGCATTTTACAATGTGGTAAAGATTGATTGCTGCGCTGCGGTACCATGCGGCGCGGCGAGGGTTTACCCTGTGCGTTGCCGTTCTTCGCGGCGCGCAGCAAACCACCATTCACTTCACGATTCTGCAGATCAGGAGACCAAGTCATGGCAGCTTTGCCCGAAAACGCGCTGTCCGCCAGCATCGACGATGCGGACCCGCAAGAAACCCAGGAATGGCAGGATGCGTTGAGCGGCGTAATCGAAAGGGAAGGTGCCGAGCGCGCCCACTTCCTCATCGAAGGCCTGATTGCACAGGCACGGCAGGCGGGGGTCGATATCCCGTACAGCGCCACCACCGAGTATGTGAATACCATTCCCGTTGAACTGCAGCCCAAGTACCCGGGCGATGCCGACCTGGAAATCCGGATCCACAACTACATCCGCTGGAACGCCATGGCGATGGTCGTTCGCGCCAACAAGAACAGCAACGTCGGTGGTCACATCGCTTCCTTCGCCTCGGCTGCTGCGCTCTACGACGTCGGATTTTCGTGGTTCTGGCACGCGCCGAGCGAACAGCACGGCGGCGACCTGATCTATTTCCAGGGACATTCGGTTCCCGGCGTCTATGCGCGGGCGCACCTGCTCGGGCGGCTGACCGACGAACAGATGGACTGTTTCCGGCAGGAAGTTGACGGCAAGGGGGTCTCGTCGTACCCGCACCCGTGGCTGATGCCCGATTTCTGGCAGTTCCCGACGGTGTCGATGGGTCTCGGGCCGATCCAGGCGATCTACAGCGCGCGTTTCATGAAATATCTCGACAGCCGCGGTTTCATCCAGGCTGGCGACCGCAAGGTCTGGGCATTCCTCGGCGATGGCGAGACCGACGAAGTCGAGTCGCTGGGAGCCATCGGCATGGCCGCGCGCGAGAAGCTCGACAACCTCATCTTCGTGATCAACTGCAATCTGCAGCGTCTCGATGGTCCGGTGCGGGGCAACGGCAAGATCATTCAGGAACTCGAGGGCACTTTCCGTGGCGCCGGGTGGAACGTCATCAAGCTGATCTGGGGTACCAACTGGGACGCGCTTTTCCAGCGGGACAAGAAGGGCATCCTCAAGCAGCGGATGATGGATGCGGTCGATGGCGAGTACCAGACCTTCAAGGCCAAGGACGGCGCCTACGTCCGCGAGCATTTCTTCAATACCCCGGAACTCAAGGCGCTGGTCGCCGACTGGACCGACGATCAGGTCTGGTCGCTGAACCGCGGCGGGCACGACATCTTCAAGATCTTCAGCGCCTACAAGAGCGCCGTCGAGCATCGCGGCCAGCCGACCTTGATCCTCGCCAAGACGATCAAGGGCTACGGCATGGGTCAGGCCGGCGAAGGGATGAACATCTCGCACCAGCAGAAAAAGCTCGATTACGAGGCAATCCGGCGCTTCCGTGACCGTTTCAGTCTGCCGGTGCCGGACGACCAGATCGCGGACCTGCCGTACCTGAAGTTCGCCGAGGGTTCGCCCGAACTGAGCTACATGCGGCAGCGGCGCATGGACCTGGGCGGCTATCTGCCGAAACGCCGGCGAACGGCAGCGCCGCTGGAAATTCCCGAACTTTCGGTTTTCGACTCGCTGCTAAAGGCTTCCGGCGAGGGGCGCGAAGTGTCGACGACGATGGCCATCGTCCGTTTCCTGAACATTCTGCTCAAGGACAAGAAGGTCGGCCGGCACGTGGTTCCGATCGTCCCCGACGAATCACGAACCTTCGGCATGGAAGGCTTGTTCCGCCAGATCGGCATCTGGAATCAGGAAGGACAGAAGTACGTCCCCGAAGATCACGACCAGTTGATGTTCTACAAGGAGTCGAAGGACGGACAGGTGTTGCAGGAGGGAATCAACGAGGCGGGCGCGATGAGCGACTGGATCGCCGCCGCCACCTCCTATTCGATCCATGGCGTGCAGATGATCCCGTTCTACATCTGCTACTCGATGTTCGGCCTGCAGCGCACGATGGATCTCTGCTGGGCGGCGGCCGACCAGCGCGCCCGCGGTTTCCTGATCGGCGGCACCGCCGGCCGCACGACCCTGAACGGCGAAGGGCTGCAGCACGAAGACGGCCATTCCCTGGTTCTCTCCAGCCTGATCCCGAACTGTCTGAGCTACGACCCGACTTTCTCCTTCGAGATCGCAGTGATCATGCGCGAGGGGATGCGGCGGATGTACCAGGAGCAGCACGACGTCTTCTACTACATCACCGTGATGAACGAGAACTACGAGCATCCGGAGATGCCGGCCGGCGCCGAGGGCGACATTCTCAAGGGGATGTACCTGCTGCGCCGTGGCCAGTCCTCGGATACCAACCCGGCCGCGCCACGCGTACAACTGCTCGGTTCGGGAACGATCTTCCGTGAAGTGATCGCGGCTGCGGACCTGCTGAAGAGCGACTGGGGAGTCGATGCCGACCTCTGGGGCTGCCCGAGCTTTACCGAACTCGCGCGCGACGGCAACGACGTCCAGCGCTGGAATCTGCTCAACCCGACGGCCAAGCCGAAGCGGTCGCACGTCGAAGCCTGCCTTGGTGACACGCGTGGACCGATCATCGCGGCCACCGACTACGTGCGCATGTTCGCCGAGCAGATCCGTCCCTTCCTCGATCGTCGCTACGTCGTCCTGGGTACCGACGGCTTCGGCCGTTCGGATACGCGCGAGAAGCTGCGCCACTTCTTCGAGGTCGACCGTCGCTGGGTCACCATCGCGGCGTTGAAGGCACTTGCCGACGACGGCAAGATCGACCGCAGCAAGGTCGCGGAGGCGATCGCCAAGTATGGCATCGACGTCAATAAACCCAACCCGGCGACGGTCTGAGGGAGCCCATCGATGACTCAATTGATCGAAGTAAGAGTTCCTGACATCGGCGATTTCCACGATGTGCCGGTGATCGACATCTGTGTCAACCCTGGCGATGTCGTCAAGCTCGATGATGCGCTGGTGACCCTCGAATCGGACAAGGCGACGATGGATGTGCCGTCGTCGGCGGCTGGCGTCGTCAAGGAGGTTCGCGTTCAGCTCGGCGAGAAGGTTTCCGAAGGGACGATCGTCGTCATTCTCGAAGCCGCCGCCGCGGCGACCGCACCGTCGGTCGTCGCGCCGGCTGCCGCCGCTCCGCCTGCCGTCGCTCCGCCCGCGGCGGCCCCGTCCGCCGCTGCGAAGATCGAAGTCGTCGTTCCCGACATCGGCGATTATCACGACGTGCCGGTGATCGACGTCTGCGTCAAGGTGGGCGACACGGTCAAGGTCGACGACGCGCTGGTTACACTCGAGTCGGACAAGGCGACGATGGACGTACCATCGACGGCGGCTGGCGTGATCAGCGAAATCCGGGTCAAGCTCGGCGACAAGGTGTCGGCCGGCAGCATCGTCGCGGTACTCGCTACGAGCGGGGCGGCCGCCGCTGCTTCGGCTGCGGCGAGTGCGCCGGCGGCCACGAGCGCGGCGCCGGCCAGTGCGCCGACCAGCGCCCCTCCTGTCGCAATGGTCGCGGCAGCGTCGCCGGCGGTGGCGCCGACGCCGGGCCTCGCGCTCGGTGCACGCACGCACGCGAGCCCGTCGGTGCGTCTGTTCGCGCGCGAACTCGGCGTCGACCTGAGCCGGGTCACGCCGAGCGGTCCGAAAGGCCGCATCCTCAAGGAAGACGTGACCGGCTACGTCAAGGGCGTGCTGACCGCGGCGCCGACAGCGGTGGCTGCTGCCCCTGCGCTGGGCGGCGGTCTCGACCTGCTGCCCTGGCCGAAGGTCGATTTTGCCAAGTTCGGCGCCGTCGAAGTCAGGCCGCTGGCCCGCATCAAGAAGATTTCGGCGCAGAACCTGGCGCGCAACTGGGTGATGATCCCGGCGGTCACCTACCACGAGGATGCCGACATTACCGACCTCGAGGCCTTCCGCGTTGCGATGAACAGGGAGAACGAGAAGTCGGGCCTCAAGATCACCATGCTCGCCTTCCTGATCAAGGCCTGTACCGTCGCGCTGAAGAAGTTCCCCGAGTTCAACAGCTCGCTCGACGGCGAGAATCTGGTGCTCAAGCAGTACTTCCACATCGCTTTCGCCGCCGACACGCCGAACGGCCTGGTGGTTCCGGTGATCAGGAATGCCGACCAGAAATCGGTTGCCGAGCTCGCTGTCGAAAGCGGCGAACTTGCCCGGAAAGCGCGCGACGGCAAGCTCACCCCGGGCGAAATGTCGGGCGCCTGCTTCACCATCTCCAGTCTCGGCGGGATCGGGGGAACGGTTTTCTCGCCGATCATCAACGCGCCGGAGGTGGCGATCCTTGGCGTGAACAAGTCGGTGATGAAGCCGGTTTGGAACGGCCGCGAATTCGTGCCGCGCCTGACCCTGCCGCTCTCGCTGACCGCCGACCACCGGGTGATCGACGGCGCTGCCGCGACTCGCTTCAACGTCTACCTCGCGCAACTGCTCGCCGACATGCGGCGCGTGCTGCTCTGATCGGGAGAGCGAACCATGAGCCAGATCATTGAAGCAAAAGTACCCGACATCGGCGACTTCCACGACGTACCGGTGATCGACATCTGCGTCCAGGTGGGTGACCAGGTCAAGGTGGACGACGCGCTGGTCACCCTCGAGTCCGACAAGGCGACGATGGACGTTCCGAGCAGCGTCGCCGGAGTCGTCACCGAGGTCAGGGTCAAGCTCGGCGACAAGGTTTCCGAAGGCGCGGTCATCGTCCTCATCGATACTGCCGGGGCGGGCGCGGCAGCGGTCTCCGCTGCCACAGCGCCCGCCGCACCGTCACCTGTCGCCCCACCGGCACCGCAGGCGGCGCCCGCGATCACCGGTGGCGCCGACGTCGAATGCGAAATGCTCGTCCTTGGCGCCGGTCCCGGGGGCTACTCGGCGGCGTTCCGAAGTGCCGATCTCGGCATGAAGACCGTGCTCGTCGAGCGCTACGCGACGCTTGGGGGCGTCTGCCTGAACGTCGGCTGCATTCCCTCCAAGGCGCTCCTGCACATCACCGGAGCCATGGAGGAAGCGCTGCACCTGGCCGACTGCGGAGTCAGTTTCGGCCCGCCCGGGATCGATCTCGACAAGTTGCGCGCGTACAAGGCAGGCGTCGTCGGCAAGCTCACCGGCGGACTGGCCGGCATGGCCAAGGGGCGAAAGGTGGAGGTCGTGCAGGGGGTTGGCCAGTTTCTCGACCCGAACCACATGCAAGTGGCGCTGGCCGCCGGTGGTACCAAGGTCGTCCGGTTTCAGAAGGCGATCATCGCCGCCGGCTCGCAGCCGATCGCGCTGCCGTTCATGCCCGACGACCCGCGCATCGTCGACTCGACAGGCGCACTCGAGTTGCGGCAAGTTCCCCAGCGCATGCTGGTCGTCGGCGGCGGCATCATCGGCCTCGAGATGGCCAGCGTCTATTCGGCGCTCGGAGCCCGCATCACGGTGGTCGAACTGCTGCCAATCCTGATGCCGGGTGCAGATCGTGATCTGGTCAAGGTTTGGGAGAAGCACAATGCCCATCGCTTCGACCGCATCCTGCTCCAGACCGGGGTGGTCGCAGCTGCGGCCACTGCGGAGGGAATCGAGGTCACCTACAGCAGTGGCGAGAAAGAGTGCTTCGACCTCGTGCTGGTCGCGGTCGGGCGCGCGCCGAACGGCAGGAAGCTGGCGGCCGACAAGGCTGGCGTTGTGGTCAATGAGCGCGGCTTCATCCCGGTCGACGCGCAGCAGCGGACCAACGTGCCGCACATTTTCGCCATCGGGGATATCGTCGGTCAGCCGATGCTTGCCCACAAGGGCGTGCACGAGGGGCACGTCGCCGCCGAGGCGGCTGCCGGCAGCAAACGCTGTTTCGACGCGCTGCAGATTCCGTCGGTCGCCTATACCGACCCGGAAATCGCTTGGGCGGGCAAGACCGAGGAACAGTGCCGGGCCGAAGGAATCCAGTTCGGCAAGGGACTCTTTCCCTGGGCGGCGTCGGGCCGCGCCTTGGCCAACGGGCGCGCGGAGGGCTTTACCAAGCTGCTCTTCGACGAAGCGACGCACCGCGTGATCGGGGGCGGCATCGTCGGTCTGAATGCCGGCGACCTGATCGGCGAAGTCTGCCTGGCAATCGAAATGGGCTGCGACGCCGCAGACATCGGTCACACCATCCACCCGCACCCGACGCTCGGCGAATCGGTGGGGATGGCCGCCGAGGTATACGAAGGCGTGTGCACCGATTTGCCGGCAGTGAAGAAGAAGTAAGCCCGGCGAGTTCTGGTTGTCCCCTGACGCCGCCGCACGGGAAGTGCGGCGGCGTACTTTTTGTGCGCCCGGCATGGGCGGACTCTTGTGGATGAAAGTCCCACCGTAAGTTGATCACAACGAACGAAGTGAACCGCAAGTGCCTGAGGGCGACCGATGGTAGGAAGGAAGCGTGGAGCGAAACTGCGAGCCGATGGACAAGAATCGGATAGAAGGCGCTGCCGAGCAGGGCGAGCGGGGAAAGAGACCGCGAAGCTCTCGTGATCAAGGCGGCGAAGTGGCGTAAATTCGGCGGCTGTGCAGGGAAGGAGTGCGTTCTTACCTGGGGAGTTCTCGCCTCATGGCTGAAAGGCCGACGAGGACAAGCCGGAGCGAGAAGTCAGCAGAGGCCATAGTAGCCGCCGGTAGTGGGCGAAGGGCCGAACGAGCAGGAGTGCCGACGGCCATCTCGCTCGGAAGTGCAATGCATCAGAAGCTCGGGCGACCGGGGCGCAAGGTGGGAGGGCGAGGTGAAGCCAGGCCCGAAGCGTTGCGTGATGAAGCACGGCCGGCGCGACAGGGACTCGAAGGTTCAGGGCGAGATGACCTGCTCACGCAGGCGCTCGCAAGCGCGAACATGGTGAATGCGGGGAAACGCGTCAAAGCCAATCGCGGCAGTGCTGGGGTGGATGGACAGACGATCGCCGAGACGGCGGCGTAGCTGAGAACGCACTGGCCCGGAATTCGGGAAGCATTACGGAACGGCAGGTACCGGCCTAAGCCGGTGCGGCGCGAAAAGATTCCGAAGACCGGTGGCGGGATGCGGGATTTGGGGATTCCGACGGTGACGGATCGGCTGATGTTGCAATGGATCGAGTGGTACGGATTTGGCGAGAGTTCGGAGCCACCTGCCAACAGGTACGGGAAGCGAATCGATTTCTCGGCCAAAGCGGGGCACAGCGTGATTGCAGGACTCGACTTCGTCGTGGCATTGTGCTTCCGCATGCCTCGGCGGCGGTGCAATGGAAGTGCTCTTCTTTTGTGGCCGTGGCCATGGGGACAGACTACGAAACGGACGTGGTGGCCTGGGCCAGCGAGCAGGCTCGGCTGATCCGTGCCGGGCGTTTCGATCTGCTGGACCGGGAACATGTCGCCGAAGAGATTGAAGATGTGGGAAAGAGCGAACAGCGCGAGTTGGCCACGCGTATGGCGGTCCTTCTGGCTCATCTCCTGAAGTGGCAGCACCAACGCGAGCGCGGAGGTGCAAGCTCGGAAGTGACGATCAGCAGTCAGCGACAGCGAATAGTCCGTCGCCTGTACAGGACACCGAGTCTGCGCGGCTGCCTCAATGACCCGGACTGGTGGGCCGATGCCTGCGATCTGGCCAGCGCCGAGACGGGAATCGGGATAGACAAGCTCCCGCGCAAGTGCCCTTGGGCGACGGCAACGGAAGTGCTCGATGAAGGCTGGTTGCCAAATGGGTAGCGGCAGGGCTATGGGCGAGGGGGGGTGCGGTGATTGCGCTGGACTGCAAGACCCCGTGTTTTTTCAGCTTGGGGTCACGCATTTCAGGTCATCGGTTGGGTCGAAGGTGGCGAGGCCGATGAGCAAGAGACCGAAAAACAGAAACGGGAGCCCGGCTCCCGCTTCTCAATGTTCCAAGTCCGCTTTCAGGCAACAGCTTGCCGGCGCCGCATACCCAATCCAGCCAGCCCGATGCCAAGCAATGCCAGCGACGCGGGCTCGGGTACTGCCGCGTTCAGGACGATGTTGTCGATGTTGCTGTCTGCACGGTCGATGGTGACCCGAAGCTCATCGATCGCAAATCCACCGACGCTGGGTGCGAAGGTGCTGAAGGTTCCATTATTGGTCAGCAGCGCCGTCGAAGCCAAGAACTGGCTGATTCCTCCAAGCAGTCCTTCGACAGTTCCGGTGCAGGAACTCGCTGCGCCTATCCCGCAACCAAAATCAACACTGCCGAGCGAGAAAAGACCGCCAGTGACCTTGATGAGCCCGACGCTCGTCGAGTCATTCCAGATCGAGGGCACCGGATTGCCGAAGCCGTGAGCCTCCAGCCAATGCGTCGTGACCGCAGTGACGAGGTATCCGGCCTCCGTCGTCGAAGCGAAGGGATCTCCGTTTGCGCCAACCAGCGAATCGAATGTGATTGTGGCAGCGCTCGCCTGCGTGGCGGCGGCCATAGCCAGCGGCATAGCCGCCATGAGTAGAGACTTCTTCATTATTTTTCCTCGAAACGTTACGGTGAGATTTCCGCATAAGAGGTAAAGCAAATTTCGTGCCACAAAATTATATGTTATATGAAACAATTAGGTGCATCGGATTCGTGATTCGCCAAGGGAGCATGTGTAAGAAATGTCGACACGTCGATCGGGGCCGCGATGATCGGATGGCCGGTGATAGGCGTCGATTACCAGTGCGGAGTTTCGTAGAGTGTCGTGATCGAGGGTGCCGGGTGGTGATGGGCGCAAGCAAGGGGGGCTGCGCAAGGCGTGCGGTGGATGAAAGACTTCGGCACGCAGGGACTCAAGCGCCGCCATCAGCTGGCAGGGCGCTCGTGGCAAGCGTGTTTCAGGGTGATTCC
>NZ_JAMTDV010000108.1 GCF_023806565.1 Accumulibacter sp. | reverse complement strand
CAGACTGCCGGACGCTTGCGGCCGGTCCACCTGTCTTCCCTCCAGTCGAGTCCTCAGGCCCGCTCCAGAATCGCATCGAGGCCGACACCCGCCGGCAGCAATCCGAAAACGTCGGCAGTGTCAAAGCGCGACGCGCAAAACGCTGCGAAGACGGCGTCAGAGGAGTGCTGCCGCAGCAAGGTCGCTTGCAGCAGCAACGCCAGGTCACGTGCCAGACGCCGCGCCTCCACTTCCTCCGTGATGCCGCCGACGGCGCGCAGGACGAGATCGCGCCGGCGGTCGAACGCCGGGTGTGCCTGCCGCGCCGGCTCCAGCTCGTGTTCCAGCGCGGCGCCCGCTGCCGGGTCGCGGAGCGTGCGCAACAGGTCGAGCGCCATGATGTTGCCGGCACCTTCCCAGATCGAATTGAGCGGCATCTCCCGATAGATGCGCGCCATCACGCCTTCGCCCTGCTCTTCGACATAGCCGTTGCCGCCAAGGCATTCCATCGCCTCCTGCGCGAAATGGCTGCCGCGCTTGCAGATCCAGAACTTGGCGATCGGCGTCAGCAGACGGCGCATCGCGGCCTCGTGCCCGCTGGCGTCCTCGCCCGCTTCGCACCGGTCCACGGCGCGCGCCAGACGCAGCGCGAGCGCGGTCGCTGCCTCGCTCTCGATCGCCAGATCGGCGAGCACGTTCTTCATCAGCGGCTGTTCGACCAGGCGCTTGCCGAACGCCTCGCGCTGGCGCGCGTGATGCAGCGCGAGCGACAGCGCATGGCGCATCAGACCGGCGGTGCCAAGCGCGCAATCGAGCCGGGTGATCGCTCCCATCGCCAGAATCTGCGCGACGCCACGGCCCTCGTCGCCGACCAGCCAGGCGCTCGCCGCTTCGAACTCGACCTCGGAGCTGGCGTTGGCGTGGTTGCCGAGCTTGTGCTTCAGACGCTGGATGGCCAGCGCGTTGACCGTCCCGTCGGGCAGGATGCGCGGCAGGAACAGGCAGGAGAGCCCGCCGGAAGTCTGCGCGAGGATCAGGAAGGCATCGCACATCGGCGCCGAGAGGAACCACTTGTGGCCGGTGACGCGGTAGCGGCGGCCCCAGGCGTCGTCGCCGTCGAACTCGGCACGGGTGGTGTTGGCACGCACGTCCGAGCCGCCCTGCTTCTCGGTCATTCCCATGCCCATCGTCAGGCCGTTCTTGCGGTCGAAGGGCAGGAAGCGTTCGTCGTAGCTCCGGCTGGCAAGACCGGGGAACCAGTCCGAGTGGATCGCCATGTTGGCGCGCAGTGCCGGTGTCACCGCGTAGCTCATCGACACCGGACAAAGCACCGAGGGCTCGCACTCGGTGAACAACAGGAACGCTGCCGCCCGCTCGATATGGGCACCGGCCCCCGCCGACCACGGTGTGCCGTGCAGCCCGTGGCGCAGTGCCGCCGACATCAGCACATGATAGCTGGGGTGAAACTCGACCTGATCGATGCGGCGGCCAAAGCGGTCATGGCTCTTCAGTTGCGGCGGGAAAGCGTTGGCCAGCCGCGCGTGCTGCTGCATCACGGCCGACCCCATTTCGGCTCCCAGAGCGGCAAGGCGTGCGCTATTGAATCCCGCATCATGGAAGTGCAGTGCGTCGGCCAACGCGCGGTTGCCGGAAAACAGATTCACGTCGGCAAGCGGCGTGCTCTGGTTGAATACCGTGTGTGTGGCTCGACTCATGGCCTCCCCTTTGCGCATGCGCGTGTCGTCGATGGTTCGCCAGGAACTCGGACCTGGCGAACCTGTGCCAGACTACAGGTAGCGGAACATCCTGTCATCGGCCCGCGTGTCGAGGCGCTGGCCCCTGGGAACGACGACGATTCCCGAGTCGCTTACGGTGAATCGGCGACGATCGATTTCCGGGTCATAGCCGATCTGTTCGCCGGCCTCGACGGTGTTGTAACGATCGACGATGACCCGTTTCAGGCGCACCCCCTTGCGCAACACGGCGTAGTCCATCACGATGCACTCGTCGAGTTCGACATCCTCTTCCATCAGGACTTCCCGGCGGACGATCGAATTGCGCACGCGCGCGCCCCGGATCATGCTGCCGGAGCTGACGATGCTGTTGTCGAGTTCCGCGTGGATGAACTTGGGCGACGGACCCTGGTAGTTGCTCGAACCGATCCGCCACCTCGGGTTGAAGATGTCGAACCTCGGCTGGGCTCCGAGCAGATCCTGATGCGCGGCAAAATAGGCGTCGATCGTTCCCACGTCGCGCCAGTAGGCCGGTTCCTCGCTTTCGCGCACACCCGGAACGCGATTGTCCGAGAAATCATAGGCGAAAACGCGCTTCGTCTGGATCAGGCGAGGCAGCAAGTCCTTGCCGAAGTCCTTTTCGCCCAGCCGGTGCCCTTCGCGCAGCGCCTGGATCAGCACATCGGCAGCGAAAATGTAGTTGCCCATCGAGGCGAAGGCGCGACCTGCGTCGCCGGCCATCGGCGCCGGCTCGCGCGGCTTTTCGCGAAAGCTGCGCACCGCGCCATCGGCCGCCGCGTCGATGATGCCGAACGCCGACGCAGTTGCGATCGGCACCGGCAGCGCGGCGAT
>NZ_JAMTDV010000107.1 GCF_023806565.1 Accumulibacter sp. | reverse complement strand
ATCTCGGCCAGAACCGGGTACACCGCTTCCGGCGGCACCGGATCCAGCAGATTGCGAATCTGGTTATCGCAGGGAATCTCATGCACCCCGAACAACGAAGAGGCATGGTTCCGCCCCAACTGCTTCTGCATCCGGACTTGGCTATCGAGGAACGACGGGCTTTGCGAAAAAAACACGGCGAAGGCCGACAGCGCCGCATCCTCCCTCTCATAGCGCCGGGCGTTGCTCTGCTGACGCCCGTCGGACAAAGCCCGGAATGCCTCCCGAATCTTCTCGATCAAGGCGACGGCGGGGCTCTCGGCGCGGCGATGGGGGCAACGGTCGAAATGGTCCGGGTACCTGAAAATCATCAAAACTTCGATCAAGTTCGAGGTTAACACCATAACTAACTGTTTACCAGCATTCTTTTCAGAAAGGACAGAACTCCCCTCCCGCTTGATCTCCCAAGTCCGCCAACCCTCCTCCGCCAACCTTCCTCCGCCAACACCCGCGTTCCGTGGGTTTGAAATGAGAACTGCTGGCCGGCGAGACGTCTCATTGACGACCCAGGCCGACAAAGACATACTCCCGCCCAAAACGACTGCCTGCCGTTTCTCAGCAAAAAGGATCGAAGCCATGCCGAAGCCCCGCCTGTTTGCCTGCCTGCTCGTCGGAGCCATCGTCAGCCCGTTGGGTTGCACCACGCCGCAGTCGGGATCCCCGACGAATGTCCCGGAGATGAGCAATGCGCTGGCGCCGCTCGACGTCGATCCGGCACTCGAGGCGACTCCGCCCGTGGCCGCGACGCAGCCGACACCACCCGCGCCTGCCAGTGGCTGGCCGCGCCAGCTTGCTCTGGCGAATGCGACGGCGCTGGTTTACCTGCCACAAGTGGATGGCTGGCAAGGCAACAGGCTGAGTTTTCGTGCCGCGGTTGCATTGAAGACGGCTGGATCGAGCGACGCCACCTTTGGCGTGATCCGTGGCACCGCGCGTACCGGCGTCGATCGGCAGACGCGAACGGTTGCGCTGGACGACTTCGACCTGACCGAGGCCAGATTTCCCACACTTGCCGATCAGGGGCTTGCGTACCTGCCGCGGTTGCGCGCGCAGTTGCCAAAGGTCATGGCAACGATGCCGCTGGACGTTCTGCAGGGCGAGCTGGCCGCCGCGGGAACCGTAAGTGCCAAGGCGGTTACGGTAAAGAACGAGCCACCGCGGGTGATCGTCAGCACTACGCCGGCAATCCTGGTTCCCGTCGACGGCAGCCCGAACATCAAGACAGTCCCCGGCAGCAGTGTCGAGCGAATCATCAACACCCAGGCCCTGATTGTGCGAACCGGACTCGCAGGTCGCTGGTACCTGCATGTCTTCGATGGCTGGTTGAGCTCGACCTCGCTCGACGGTCCGTGGTCCCTGGCGAACGGAATTCCCGCGGGACTCGATCAACTCGCCCAACGCCTCGCCAAACAGGGTGTCGTCGACCTGCTGGATGGCGGTCCGCAGGCGAAACCGCGTCCCTCCCTGAGCAGTGGCGTGCCGACGATTTATCTGAGTCAGGTTCCGGCGGAACTGATCGTTTTTCAGGGTCAGCCGAATTTCATTCCGATCACCGGAACCGGTCTGCTCTGGGCCGAAAACACCACGGCCGACGTCTTGGTGAATACTGCGAACAATGAGTATTACACGCTGTTGTCCGGGCGCTGGTATCGCGCGCCCGGCCTGAGCGGACCCTGGACCTTCGTTCCGTCCACTGCCCTGCCCCCGGATTTCAGCCGCATTCCGCGGAATGCGCCGGCCGGCGTGGTTCTCGCCTCGATCGCGGGAACGCCGCAAGCGCAGGAGGCATTGATCGCCAACTCGATTCCGCAGACTGCGACCGTTCCGCTGACCAAGGGACCAAAGTTCACACCGGTACTCGATGGTGCGCCGCAGTTCCAGCCGATCGACGGAACGCCGTTGCGCTACGTCGCCAATTCGTCCGTGCCGATCATCGCAGTGGGCCCGCAGGCCTTCTACGCGGTTCAGGCCGGCATCTGGTTCACGGCTCCGGCGCTCACCGGCCCCTGGCTCGTTGCCAACAGTGTGCCGCCCGTAATATACGAAATTCCCGCCAGTTCGCCCTTGCATTACGTCACCTACGTCTACGTTTACGGTGCCGACAGCCAGGTCGCCTATGTAGGCTACACGCCGGGCTATCTGGGTACCGTCGTCGCACCGGATGGCGTCGTCGTCTATGGCACCGGCTACGCCTACACGCCGTGGATAGGATCGGTCTGGTATGCCGCTCCCTACACTTGGGGACTGGCTGCCGCTCCGATCTACAACCCGTACGTCGGTTTCGGCTTTGGCTTCGGCCTCGGTCTGGCGACTGCCGCCTGGGCAGCTCCTTACTGGGGCGGCGCGTATTACCATCCCGGATATTGGGGCTACCCCTGCTGTGGTTCGGCCAGTGCCAACGTCTACGGACATTGGGGAAACACCGTCTATGCGGGGAGTCGAACCTGGTACGCCAACGCCGACGGCAAGATCGGGACTGCGGCTGCCGGAAGCTATACCAACACGCGCACGGGAACCACCGGAAGCTACGCGGCGGGCCGCAGCTACAATGCCTATACGGGACAGGCGCAGCGCGGCTACGACCGAACTTTCGACACTGCCGGCGGGACGAGCGGCAACGTGGCGCGCGGCGGATCCTACAACACCTACACCGGGCAGCGCTCCTACGCTTCGAGCTTCTCGGCGACCGGTCCGCAAGGTAGTTCGGTATCCAAGACGGCCACTGCCACTGCCGGTCCCGAAGGCGTCGGCGCGCAGCATACGGTCACTGCCTATGACGCGCAGACCGGGCAAAGCAAGAGTTACACGTCCAGCGGCCTGTTCGGAGACCACTACGCCGGCGCCGACGGGAATGTCTACCGAAATTCCGATGGAGGCTGGCAACAGCACGGTGCCGGTGGTTGGCAGTCGGCGACCGGCGACACCTCCTGGGCAGATCGCGAACAGCAGGCGCGCAGCAATTACCAGGGTCGCGGCGGCTGGGGCGACAACGGCGGTGATCGTTTCGGCGGCGGCTGGGGTGGTGGCGACGATCGCTTTGGCGGTGGTGATTGGGGTAGCCGTTTCGGCGGAGGCGGCTTTGGCGGCCGTTTCGGCGGAGGTTTCCGTGGTGGCGGCCGACGCTGACGACTGCGAACGCTTGTGGCCGAACCATATCGAGGACAGCGCCGGGTTGCGGACCTTGCGAGCAATGCGCCATGGCCTGGCGGCGGTGGTCGCAGAGTTTCCAACGGATCGCGCAAGCCGTGGCAGCCGATCGGGGTCGGCCCTCTCGCGGTTGACGGTCTACTCCAGACACCGCCAGCTGGTACCACGATCTTTGGCAAGACTTCCGCGATCGATCAGACAGTGAAGACGAAGGACAGTATGGAAACGGACATCTCGACGACGAACCGGCATCGCCTGGCGCTGTTCCAGGGCCTGCTGCCGATCGAAAGGAAAGCCGCCATGCGCGACGCGCTGGCCGGCTTCACGCTGGCGGCGATGAATGTGCCGCAGGCCCTTGGCTACACCAAGATCGCCGGGACGCCGGTGGTGACCGGCCTGTACACCTTGCTGTTGCCCCTGCTGGCGTTTGCCGCGTTCGGATCTTCGCGTTATCTGGTGGTCGCAGCGGACTCGGCGACGGCAGCGATACTCGCCACAGGCCTCTCCGGTCTTGCCCCTCGCTACAGCGAGCATTACCTGGCGCTGGCGGGACTGGTGGCGCTGCTGACCGCCGGACTCCTGCTGCTGGCACGCCTTTTCAAGCTTGGATTCCTTTCCGATTTCCTCTCACGCACGGTGCTGGTGGGTTTTCTCTCCGGTGTCGGTATCCAGGTCAGCATCGCGGTACTCAACGAAATGCTGCGTGTGCCGGTGACCAGCAACCAGCCGCTCGGGCAGCTCTGGTCGGTCCTTCGTGAACTTCCGCAGGCACACTTGCCGACGCTGGCCGTTGCGTCCTGCGTCGTTGCCGTCATCCTCGTGCTCCGGCGTGTTGCGCCGCATCTTCCGGGCGCGCTGATCGCCGTGGTTGCCGCGATCGCCGCCAGCGCCGCCGGCGATTTTTCGGCGCATGGCATCGATGTCATTGGACCAGTCGCCGGGGGACTGCCGCGTCTGTCGCTGCCCGCACTCGATTGGTCGCTGGTCGTCCATCTGTTGCCGATCGCCGGCGCGTGTTTCATCATGATCGTCTCGCAGAGTGCGGTGACGTCCCGCGCTTATGCTACCCGGCATCACCAGTCGCTCGACGGCAACCGGGATCTGCTCGGGCTCGCGGCCGCCAACGCTGCGGCGGCGTGCAGTGGAACCTTTGTCGTCAATGGCAGCCCGACGCAAACGGCGATGGTGGAAACTTCCGGGGGTTCCAGTCAGTTGGCGCACCTGTCGACCATGCTGGTGGTGATGCTGGTCCTGCTGCTCCTCACCGGGCCGCTGCAATATCTGCCGATCAGTGCGCTCGGCGCCATCGTGTTTACGATTGCCATTCGCATGGTGGACCTGAAGGGGCTCGCCGACCTGCATCAGCGATCGCACGAGGAATGGATACTGGCGCTGATTACTGCTGCCGCAGTGGTCGTGCTGGGTGTCGAACATGGCATTCTGCTGGCCATCGGTCTTTCCTTGCTCGACCACGTGCGTCGCGGCTACCGGCCCAACACCGCCGTGATGATGCGCGACACGGCCGACAACTGGCGCATGCTGCCCGTGGCACCGGGACAACAGGCGGAACCCGGGCTGGTCGTCTTCTGGTTCGGCGCCGATCTTTACTATGCCAGCGCCAACCACTTCTGCGAACAGGCACGGGCCTTGGTCCATGATTCGCCAGCAAAGGTAAACTGGCTGGTGATCGACGCCGGTGCCATTACCGGCGTCGATTACTCGGCAGCCGGCGCCCTGGCGGACCTGCACGACGAGCTTGCCAAGAAGGGGGTACGCCTCGCCCTGGCGCACGTCAGCAGCGCCCTGCGCGAAGATCTGGATCGTCTGGCACTGACGCGAACCTTCGGCAGCGACATGCTCTTCGACAAGCTGCGCGATTGCGTTGCCGCCTACCGGGCGCGGCACCCCGGCGCCGGTGCGCCCGATTGAGTCGCTGGACCGGTGCCGATACGCGCGCTATCCTGTGCTCGGGCATTGAAATTCGTCGCGCCGAGTACTACCCTCACGCGTCCCCCACCTTTGCCTTTGCTAGTCGCCGGGGTAAACTGCCCAGCGCTGGTGACCACAGGCGACTTGCCGGAGGCCATCGTTTCCCACTGACCAACCCTGCGAAGGAGTTTTCCATGTATCAGAAAGTTTCGTCCTACCTGTCCGCGCTGGCCCTTGCCGTGATCGTCAGCGCCTGCGCCTCCCCTGGAGAGCAACCGGGTCAGATGGAAATCCGCAGCGGCGTGATCGAACAGATCACCCCGACGCAGCTGGCCAGCAATCATCATGCCGGAGTTGGCGCGGTGATCGGTGGCGTTGCCGGCCTCGGCATCGGCAGCCTGATCGGCGCCGGTACCGGCCGCGACGTGGCGATGGTGCTGGGGACAGTCGGTGGCGCTTTCGCCGGCAACGAAATCCAGAAGAAATATGATCAGCCGATTCCAGGACAACAGATCATCGTCCGCACCGGCAGCGGAGTGCTGGTTTCGGTCACCCAGCCAGTCAACTCGAGCCTCTACAAAGGCCAACGGATTTATATCGAAGGCAACGGCGAGAACGCGCGCGTCGTCCCACGCTAGGCAAGAACCGCTCCATGGTGTCGGGCCGGCGACGAGCCCGACGCCTGCAATCGAAAGAATCAGACATGTCTCGACTCACTCCCAGATTACGCTCTCCCGAGCGCCGACAAGACAGCCGATCGATCGGCAAAGCACTTGTCACCGTCCTCCTTCCAGTCGTGCTCGGCGCCTGTGCCCCAGACGCCTGGCGACCCGACAGCCGCTACGAAGCCTACCTCGACCAGATGCAGAATCGATGCGGCGCGCTTCGGCTCGGGAGCCGAACCATTGGCAACGACCTGCTGCAAGAGTCGGATGCGTATTTCCTCGACGTCACCTCGCGCTACTATCACGAAGAAATTTCGGAGAGGAGCTATGTCGGTGCCCTCTCCGGGTCTTACGACACAGCGCCCGACTCACCGGGCATTCTCTGCATCCTCAGTCTGCCACGAATCTAGCGGCACCTTCGCGCGGGCGGTTGACGCCTGGCGGGTTCAGATGCGGCCGAGCAGGACCTCGGCGACGAAGCGGCTGCCGATATACGCCAGCAGCAACAGCATAAAACCGGCCAGCGTCCACCGCAGCGCCACCCGTCCGCGCCAACCGTAGGCGCGGCGCCCGATCAGCAGGGCGGCAAAGATCCCCCAGGAAGCGAAGGCGAACAAGGTCTTGTGATCGACAGCCATGGCCTTGCCGAAGATCGCTTCCGAGAACATGACGCCGCTGACCAGCGCGATCGTGAGCAGGCAAAAGGCGATCAGAATCATGCGAAAGAGCAGCGCTTCCATGGTCAGAATCGGCGGCAGACTGGCGAGGCTCTTGCTCACAGCCCGCCGATGCAGCTTGCGTTCGGCAAAGCCCATGAAGACCGCGTGCAGCGCCGAGAGCGTAAACAGGCTGTAGGCAAGCATCGCCGTCAGAAAATGCAGTTGAAAACCCCAGGCGCCGGCATGCGCCACTTCCCGCAGTTGGGGAAAGATCGCCGGCGCCAGTGCGCAGAGTGCTGCAATCGGCAGCACCATCGGCTGCAGCCCATCCATGCGTGAGCGAAAACTCTCGAGCCAGTAGATCAGAACCGCCAGCCAGAGCATCAGCGACAAGGCAAAACTGAACGAGAAGCGCATGCCACCGGCGCCGAACAGCCCCTGATACAGGCCAAGACCCTGCACTGTCAGTGCAAAAAAAATGCTCAGACGCTCCCAGGGCTGCATCGGCCGGGTAATCAGCCCATGATTCGATTCACGCCAGCGCGTGTGCCAGAAATGGACGCCCAGTACCGCGTAGAGCAGTGCCGCAGCGATGTGCGGCAGAACCTGAAGTAAAATGGCGGACATCGCCAAAGTTTACACCATGCCGGAAGCCAAATGCTCGACAACCTGACCCAACGCCTTGCCCGCGTCATGAAGACGCTGCGCGGAGAGGCGCGCCTGACCGAAGGCAACATCGCCGATGCCTTGCGCGAAGTCCGTCTCGCGCTGCTCGAGGCGGACGTCGCGCTGCCCGCCGTCAAGGAGTTGATCGCCGCTGTCAGGGAAAAGGCAATCGGCGAAGAGGTGATCGGCTCGTTGAGTCCGGGGCAGGCACTGGTCGGGGTGGTCCACCGCGAACTCACGAAGCTGATGGGCGACACGCACAGCGGACTGAACCTGGCGACACAGCCCCCGGCAGTCGTCCTGATGGCTGGCCTGCAGGGTGCCGGCAAGACGACGACAGTCGGCAAGCTCGCCAAGCTATTGCGCGAGACACAGAAGAAGAAGGTTCTCGTCGTTTCTTGCGACGTCTACCGCCCGGCAGCCATCGAACAGTTGAAAACGGTCGCGACCCAGGCGGGAGCCGAATTCTTTCCCTCATCGGCGAGCGAGAAGCCGGTCGACATTGCTCGCAACGCGGTCGATTGGGCGAAGCGGCACTACCACGACGTCCTCCTCGTGGACACGGCCGGCCGCCTGGCGATCGACGAGGCGATGATGCGGGAGATCGCCGAGATCCACCGTGCGGTCAAACCGATCGAAACGCTCTTCATTGTCGACGCGATGCTCGGTCAGGACGCCATCCATACGGCGAGGGCATTCAGTGAGGCGCTGCCGCTGACCGGCATCATCCTGACCAAGCTCGATGGTGACGCACGCGGCGGCGCTGCTCTTTCCGTCCGTCACGTCACCGGTCGCCCGATCAAGTACGCCGGGATAGGCGAAAAACTCTCGGGTATCGAGGCTTTCCACCCGGAGCGCATGGCGTCGCGAATCCTTGGCATGGGCGATGTGCTGTCGCTGATCGAAGACGCGCAAAAGGGCATCGACGCGGAAAAGGCAATCGAGTTCGCCAGGAAGCTGAAGTCGGGCAAGACTTTCGATCTCAACGACTTCAAGGATCAGATCGGCCAGATGCGCAAGATGGGCGGTCTTTCCTCGATGATCGAAAAGTTGCCCGCGCAATTTTCGCAGGCGGCCGGTCAGTTGCCGATGGGCGGCGAGGAGAAGGCGGTCGCGAGAATCGAGGGAATCATCAATTCCATGACCCCGATCGAACGCGCCCGGCCGGAATTGCTCAAGGCGGCGCGCAAGCGGCGCATCGCGCTGGGCGCCGGGGTACAGGTGCAGGAGGTCAATCGCCTGCTCAAGCAGTTCGAGCAGACGCAGAAGATGATGAAGCAGTTCTCCCGTGGCGGCATGGCGCAATTCATGCGCGGCATCAAAGGCATGCTGCCGGGAATGCGCTGACGCCGCTGATTCGCCTGCCGGGACGGCCGTCACCAACGGGCGGCTTCGGTCAACGCAGCGCCAGTTTGCTCCGCGAATACGACCAATTGTTCTGCCAGGCCGTGCGCACCATGTTCGGGTATTCGGGCTGACCCAGACTGCCGTTGTAGCGGCCGAGGGCGCGGAAGAGATCTCCGCGCTCGATGTCGAGGTAGTGGCGCAGGATGGTGCACCCGTAGCGCAGGTTCGTGCGCAGGTGAAAGAGATTGTCGTCACTCGCGCCGACCAGCTTTACCCAGAACGGCATGACCTGCATGAATCCGCGCGCGCCGGCAACGGACACGGCGTATTTCTTGAAACCGCTCTCGACCTGGATCAGGCCCAGCACCAGCTGCGGATCGAGACCCGCGCGCGTTGCCTCATAATGAACCGAGCGCAGGAAGTCCAGGCGCGATTCCCGGTCCGGAATGCGCTTTTCCAGACGCCGCGACATTTCGCCCAACCAGTCGACCGCGTCCAACGAATCGCGAAACGAGCTCCTGGGTGGTGCACGATCCGACACCGATCGCGAAAGTGCCGCCTGCACGCTGGCCGAAAGCGGTTCATATTTCTGCGCACCGGCGTACGCCGCCAAGGGCAGCAGGAGGACAAGCAGTCCCTTCAGGCGACGCATAGTCGCTTCTTCAGGAATTCACCAATCTCGGCCAATGGCACCATCGTCGACTCCGGATCGACACGGCCCTTGTATTCGAGTTTTCCCTGTGCAAGGCCACGCTCGCCGACCACGACGCGGTGCGGGATGCCGATCAGCTCCATTTCGGCGAACATCACCCCCGGGCGCTCGTTCCGGTCGTCGAGCAGAACATCGAGGCCAGCGGCTGTCAACTCGGCGTACAGCGAATCCGACACGCGCCTCACTGCCTCGCTCTTGGCGTACGCCATGGGAACGATGCATACCTCGAACGGCGCGATCGCTTCCGGAAACACGATGCCGCGCTCATCGTGCCCCTGCTCTATCGCGGCGCCGACGATGCGCGTGACGCCGATGCCGTAGCAACCCATTTCCATGATCCGGCTCTGACCGCTTTCGTCCAGGAAGCTGCACTTGAGCGCCTCGGCGTACTTGGTGCGCAACTGGAAAATGTGCCCGACCTCGATCCCGCGGCAGAGTTCCAGTTGCCCGCGGCCGTCCGGAGACGGATCGCCGTCGACCACGTTGCGCAAGTCGCAGACCATCGTCGGCTCCGGCAGATCGCGCAGAAAATTCACGCCGACCAGATGGAAGCCAGACTCGTTCGCGCCGCAAACGAAATCGCTCATTACCGCGACGCTGCGATCCGCGTAAACCGGGAGGTCGGTCACGCCAACCGGACCAATGTAGCCCGGGGGACAACCAAGAGCGACAACGATCTCGTCGTCGCGTGCGAAACGAAAGTCGCCAAGTTGCTTTTGCGCTTTGAGTTCGTTCAGATTGTGGTCGCCGCGTAACAGAATCAGGGCAAAGCGACCACGCCCATCGGCCGCGGAGTCGAGGACGATGGCCACCGCCTTGACCGTCGTCTGCAGCGGGACGCCCAGCAGGGTGGCCACCTCCTCGCACTTGGTACGCCCGGGGGTCGCCACCTTCTCCAGGCCGGTTGCCGCGGCAGCCCGCCCTCCCGACGGGGCCAGTGCCTCTGCCAGCTCGACGTTGGCGGCATAATCGGAGTCGCGGCAATACGCCAGTGCATCCTCTCCCGAATCCGCCAGGACGTGAAATTCGTGCGAGCCGGTACCACCGATCGAACCCGTGTCGGCAGCGACCGCGCGGAATCTCAGGCCGAGGCGAGTGAAAATCCGTGTGTAGGTGTCGAACATGTTACGGTATTCGCGCTGCAGATCGGCGAAACTGCTGTGAAAAGAATAACCGTCCTTCATCAGGAACTCGCGGCCGCGCATGACCCCGAAACGGGGACGGATTTCGTCGCGAAACTTCACTTGCACCTGGTAGAAGTGCAAGGGTAGCTGGCGATAGCTCCTGACCTCCCTGCGCACGACATCGGTGATCACCTCCTCATGTGTGGGGCCGATGACGAAGTCGCGCTGGTGCCGATCCTTGCAGCGCAGGAGTTCCGGGCCATACTTTTCCCAGCGTCCCGACTCCTGCCACAGTTCGGCTGGCTGAACCGCCGGCATCGACAACTCGATGGCCCCGGCGCGATTCATTTCCTCGCGGATGATCCGCTCCACCTTGCGCACGACGCGCAGCCCGACCGGCATCCACGTATAGATCCCGCCTGCCAGTCGCTTGATCATCCCGGCGCGCAACATGAGCTGATGGCTGATGACTTCGGCGTCGGCAGGAGCTTCTTTGAGCGTCGAAATGAAAAACCTGGATGTGCGCATGGTTGTGCAGCCGTCAGGGAAAAGAGCGATTCTACTAGACAGGCAAGGAAACCGTGACGCCAATCGTGCCGTGAGGCACAACGGTGACGCGCGAGGCCTGGCGAATGAATCCGCACCTACCCGCAGCGATTGACAGACTACGCTTTGCAAGCCCGGGAAAATGTGAAAAAATGCGCTTAATTAATTGATTTTCAGGTTTTAGAAATGCTTGACCGTGAAGGCTACCGCCCGAACGTCGGCATCATTCTTTGTAACGCCAGAAACGAGGTCTTCTGGGGCAAGCGCATCCGAGAGCATTCATGGCAGTTTCCGCAGGGTGGCATCAAGCGGGGCGAAACGCCCGAGCAAGCGATGTACCGGGAGTTGTATGAAGAAATCGGTCTGCTGCCCGAGCATGTGTGCATTCTCGGTCGGACCAAGGACTGGTTGCGTTACGAAGTGCCGACGCACTGGGTAAGGCGTGAATGGCGCGGCAGTTACCGCGGCCAAAAACAAATCTGGTTCTTGCTCCGCCTCGTGGGGCGAGATTGCGATGTTTCCCTGCGCGCTTGCGACCATCCCGAGTTCGATGCGTGGCGCTGGAACACCTACTGGGTGTCGCTCGATGCCGTGATCGAGTTCAAGCGTCGCGTCTACGAACAGGCGTTGAACGAATTGGCACGTTTTCTCAACTCGGATCACCGCCGGCCGCGGCATCCTCCCGCACCTGCGCAATCTCCGGCCCCGGCCCCGGAAGAAATCTTGATCCGAAAATGAGGCTTTCGGCCATACTGCCGGCGCATCGCGCCGAGCACCGACCGGGGTTGCCAGCGAGAACAGTCGGCGTTGGACTGGTGGTCGCCGTCGCCGCGACAGTTGCCTTTTCCGTCGCAGCCTGGCCGGCGGCGGCCGGTGAAGCAGTCGAGGATACTCGGCCCGAGAAGAAGGAAGAGCCATTGCCGCCATTCCCACAGGCCGAGAATCTGATCCCGTTCGTGGTCAGCGCGACCACCGAGAACCAGTTCATGATCGACGGCAATTCGCTGACTGTCTCCAGCGACGGCGTCGTGCGCTTTAGCCTGGTGATCGTCAGCTCGGCCGGTGCGCGCAACGTAAGCTATGAGGCGATCAATTGCCTGACTGCCGAACGTCGGCTTTACGCTCTCGGCCGTTCAGACAACACCTGGGCCAGGGCGCGTAACGATCAGTGGCTGAAGATTCGCGACAACACGCTCAATCGGCAGTACGCAGCCCTCTATACCGAGTATTTCTGTCCCACCGCCAGTGTCCTGCGGGATGCGGACGAAGCCCGCGAAGCGCTGCGCCGCGGCGGCCATCCGTCGCTGCGATTGCATTAGCGAAGCGACCGCGTAGGCACCGCAAGCGCCGCTGCCAAGAGGTATCATCATGAATGCCGACCGCCTCCTCATCGAGTTTGACAAGGCTTTGCGCACGCTTTTTGCGCCGGCGACGAGCGCTCGCGAGAACCCCGGAAGCAAACAGACGGAAGCCGAGTTATCCGAAGTCGAAAGGGCGCACGCAAGCGCCTTGATGCGGATCAATCACGTCGGCGAGGTCTGTGCGCAGGCTCTTTATCAGGGGCAGTCCCTCACCTGCCGTGACCCCGAGCTTCGGCAAGCGCTGGCAACGGCGGCGAACGAAGAAACCGAGCATCTCGCCTGGACAGAGAACCGCCTTGTCGAATTGGGCGGGCGAACCAGTCTGCTGAATCCTCTTTGGTACGTCGGCGCGCTGACCATCGGAATGGCGGCGGGCAAACTCGGTGACCAGTGGAGCCTCGGATTTCTTGCAGAAACCGAGCGACAGGTCGAGGCGCACCTTGATCATCACCTGAGTGAATTGCCGAATCAGGACCATCGCTCGCGCGCGATCGTCGAACAGATGAGGCGTGACGAGATTGCGCATGCGGAGACCGCCGTGCGACTCGGTGCGAAAGACTTGCCGGTACCCGTCATGACGCTGATGAAACTGGCGTCGCGCGTGATGACTCATACCTCCTACTACTTGTAGCGGGCGCCGGCTGGTCAGGCTTCGATGATCTCGAAGTCGTGCGTGATCGTGGCAGTCTTGGCGAGCATGATCGACGCAGAACAGTACTTGTCTTTCGACAACTCGATGGCGCGTGCCACTGCTTCCGGCCTCAGCTGCCTTCCGCTGACACGGAAGTGGAAATGAATGCGGGTGAACACCCGTGGTTCGGTTTCTGCGCGCTCCGCCTGCAGGCTCACTTCACAGCCGGTGACCGCGTGACGCCCCTTCTGGAGGATCAGAACAACGTCGAATGCCGTACACCCACCGGCTCCGGCAAGTAGTAGTTCCATGGGCCGCGGCGCCAGGTTTCGTCCGCCCGCTTCCGGAGCGCCGTCCATCACGAGCGCGTGATTGCTGCCCGTTTCGGCGACGAAACACATCCCGTCGCCGGTCCACTTCACCTTGCATTCCAAGCTCTGCTCCTCCTTTTTCCGCCAGGCACGACCAAACGTCATACCGTGCCAGGCAAACCTATCGTTGTCCCCGCGACAGCTTGCGCCAATTTCCTGACCTTCCGGGCGCCGGGGATGACGCAACCCGCCAGCACGCAGCGAACCCTGGCTGCACACGAATTGTAGCCACTGTTCGGTGGTTCAGGGTATCCGAAAGATGCTGCAACGCAACATTAAAGACGGTGGCAACCGTTTAAATACAAGCAAAGCTCGTTGCCTATTGTGAAATCGATGTCCTCTAATAGAGATAAGCCATTGAACATTTATTATTTCTGTGTGCGCAACAATTTTCGACAGAAGGTCCGTAGAAAAAAATTGCGCAATGCACAAAAAATACTTGACCTTTGACGTAGGAAGAGCCATAATTCTTTCAACGCAATCGATTTGCACTTGGGCTTTCCAGCCTGCTACCGTTGTCTCCTCCACCCTCCTCCTTTGGTGTGGATTTAGCGCGGCTCTCTGAGCCGCGCTTTTTTTTCGGCGCTTTCCGCAGTTCCCGACGTCGCTCCGGGTTCCGTCTGGCCAATCTCAGCCACGCCTCCAATACATCGCCGGACGATACCGTTCAGCGATTGTCCCGGAAAACGTCGGCTAGCCGAAAAGCGAAACAGCGCTGCCCGCGGTAAATCTGTTCTCCGCCGCGCCTCACGCTTGGGCGTTTCCAAGCGAGGTACGGGTCATCCGCGGATAGTCGAAGACCAGACAGATATTGCGATGGAGGTGGGCCATTCTTTGCGTGATGCTGGTTTTCCCGTCCGGGAAGTGGTGCAGGATAC
>NZ_JAMTDV010000106.1 GCF_023806565.1 Accumulibacter sp. | reverse complement strand
CTAGGTCGAAATCCGGACTCTCGCCGGGGTCGCCGTCGCCGTCTCCGAGTACAGGTGTTCGCGTGTCCACGGTGCGCCGCTGACGCCATTGCGCTTCGTCTTGTGCGCCAGAATCTGGTGGATGCTGATCCATCCGTGCTCGAAGCCCCAGGCGCAGCCGGCAAGATAGAGCAGCCAGACGCGGTAGCGCTTGCTTCCGGCGTGTGCCTCGGCGAGTTGTTGTTGCTGCTCGAGGCGAGTCGTCCAGTGCCAGAGCGTCTGCGCATAATGCGCACGCAACGATTCGACGTCGGTCACTTCGAGACCCTGGCGCGACATCTCGCGGATTGCCAGCGCCAGGTGGGGCAGCTCGCCCTGCGGAAACACGTAACGGTCGATGAATTCGCCGCCACCTCGGCCGACCTCCCGGCTGTCCGGGTCCATCGAGGTGATGCCGTGGTTCATCACCCAGCCGCCATCGCGCAGAAGCCGGCTGACCGTGGCGAAATAGTTCGGCAGCTTGCGCAGGCCGACGTGTTCGAACATGCCGACGCTGACGATCTTGTCGAACACTTCCCTGCCAGGCACATCGCGATAGTCCTGCAACCGGATCTCGATCCGGTCGGCGAGACCCTCGCGCTCGGCCCAGGCGCGCGCATGTTCGTACTGATTGCGGGAGAGGGTGATGCCGGTGACGTGCACGCCATAGTTGTGGGCGGCCCAGACGGCGAGCGCGCCCCAGCCACAGCCGATGTCGAGCAGTTGCTCGCCCGGCTTGAGCATCAGCTTGCGGCAGATGTGGTCGAGCTTCTGCTCCTGCGCAGTGTGGATGTCCTCGTCGCCCGTGCGAAAGTACGCGCAGGAATAGACCATCCGACGATCGAGCCAGAGTTGATAGAAATCGTTCGAGACGTCGTAGTGGTACTGGATGGCGTCGGCGTCCGCCCTGCGGGTGTGGCTCGTGCGTCGCCAGAAAGGCACTGGGGTGGGAGCCGATTGGCGACGTCGCGTCAATTGGTCGGCTACTTCGATGGTGTCGCGGACGGCGCCCTGGATCTCGATCTTCCCCTCGATGTAGGCCTCGGCGAGGCGGCTGAGGGTTGGTGCGAGGAACGCCAGGAGCGCCGAGCGCGACGGCAGGCGAATGGTGACCCTGGGCGTCGGGCTGAGGTCGAACTGCCTGCCGTTCCACAATTCGAGGCGCAGCGGGATGTTCTCGGGCTGCCGCTGCCAGTGTTGAAGGGCGCTTTCAAGGCGTGCTTCGAAAAACATGTTCCTCCCACCATGGGTCAATGAGCTGAACACACCTGCCGTCGTTTCAGTCTAGCACCGATCCGCGACAAGTGGGGAGGCGACGCCACGCACGACGGATGGCCGAGATGCCGCGCCGGCGTTTCGTGCGTGTCTCGCTCTCGCCGTCGGCACTGCCGCCGTGGTCCGGGCGAGGAGCGCGAACCTCCACCCGTCGTCGGTCGCTTGCGCTAGAATGCCGATCGCGGATCGACCGCAGACAGGCGGAGCGTCGATCGAATCTGGAGGAGCCGATGCAATTGCCACCGTTTGACCTGAATGACATGGTCCATGAGCCCTCCGACGAGCAACTCGAAGACCTGATGGAAGCGGTGGCGGCGGAAGCGCGCAGGCACGCAGAAGCAGCCCGCGCGCAACTGATGGTCCGCCTGCGGGCCGAAATCACGGCGATCAGGCTTCCATCCCGACGCGAGGCATGAACGATGGGCCGCGGCCCCGTCTGATCGTCGTCGCGGGACCCAACGGTTCCGGCAAGACCTCGATTACCCAGCAACTGCTGATGCACGAATGGATGGGGGGCTGCGTGTACGTCAACCCCGACTTCATCGCGCGTGACGAGTTTGGCGACTGGAACTCGCCGCTGGCGGTGACCCAGGCGGCGCAGCGCGCTACCGAGATTCGCGAGCATTGCCTGGAGCACGGCCGCAGCCTGGCCTTCGAAACCGTCCTCTCGGCGCAGGACAAGCTCGACTTCATCCGGCGCGCGAAGGATGCCGGTTTCTTCATCCGGATGTTCTTCGTCGGTACCGACGACCCCTCGATCAATGCCAAGCGGGTGGCGATGCGCGTCATGGAAGGCGGGCACGACGTGCCGATTCCCAAGATCATCGCCCGCTACACGCGGTCGCTGGCCTACTGCTACTTTGTTGCCTGGCTGGCCGATCGCACCTATCTCTACGACAACTCGGTCGATGGTGCTCGCGCCCGTCTGCTGTTTCGCGCCTCGGAAGGCCGTCTGGTGAAGACCTACGGCGAGATCAACCCGTGGGCCAGGGAAATCGCCCAGCGACTGCTGCCCGGCCTGTCGGAGGAAACGCCGCTGCCGCTCGCTGGCTGACGCCGTATGGCAAGTCGCGGCCCCGGGTTGTGCCGGGAGGGTCGGCTGGTCGCCAGCAGATGCGGATTCAGTGTCTGCCCGTGGCCTCCGGCATGACGATGTTGACTTCCAGCACCTCGAAATTGCCCTGCTTCTCCAGCGACACCTTGATGTCTTCGGGGTTGACCGACACGTACTTCGAGATGACGGCCATCAACTCCTGCTGCAAGGCCGGCAGGAAATCCGGCGTACTGGTGCTGCCGCTGCGCTCGTGGGCAATGATCAGTTGCAGGCGTTCCTTGGCGATTGCCGCCGACTTGGGCTTGTTGCCGAAGATCAGGGAGAACAGGGACATCGTCACTTACCCCCGAACAGCCGCTTGAACAGGCCGGGCTTTTCGTAGTCGACGAAGCGCAGAGGGATGGTTTCACCGAGAAAGCGGCCGACCAGATCGAGGTAGGCGCCGGCGACATCGGTATCGTTCAGGTGAATCGCCGGTGTTCCCGCGTTCGACGACTGCAGCACCGCTTCCGACTCGGGAATGACGCCGATGATCGGCACGCGCAGAATTTCCTGCACGTCCTTGTAGGAAAGCATCTCGCCTTCGTTGACACGTTTCGGCGAATAGCGGGTGATCAGCAGGTGCTCCTTGACCGGCTCGCCACCGAGCAGGGCGCGTCGTGACTTGGCCTGGATGATGCCGAGAATGCGGTCGGAATCGCGCACCGAGGAAACCTCGGGGTTGCTGACCACCAGCGCTTCGTCGGCGAAGGTCAGGGCCATCACCGCGCCGCGCTCGATTCCGGCCGGCGAATCGCAGACGACGTAGTCGAAGCCCATGTGTTCGAGTTCCTTGAGCACCTTTTCGACGCCTTCTTCGGTCAGCGCATCCTTGTCGCGCGTCTGCGAGGCGGGCAGCACGAACAGCTGCCCGTTGGCGCAGTGTTTGTCCTTGATCAGCGCCTGCGTGAGCGTCGCCTCGCCGTTGAGGACATTGACCAGATCATAGACGACGCGGCGTTCGCAGCCCATGATCAGATCGAGGTTGCGCAGGCCGACGTCGAAGTCGATCACGGCGGTCTTGTAGCCGCGCAAGGCGAGGCCCGAAGCGAAGCTGGCGCTGGTGGTGGTCTTGCCGACACCACCCTTGCCGGAGGTTACGACGACGATACGTGTCACGGATTCTTCCCCGCAAAAGAAAGAAGCGATTCTACCCGCAGAATGGGCTTTCTGTGAGACGACGCAGCAGTTTGCCGGCGTTGCTGCCTGTCGTCAGGGCAATCAGTCGATCTTCAGCGCTTCGACGATCAGCTTGCCCGTGTCGTCGCCAGACGGTTGCGACAGCCGGACCTGGACCGGCTTGCCGGCCAGCTCGGCCGGGACGCCGCCATCGAAAGTCCGGTACAAGCCGGCCACCGAGACCAGTTCCGCGTCGAAGCGGGTAGAGAAGATGCGTGCGCTCGCCGCGCCGCCGGCTCCCGCCAGGGCACGGCCGTGCAGTGGTGCATAGACGTGGATGTTGCCGTCGGCAATGACCTCGGCACCGGCATTGACTGCCGCCAGGACGACGAGGTCGCCACCGCGCGCATACACCTGCTGTCCAGAACGGAGCGGCCGGTCGATGTAGAGCGTTGGCGTGCTCGCCGGCGGCGGGGGCGGCGGCGCCACGGTCACTGCTTCGGCAACCGGCGCTGCCGGTTCCTGTGATGCGACCGCCGCCGTTGCCGGGCGTTCGCCGACCGTGTACGTGGGCAGGCCGGCGAATGCCGCGCCATAGCGCAGTTCCTCGCTGCCGCCGCGCACGCCGATGACATTCAGCCCGTGCGTCTTGAAAACCTGTCGGATCCGCCGCCAGTCCGCTTCCGGTACGTCGATGAGTTGCGACAGGTCGAGCAAGGCCGCGTCTCCATCGAAGAACTGGTCGTCGCCAAAAAGCGCACTGGCGGCTTCGGCGAGCGCTTCCGTCTGCAGGGAACGCAGGCTGACGACGACGATCGGCAGCGTCGTTCCCTTGAATTCGATCAGCTTGATGGGGGGATTGGTTCGCGCCATGGGGTCGTCGGCAAGAAATGCGCAGGGGTCGGCAAGGCCGCGAGTCTAGCCGAATCGCCAACAAAGCGGAATACGCCGACGCCGCGTCCGGAGCATGTGGTCCTGCCGGGGGGCTGCTTCGGATCGATGGCAACTGACTCAGGGCCAGGCGCGGGCTCCCCAGATCATTCGCTTGGCAACGAAATGGCGAAGCGGCGGCAGCAGGTCGAGGGCGAGCAGACTCAAACCGCGAGCGACACGCAAGGGCGCAAGATCGTTGGAAAAGATGCGCACGATACCGTCGGTGAAGACCATGCTCCCCTGGCGGTCGAGCTGCCGTCCGCGGGCGTACGATGAGAGCAGGCTCGCCTCCCCGGGGTCTCTGCCGGTCGCCGTGCGCAGCGCTTCGGCCAGTTCCCAGGCATCGCGCAGCCCCAGGTTGAAGCCCTGGCCGGAAACCGGGTGCAGGCTCTGCGCCGCGTTGCCGATCCACACCTGGCGCGCAGCGACGAGCTCCCGACGGCAGCGCAGCGCGAGAGGAAAACTGCTGCGCGGGCCGCTGGCGATGAAATCCAGACGGCCAGCGAACTGCGCGCGCAGGGCGGCGAGAAAAGCGTCGTCGTCGAGGCACAGCAAGCCGCCGGCTTGTGCACTCGGCACGGTGAATACCACGGCATAGTCCTGACCCAGGGGCAGAAGGGCAACTGGCCCGTCGGGTGTGAAGCGTTCCCAGGCGCGCCGGCCGTGCGCGGGCAGCGGGCGGACTTCAGCAACCACGGCATGCTGTCGGTAGTCGTGGACGCGGACATCGGCATCGTCGCCGGGAGTGCCTTCGGCATGAACGACGAGTCGGGCGGCGACGCGTCGCGTCGTGTCGCCGCTGCGCAGCGAGATTTCGGCGGTGTCGCGGCCGATCGCGATGCCGCCAATGGTGCACTGGTCGAGCCGTTGCACCGTTTCACAGCGAGCGTCGAGGCTGCCGGCCAGATCGCGATAGCGCAGCACGTAGCCGAGCGACGGAATGTCGTAGTCGGCCGCGTCGATCAGCGTGCGACCGAAGCCACCCTTCTGCGAAACGTGGATCGTGTCGATCGGCGTCGCATCGCCGGCGTTCCAGGCGCCGACACCGGCGAGCAGTTGCCGGGTGCCGTGCGACAGTGCCAGTGCACGCGGATCGCCCGCCCAGGAACCGCGGCGGCGGCTGTCGATCAGCAGGATGCGATACGGGCTGTCGATCAGCGCCAGCGCCAGCGCCATGCCGACCGGTCCGGCGCCGACGATGGCGACGTCGACCGACTCGACTTCCTCAGTCATGGCGCATCACCTCCTCGATTTCGGCGACGGCCTTCGGCGCGCTCGTATAGACGGTACAGCCGTCGGCGGTGACCAGCACATCGTCCTCGATGCGTACACCAATGCCGTGCAGATGGGTCGGAATCTTCGTGCCCGGAGCGAAGTAGAGTCCGGGTTCGACAGTCAGCGTCATGCCCGGGGCCAGCCGCGTCCAGTCGCCGGTCTCCGGGCCATTGCGGTAGTCGCCGACGTCATGCACGTCGAGCCCCAGCCAGTGACCGGTGCGGTGCATGTACCAGGGTTTGTACGCCTCACTCTCGACGGCGCCGTCGACGCTGCCCGCGATCACGTCGAGGTCGATCAGGCCCTGCACCAGGATGCGCAGTGCCGCCTGGTGATAATCCATGAACGAGGCGCCCGGCCGGACCGCGTCGATCGCCGCCTGCTGTGCGGCAAGAACGATTTCGTAGACCTCGCGCTGCAGCGTGCTGAAACGGCCGCCGACCGGAAAGGTCCGGGTAATGTCGGAGGCGTATCCCGCCAGCTCGCAGCCGGCGTCGATCAGGACCAGTGAGTGGGCGGCGAGCAGCTTGTTGTTTTCGACGTAATGCAGGATGCAGGCGTTCACTCCACCGGCGACGATCGGCGTATAGGCGTGTCCGTCCGCGCCGCGCCGGCGGAATTCGTAACTCAGCTCGGCCTCGAGTTCGTATTCGGCCATGCCTGGCCGGCAGGCGCGCATGGCGCGGGCGTGGCCGGCCGACGCGATGTCCGCGGCGCGGCGCATGCATTCGATTTCGTGTGCATCCTTGGTCAGCCGCATGTCGTCCAGCAGACTGTGCAGGTCGCGGATCTCAGTCGGCGCGCGGATGCCGCTGCGTCCCTGTTCACGGATTCGGTTGAGCGCCGCGGCAATGCGGCCGTCCCACATGGGATCGTGACCGAGCGAGTGCCAGAGCACGCTGCGGTTGGCGATCAGTTCAGGCAGCTTCGCTTCGAGACTGGCGATGGGATGCGCTTCGCAAAAACCGAAGGCTTCGGCGGCGGTCTGCGGACCGTAGCGGAAGCCGTCCCAGACTTCACGCTCCTGGTCCCTTTCGCGGCAGAAAAGGAGCGCTTTCGCCTCCTTGCCGCCGACCAGAACGATCACCGCTTCCGGCTCCGGAAAGCCGCTCAGGTACCAGAAATAGCTGTCGAAGCGATAGGGATAGTGCGCGTCGCGGTTGCGCAGGCGCTCCGGCGCCGTCGGGATGACGGCGACGCCGTCACCGAGGCGGGCGAGTACCTTTCGGCGGCGGTCAGAGTAGGGCTGATGATGCATGCGTACGAGCGAGCTCCCTATCCAGTTCGGCGAGGCGTTGGGCAGTGCCGACGTCGACCCAGCGACCGTCGTGTCGCTCGCCGGTGACGGTGCCGAGTGCAATGCCCCGGTCGAGCAGCGGTCGCAGCTTCATCACTGCGGCGTCGGGAACTTCGGCAAAAAAGGCCGGCCAGAAAACTGCGATACCGGCGTAGGTCAAGGCATCGTCGGTGACCGCGGCGGCGGGCCGGACGCTCTCGCCGGCCAGACGGAAATCGCCGGCGGGATGGTGCGGCGGGTTATCGACCAGTATCAGGTGGGCAAGCCGTCGATCGCCCGGCTGCACCAGGCGCAGCGCGCGTGAGCAATCCCAGTCACACCAGATGTCGCCGTTGACCGCAAGAAATGGCTGTTCGCCCAGCAGCGGCAGTGCTGCCGCGATGCCGCCGGCGGTTTCCAGAGCGCCCGTCGGCTCGGGCGAATAGGCGATGCAGAGGCCGAAAGCGCTGCCGTCGCCGAGCGCCGCCTCGATCTGTTGGCCGAGGTGGGCATGGTTGATCACTACCTCGCGGAAGCCGGCTGCGGCCAGCCGTTCCAGGTGCCAGACGATCAACGGTCTGCCGCCGACGCGAAGCAGCGGCTTCGGCGTCGTGTCGGTCAGAGGCCGCAGGCGCTCACCGCGTCCGGCAGCGAGAATCATCGCTCTCATCAGAAAGTGTAGCCGACGTCGGTCGCTGCATTTTCGACCCGGTCGAGAACGCGTGCAAGGGGTCGCAGCTCGCCATAGCGTTGGCAGGTGCGGCGCAGATAGGCCATCACCAGCGGCATGTCCTTGAGGTAGTTCTGCTTGCCGTCACGGTGGCAGAGACGGGCGAAGATACCCAGCACCTTGAGTTGCCGTTGTGCACCCATCCATTCGTAGTCGCGGTAGAAATCGTGGAAGTCGGCAGGCACCGGCAGACCAGCCTGGCGTGCCGCTTCCCAGTAGCGAATCACGTAGTCGAGTTCCTGTTCCTCCGGCCAGCCGATGTAGGCGTCGCGGAAGAGCGAGACGAGGTCGTAGGTCAGCGGGCCATAGACCGCGTCCTGAAAATCCAGGACGCCGGGATTGGCCGGGAAGCCTCCGTCGACGACCATCAAATTGCGCGAGTGGTAGTCGCGGTGCACGAAAACCCGCGGTTGTTGCAGATTGTTGGCGAGCAGAGTGGCAAACACGCTGTCCAGGGTGCGCTGCAGTGTGGCGTCGACGGTCAGGCCGAGATGTCGCGTCAGGTACCAGTCCGGGAAAAGCGCCAGTTCGCGGTGGAGCAGGTCGCGGTCGTAATCGGGCAGGACGCGCGGCCTGCTCGACAACTGGATGGCCAGCAGGGCGCTGGTGGCGTCGCGGTACAGGCCGGGCGCCGCCTTCGGGTCCGCCAGGGCGTTCAGATACGTCTTGTCGCCGAGATCGGAGAGCAGCAGGAAACCTTGCGTCAGGTCCTCGGCGAGGACCTCGGGGACGTGCGCGCCGGCGTCGCGAAAAAGGCTGGCGATGCGTACGAAGGGACGGCAATCCTCCTTTTCGGGCGGGGCGTCCATGACGATTCGCGTCGTCCGGTCGGGGAGTCTCACCCGAAAATAACGCCGGAAGCTGGCGTCGGCCGAAGCCGCCTCGATATGAATTTCCCGGTGCGGAAACTGGCGCTCGAACAGCGTCTGGACCCAGTCCACAAGCAGGGCGGTACGCGGCATGCCGCTTCTCCTTGGCGTGGAATTCGTACAAGCGACCGAAGGTTCCCGCCGTCGAAAGCAGCCGGCGGCGGAGGGGGTGGGGGTAAAGGGGCATGCCCTCCCCAGTGCACGCAGCGCGAAAAAACGTGACCATCGGACGATGATGCTAAAATGCCGCGATTCTAGCATTCACCCTGCGCCGCGAGGCGCTGTCTGTGACCACTCTCCGAAGCATCTCTTACTGACCAATCCGGCATGACGTTTCCTGCTCGGCGCAAGCCGCTGAACCTGATCCTATGCTGCGGTGTCGCCGGCACGCTTGCGGCAAGCGCCACTGACCAGGCTCAGGCACAGGGCTCGGCGCCGTTGCGGGTCGATCCGGTTCTGCTGGGGCTGCCAGCTGCGAAGCCGGTTCCGGTTACACCACCCGCATCGCCGGTTGCGGCGCCTGCGCCGCCGGCCGAAACTCAGCCCTTTCCCGCTGACGCAGCCGGGACGCGGCCGGCGCAAGCGCCGGCGGATGTGTCCGAGGTGACTCCGGTCGCCGGGCCGGCTGCCGTTTCGCGCGAGCTTCCGCCGGTGGAATCCAGACCGTTGCCCGTACCGGCCGTCGGCATGCGGCAGGCGCAGGAGTCGGTGGGTGCCTCAGAGGCGGCTCCGGTTGCAGCGCCGACCACCACGTCGAGCGGACTTCCGCCAGTGGAAATCAGGCCGGTGCCATCGCCCGCTGCCGAGATCCAGCCGGACGTTGCGAGCGGAGCATCCACGGCAGCAAGAGGCAGCGATCCCGGGACGGCAGCCTCGACGACCACGGAACAAATTGGCACGACGCGCGCGTCGCCAGCCCCTGCCACCGCACCGGGTTCCGCCGGTGACGCTGCAGGCATTCCGGAGTCGTCGCGGGAAGTGCCGGAAGCTCCGAAAGCACTCGCCAGCCCGCCTGGCGAGACGAGAGCGCCGACCGTCGAGTCCAGGCCGGCCGGTGGCGCTGCGGCGGTACCCGAAAGCAGGCCACTGCCGTTCCCACCCTCGGCAGCAGGAAAGACGGTGCGTCCGGTCTCCACTCCGACAGTCGTTCCGGTTCCCCTTCCCGACGAGCGGGCGGCCGATGCCCCACTCGCCCTGCAACTGGCCAAGGTGCTGCTGCCGCTGACGGAGAGCAAGTTGCCGCGACCCGCTTTCCTCAGTGCACAGCGAATCTCCGGCGTCGTCGACCGCCAGGTGCTGGCCGACGAGGATGCCGAATTGCGCAAAGGGCGCAAAGTGCTGACTGCCGATCGCCTGACCTACTGGCCCGCCGATGACGAGGTCCACGCCGATGGAAGCGTTCGCATCGAGCAGGGGGAGGACGTCATTTCCGGTCCAGTGGCTCGCCTCAAGCTTGAGGACCAGGTCGGTTTCTTCGACCAGGCCACGTATTTCCTGAAGCGACAGCCGAAGGCAGCGAGCGGAGGGCAGTCGGGAAAGACATCGGATTCGTTCCCGGCGGCGGCGCAACCCGATGGCGAGCCAGAAACGGGTTTTGCGTCGCCGCGTGTGCTGGGCATCAGGCCCGGCCAGACCGAGTTGAAGGCGGCGAAGCCTGCGTACGAGCTGACCGAAGCGCGCGGCGAAGCCGCACGTCTCGATCTTGAGGGGGAGAATCAGTACCACCTGACGTCTGCCACCTATACCACCTGCAAACCCGGAAATGACGACTGGTATCTCAGCTTCGCCGAACTGCAACTGGACTACGATAACGAGGTTGGCAAAGGGGAAGATGCCACGGTCCACTTTCTCGGCGTTCCGATCCTGCATTCGCCGTGGGCGTCGTTTTCGCTGAACAACGAGCGCAAGTCGGGCTTCCTGATCCCACGCTACGGATCGAGTACCGAGAGTGGCATCGAACTGGTCCTGCCCTATTATTGGAACATTGCGCCGAACATGGATGCGACGATCGAGTCGCGGGTGTTGAGCAAACGTGGTGTGCAACTTGCTTCCGACGTGCGCTATCTGAACACGGCGTTCGGTGGTGTCTATCGCAGCGAGGCAGTCGGCGAATTTCTCCCGGACGATCGGGAAACCAATACCAACCGCTGGGCGGTAGGATTCAAGCACAATCAGACCACTGCCACGGGGTTTGCGGCGACCATCGATTACACCAGGGTCTCGGACAACGACTATTACACCAACCTGTCGAATCAGATTACGAGTACGTCGCAGACCCAACTTCTGCAGCAAGGAGTGTTGTATTACGGCGGCGGCGGGTGGTGGAACGTGACCACCACCATGCAGTCCTTTCAGACCTTGCAGCCTGACCCGCAAAATCCGGTGACCAAGCCGTATCGCCTCTTGCCGCAGGTGACGGTGAACGCCCGGCAACCGGACCTGTTTTCCACGGACATGGCTTTCTTCGGACAGTACACCAACTTCGTCCAGCCCGACGCCAGCCAGGTCGAAGGGCAGCGGAGCGTCATGCAGCCGCAGGTTTCCTTACCCTACGTCACGCCGGGCTGGTATGTGATTCCGCGCGTCGGAGTCAACCTCACCCACTACGACCTGTCGTATCTGGGGAACCTCAATGTGCTTCCGACTTCGATCAATCGCACGCTGCCGATCGCCAGCGTCGATTCCGGGATGATATTCGAGCGCTCGAGCAACTGGTTCGGTCGCGATTACACGCAGACCCTCGAACCACGACTGTTCTACCTGAACATTCCCTATCAGAACCAGAACAACATTCCGATTTTCGATACCGCTCTTGCGGATTTCAATTTTGCCCAGATTTTTGCGGACAATCAGTTTTCCGGCTGGGATCGCATCAACAACGCCAACCAGTTGACTGCCGCGGTGGCTTCCCGCCTGATCGATCCGTCGTCCGGAAGCGAGGTCATGCGGGCGATGATCGGTGAAGTCTTCTACTTCACCAACAATATGGTGTTCTTGCCGGGAACCACCAATCCCAAATGGAGCAACTCCGATTTTCTCGCCGCCTTCACCGGCCAGTTGCTTCCCAGACTCTACGCCGACGTTGCCCTGCAATATGACTTCAACGATCAGCGCTGGCAGCGCTTCTCGATCGGCGCACGCTATCTGCCGGAGCCGGGCAAGCTGCTCAATGCGGGTTATCGCTACAACGTCGATGCGGCGACGCCGATCAACGAGCTTGACATCTCCGGGCAGTGGCCGCTCAGCGGTCGCTGGCAGGCGGTGGGCCGCTACAACTATTCGTTCATCAACTCGACGCCGGTCGAGATCATCGGGGGGCTGGAGTACAACGCGGGATGCTGGTCGCTGCGCACGGTTGCCCACCGGATTCAGACCGCGCAGAATACTCCGAGTACGCAATTCCTGGTGCAGCTTGACCTGCACGGATTGTCCAGCATCGGCACGAATCCGCTGGCCGTGCTGCAGCGCAGGATTCCCGGGTACGCGGTGGGTCCGGTGGCGACCGATCCGGCTTTGGCGGAGTGGTAGGTGTGGAGATGAGATTTCTGTTGCATGCCGTTCTCGGGTTTTTCTGCCTGGTCGGGGTCGCGGCCGCACAGTCGCGCGCGACGAGCCAGCCGGTGCCAGTCGACCGCATTGTCGCCGTGGTCAATGACGAAGTGATTACCCGACAGGAGTTGCGCCTGCACCTCGAATCGGCGCTCGGCCAGTTACAGCGGCAGGGAATGTCGCCGCCGCCGCGCGACGTGCTGGAACGGCAGGTGCTGGAACGGCTGGTGATAGACAAGGTGCAGCTGCAGCAGGCGCGCGAGGTAGGCTTGCGCGTCGACGACGCACAGCTCGAGCAGGCGTTGCAGCGCATTGCCGCCAGCAACAATCTGTCGCTCCCCCAGTTTCGCGCCGCGCTGGAAAAGGACGGAATCAGTTTTGCCAGCTTTCGCGAGGAGATCCGCGGAGAAATGACGATTGCCCGTCTGCGCGAGCGCGAGGTTGACAGCAAGATCTTCATTTCGGACGGCGAGATCGACAATTATCTGAATAGCGCGTCGGTGCCGGGTGCTGGTGAGGAATACCAGTTGGCGCACATCCTGCTGCGTGCTCCCGAGTCGGCAAGCCCGGAGCAGATCCAGAAGCTGCGAGCGAAAGCCGATCAGGTGCTCGAACGTTTGCACAAGGGGGATGACTTCGGACAACTCGCCGCCGCCTATTCGGACGCCCCGGACGGCATGAGAGGCGGCAATCTTGGTTGGCGTTCGCTCGATCGCCTGCCTCCGATGTTTGCTGAAGCGAGTCTCAAGCTGCAGGTTGGCGAGGTGTCGCCGGTTCTGCGCAGTTCGAACGGATTCCATCTGATCAAGCTGCTGGCCAAGCGCGGCGGCGGGGTGACACAGGCGGTCGAGCAGACGCACGCCCGGCACATCCTGATCAAGGTGAATGAAGTCGTTTCGGAATCGGAAGCGAGGCACAAGCTCGAGGGGTTGCGTGCGCGCATCACTCATGGCGAAAGCTTCGCCGAACTCGCGAAGGTCTTTTCGCAGGATGGGTCCGCGGCGAAAGGTGGAGACCTCGGCTGGATCTATCCAGGCGATACGGTGCCCGAGTTCGAACGGGTGATGAACCAGCTCGCGCCGGGCCAGATCAGCGAGCCGGTGCAGTCGCCATTCGGCTTTCACCTGATCGAAGTGCTCGAACGCCGCATTCAGGATGTCTCAAGCGACCGTCAACGCGCGGCAGCAAGACAGACGCTGCGCGAACGCAAGCGCGACGAAGCTTACCAGGACTGGCTGCGCCAGGCGCGCGACCGGGCCTACGTGGAAATTCGGCTGGAGGAAGGTTAGGCCGTGCCGTTCTTGCCAACGATCGCAGTGACCACCGGTGAGCCGGCCGGAGTGGGTCCCGAGATCTGCCTGCAACTCGCCGATCCCGCTTGCGCGCAACGGTTTCGCGCGCGCCTCGTGCTCCTCGCGGATCGCTCGCTGCTCGCTGCCAGGGCCGCGGCACTGGGCAGATCGGTGGCCTTGCGCGACTGGGACCCGGCGCAGCCGGCGCAAGCGGGCGTCCTCGATGTCCTGCATCAGCCCCTGGCCGCTGTGGCCGATCCGGGTCGACTTGATCCGGGCAATTCGCCTTACGTGCTCGCATTGCTCGATCGCGCACTTGCCGGTTGCCGTAGCGGCGAGTTTGCTGCAATGGTCACGGCACCGGTACACAAGGGTGTCATCAACGATGCCGGGATCGCTTTTACCGGACATACGGAATACCTGGCCGAGCGAACGGACACGCCGCGGGTGGTGATGATGCTGGCCGGGGGCGGGCTGCGGGTGGCGCTGGTGACCACGCATCTGCCACTCAAGGATGTGCCGGCGGCAATCACCCCGCGAGCCTTGGCCGAAACGCTGCGTATCCTGCACCATGAGATGGGGCGGAAGTATGGCATCGCACAGCCGCGCATCCTGGTTGCCGGTCTCAATCCACACGCCGGGGAAGGCGGCTATCTCGGGCGTGAAGAAATTGACGTCATCATCCCGGTGCTCGATCACCTGCGCGCCGAGGACGGCATGAGCCTGCTTGGGCCGCTGCCCGCCGACACGATGTTTTCGCCGCCCGTCCTGGCGCGCGGTGACTGCGTCCTGGCGATGTACCACGATCAGGGCTTGACAGCGCTCAA
>NZ_JAMTDV010000105.1 GCF_023806565.1 Accumulibacter sp. | reverse complement strand
GCGCTGCCGATCTACCGCCAGATCGAGGATCGGCTCGGCGAGGCCAACACGCTCCGAGCGCTGGGCGATCTGAAGATGCGCACCAACGACCTGGCCGGCGCGCGCCAGGCCTACGAGCAGGCGCTGCCGATCTACCGCCAGATCGAGGATCGGCTCGGCGAGGCGAATGTGCTGCAGTCTATGGGCCAACTGGCCCTGGCCGAACAACACCCCCGAGAGGCCTTTGCGCTGATGCTGCAGGTGAAGGACTTGCAGGTCGGTATCGATGATCGCCTGGGCTTGGGCGGCACGCACGGCTACATGAGCCGCATCGCGGCCGCCATCGGCGCGCTGGAGCAAGCCGTAGGCCTGGCTGGTCGAGCGTTGGCCATCTTCGAGCAGGTGGACGATCGCTTTGGCCAGATCCTGGCGCTGCAAGACCTGGGGCAGGCTCTGCTGCGCGCTCAACCGGAACTCGGCATCGCTTGCCTGATGCAGGCACAAGAGCGCGCGGCAGCGATCGGCCATCCGCCTGCAGACAGGCTCGGCGAGTTCATCCACTCCTTGCGACCGGATGAGGTGTCAACCGAGGACTTCGCCGCAGCGCTCGCGCAACTGCGCGCGCAGGCTGGCGGCCTCATGAAGGAGATGTTTGCGAGGGCTGATGCTGCCGTATCGTCAGGTCAACTAGACCTGTACGAGTTGCCGGCGGAAGATGCCGGAGGTCACGATGCCGACTGAAGTTGCCGCAAGCCGGCTTTGGGTGCTGAGTGACTTGCACCTCGCGCCACCCGGCGATCAGTGCGTGTTTCAATCCCACGGGGCGCTGACAGGTCTCTTGGAGCACCTGACCGTCATGCCGGTGACCAAGCCGCCACAGTGGCTGGTACTCAATGGCGACGTCTTCGACTACCTGCAGATCCCGGGCTACGACGAACTTTCGCTGCCCCTGGCGGTGCAGCGTACTGGCCAGATCCTCGACGCGCTGGACGCCGAGCCGCCAGGTCGCAATGTGGTGCAGGCGCTGCGCCGTTTTGCCGCCCGGGGGCACAGGCTCTCGTGCATGCCGGGTAACCACGATGCAGAGTTGAACCTCGCGCCGGTGCAAGACCTGCTTTCGGCAAGGCTGCGCAGCACGACCGCGTTACCGCCCTGGGCCGGTGAGTGGCGGCTTGAGGTGGCGGGCCAGGCGGTGGTAGGACGGCACGGACACCACGACGATGCATTCAACGCCATCGGCGGCCGGCAGATGCTGCGTGCCCAAGCCGACGGTGATAAAACCGTAGCCATGCCGCCTGGTTCGCGCTTGGTGCTGCAGGTGATCAATCCGTTCCGGCGGGCCAAGACGGCCGACGGCACACGGCGGTTCCCGTTCATCGACAGTCTGCCATCCGAACAGGCCGTTCTGCTGGCAGTGATGCTGCTGGACCCGAGCTTGGCCGCCAGGCGGCTACCGGCTGCGCTCGGCATCGGTGCCGCCGCGTTGTTGCGCAAGGCACTGATGGCCAGCGGGCTGCGCAGCCCGCAGTTGCTTGGGACAGGCGCACTGCAAACAAGCTCCGCCGAAACACCAAACTGGCTTGGCACACTAGATAGCTTGCTCGGCGATGCCGCAAGTCGCTTGGGGCCAACGGCCACATCGACCATTGAGCATGAGATAGACGCCTACTTTGCTGGTGCCCTCGCGACGGTCCGTGGTGATGCGCCTAGCCTGCTGGCAAAGACCGGCGGCGTGCGCGGTGTGCTGCTGGAGGCACTGAGCCGGTCGCTCGAAACGTCATGCGCCGCGTTTCGTTCGAGCGAGGCCGACGCGCTGGCCCGCGATGCGATGGCCGGCTGGGGGCAGGGCCGACTTGCCTTCGCCGGCCACACCCATGCGGCACGCAAACTTTGCGCAACAAAAGGCCATGGGGTCTACATCAACACGGGCACATGGATCGAACAGGTGCCCCCGCCTATCGGCGCGCGTGCAGAAGACCTGCCGGATTGGCTGGATCGGCTCCGCCTGGGGCAGGTGCCACTGTGGAACGGGCACCCTGTGGCGAAGGTTGACGCCCAAGGGCCAAGCCTGCGGAGCTGGGATGGCGAAGCGCTACGAGCCTGGGTGGACCCGATATGAAGCCCGCCGCAGCCTAGCCGGCACTCTGATCGATTCCCCTCGTCGCGGCGGCGCGAAGCGCGTGTTGATCGCAGCAGCAGTACTCAAATGGCTGGTAAAGATGGCGAGTGTGACGCACATTGCCGCGTCGAGCGTCCTTCGCGTTCGCCGTGCTCGAGTCCCGCCAAGAGAACCATGAAGCGCCATTTCCAGGCTGCGCAAAGCACGCGCAATTGCCCGCAGCATCAAGCGGCAATGCGGGCGTGCGCCACCTCGCTCCGATGGTCACCAGTGTCGTCGCTTTGGCCTTGCGACCATTGGGCCAATGCGCCAAACAACTAAAGGGACCAGGGTCGAACTAAATGCACATCAATGGCCCAACTTTGCGCTCGAAGGGACGCCCCGCCATAAAGCCGGCGGCGCGCCCCTGAGCTTAGACGTTGGACACCGTGAAGTACACCGATTCAACGGGATCGGTACTATTGACAATGTGTATCCATGCGGATACAGTCTGCCAATGATCGAGATTCGCAAGACAGACACTTTCGCTCATTGGCTCGACACGCTGCCAGACCTACAGGCAAGAGCACGAGTTCAGGTCAGAATCGCGAGGCTTGCCGCCGGGAACCCCGGCGACGTTGAACCCGTCGGCGAAGGTGTGTCTGAGTTGAGAATCAACTATGGTCCCGGTTACCGGGTCTATTTCAAGAAGCAGGGGCGGGAGCTGATTATTCTTTTGGCTGGTGGTGACAAGAGCACTCAAGCCAAGGATATCAAGGCTGCTCTGCGCCTTGCTCGTTACCTGACGGAGTAACCCCGATGGCCAAGACCACGACCACCCGCTACGACGTTGCCGAACACCTCAGAACCCCTGAGGAAATGGCGGCTTATCTCGAAGCTTGCCTCGAAGAAGCCAATGGTGATGCTGCCTTCATCGCGAAGGCTCTTGGTGATATTGCCCGAGCCAAAGGCATGTCACAGGTTGCCCGCGATGCCGGGCTGTCGCGCGAGAGCCTGTACAAGGCGCTTTCCGGTGATCGTAGCCCCGGCTTCGACACGATACTCAAGGTTGTTGGCGCTTTGGGGCTCAAGCTTCATGCCGAGGCTAGGCACAGCTAAATCAGTGCCGAACGCCTTGAACCCCTCGCTCGACCCCCGACCCGCTACCGCAGGGAGCGTAAGCCCGGCCTGCGGTGCTCGTGGCATCATCGCAGCCGGGGGCTTGCTCTGCCTGCGCGCTCGGGCTTGATGTGAAACAAGTGGCCACCAGAACCTCGTCATTCCGGCGCAGGCCGGAATCCAGTGCGGTAGCGTCTGGGCACCGGCCTGCGCCGGCGCGACGCGTTTCATTCTTCGTGGTGTTTTCGAAATCATGCCCGTCAGCTCGCACGTTCGGCGTGATGAAGCCGCAAGGCAATAGTTCTCACATTTGCTAACATGTGTGCATGAGTTTCACGGTCGAATACTTTCACGAACGAGTCCTTCTTGAGGTTGAGGCGTGGCCTGTCGATGTTCTTGCTGACTATGCGCGGCTTGTCGAGTTGCTGGCAGAGCACGGCCCCTGTCTTCGCCTTCCACACTCACGAGCCTTCGGCGATGGTCTGTTCGAGCTACGCCCCAAGGGTCGTGGCGGTATCGGTCGTGCGTTTTACTGTTTCCTGGTCGGCAAGCGGATCATTGTGTTGCACGCGTTCATCAAGAAAACGCAGCAAACGCCTGACCGCGAGCTGAAGTTGGCACGCCAGCGCCTAAAGGAGGTTCGAGATGCCTGATCTGAAATTCAACCCCGTCGCTCACGACCACAAGAAATTTCTTGCCAGGGCTCAAAAGCGTGACGGTTTTGCCGAAGCCTACGAAGCGCTTGAACTTGAGTACCAGCTCGCAAACCAAATGCTGGATGCACGGGCGCGGGCAGGTCTCACACAAGAGGCTGTTGCCGAGCGCATGGGCACTACAAGGAGTGTGATTTCACGGCTTGAGTCAGCAGGAAAGCATGCGCCATCACTTGCTACGCTGAAACGCTATGCAAAGGCCGTGGGCTGTGACCTGCAGGTCAAACTGGTGCCGCACAAGGCCGCATGACGCCGAACACTGCGTTCGAGGCGACCTGCCGCGGCAAGCCGCGCCAGTCATCTAAACTTCGACGTTAGCCCTTCCATGAGGCGCGTACTTCTCCTTGGCGCTCTCATCATTGCCAGTACTCTTGTCATGTCCGAAGAAGTCACGTCGTGGGCAACCGCCATCTCGAAACAGGAGGGCACCGGCCGCGCCATCGTCTTCCGGTACGCCAAAGAGTTTCGAGCGGGCTTCGAAAGGTCGATTTTCCCGCACCGAGTCATCTTGGTCTGGAAGTACCAGTCCGAATCGGGCATGCCAGTGCCGAGGGAACGGGAGGCCATGGACCGGATGGAAGACCTTCTTGGGCCACTTGTGGATACATCGGGGGTGAGCGTTCTCGCGTTGGTTTCCACGGGCGAGAATCTCCGGGAATGGATCTTCTATGCAAGAGCAGAGAGTGAGTTTCTGGCCGCGCTAAACCAGGCGCTCACCGGCCAGCCACGTTTTCCCATCGAGGTACACACAGCCCGAGACGCCGAGTGGTCCTCGTATGAGCGCTTCCGGAAAGGGGTGCGCGAGTGACCATGCCGGCCAACCTTTCGTTCGAGACGGATCGCCGGCCAGCTGCACTTGCCGGTACCCTCTGCGGCTTTGCCGCTCCGGCGGCGCCTCAACGCAAACGTTGAGCGACAGCTTTCCTGAAAGCCAACGGCGGCAACGGGTCGCTGGCTGCGGGCTCGAATGGCAACGGTCAGGATCCGACGAACTCCGAAATCTCGATCAGGTTGCCGACAGGATCCCGCAGATAGATCGATCTGATTCGTCCGGTCGCACCTGTACGCATGACCGGGCCTTCGATGATTGGCCACCGGCATTCGCGCATCCGGTCAACGACCGCTTGCAGTGGCAAGGTCGAAATGAAGCAGAGGTCGAGAGAACCTGGGGTAGGGTCATGCGCCTTGGGCTCGAACTCCTTGCCCTTGATGTGCAGATTGATCTTCTGTACCCCGAACTTGAAGGCCTTGCGTTCGACGGGTGGCGTGCCACCGATGAAGGTCTCCAGTGTCATACCCAGAATTCGGGTATAGAAATCAACGCATGCGGCTTCGTTTGCCGTGGTGAGCACCAGATGGTCGAGGTGGCTGATCATATGGGTCGGGTCCAGGCGAAAGGCGCGAGTCTATCTTGAGGTTCGGTCGGCTGCCGCGAACTCCCTCAGCGCATCCAGCACCCCGTCCGGCCGCTCGGCCATCAGCGCGTGGCCGCTGCCGGGCAGGACGGTCAGGCGGCCATCGGGGATCGCCGTGGTCAGGGCGCGGGCGGCCCTGAGCGGTGTCATGCGGTCGGCGCTGCCGGCGATCACCAGCACCGGACAGGCGAGCGCTGTCAGGGTTTCCGGCGAGCGGGTATAGGCATGGCAGGCGGCAAGGTCGGTGGGAAACACGCCGGGCTTTTGCCGCGCCATCAGTCGCTCGTTCATGCCCAGCATCCACAGCCCGGGCACCGTATTGCCGCCGATCTGGGCCTGCGGCGAATAGGACCAGCCGTTCACCATTGCCGCCGCCCTCGCTTCGTCGTCGCGCGCGGCGGCGAGCAGCACGTCCGCCACCGGCATCGGCAGCGATGAACCGATGAGGGCCAGGCGGCTGACCTTCTGTGGGTGGCGCAGGGCAGTCTCAAGGGCGATCAGGGAGCCCAGGCTGTGTCCCACGAGAAAGGCGGTCGCAGCCCCCAGGCTGTCCACCAGCGCGGCGATCCAGTCCGCCAGGGCTTCGACGCTGGCGAGCGGCGCGCCGGCGCTGCGCCCGTGGCCCGGCAGGTCGGGCGCAGCCACCGCGAAGCCATGGTGGGCGAACCAGCGGCTCTGCAGGCCCCAGCAGGAATGATCCTGCTCGGCGCCGTGGATGAACACGACCAGGGGCAGGCGGGCGAAGTCCGCCGGGCCCGGGGACTTGCCCCCGGTGTAGACGTAGGCCGGCTGGCCGGCAACGGTGACTTCCATGGCTCAGACTTTCGCTGCGGCGTACAGCCCGCGATGGATGTCTTCGATCAGGTCTTCCGCATCCTCCAGGCCGATGGACAGACGGATGGTGCCCGGGTGAATGCCGGCGGCGACCAGGGCCTCGTCCGACATGCGGAAATGGGTGGTGGATGCGGGATGGATCACCAGCGACTTGGCGTCGCCGACGTTCGCCAGATGGGAGAAAACCTTGAGGGCCTCGATGAACCTGCGGCCCGCCGAGCGTCCGCCGGCCAGCTGGAAGGTGAAGACGGAACTGCTGCCTCGCGGCAGAAGCTTCTTCGCCAGTTCGTGATCCGGGTGATCCGGCAGATCCGGGTGCACCACGGCCTCCACCGCGCCGCCCACCTGGGCGGACAGATGGGCGACGATCCTGCGGGTGTTCTCGATATGGCGCGCCATGCGCAGGGGCAGCGTTTCCAGGCCCTGCAGAATCTGGAAGGCCGACATCGGACTGAGACAGGCGCCGAAATCCCGCAGGCCCTCCCGCCGTGCGCGCAGCAGGAAAGCGGCGACGGTGGATTCCTCGGCAAAGTTCATGCCGTGGAAGCCGTCATAGGGTTCCGCCAGGGTCGGAAACCTGCCGCTGGCGACCCAGTCGAAGGCGCCCGAATCCACCACCAGACCGCCGATCACGGTGCCGTGACCGCCGAGGAACTTGGTGGCGGAATGGAAGACCAGATCCGCCCCCAGGTCGAAGGGCCGCAGCAGGTAGGGCGTGGTGAAGGTCGAATCGACCAGCAGCGGCAGGCCATGGGCATGCGCCAGCGCCGCCACTCGCGGGATGTCGAGCACGTCCAGGCCGGGGTTGCCCAGGGTCTCGCCGAAGATCAGCCGGGTTTCCGGGCGAATGGCGGCCCGCCAGGCATCCAGATCCCGGGGATCGACGAAAGTGGTCAGGATGCCGAAGCGCGGCAGGGTGTATTCGAGCAGGTTGTGGGAACCGCCGTAGAGGGATCGGCTGGCCACGATGTGGCCGCCGGCTCCCATCAGGGTGGCGATGACCAGGTGCAGCGCCGCTTGCCCCGAAGACACGGCAACGGCACCGACGCCGCCCTCCAGGGCCGCGATCCGTTCCTCGAGCACCGCGTTGGTCGGGTTCGAGATGCGGGAATAGACATGGCCGCCACGCTCCATGTTGAACAGGGAGGCCGCCTGGTCTCCATCCTTGAACACGAAGGATGTGGTCAGGTAGATGGGCTGGGCGCGGGCGCCGTACTGGCTGTCCGGTACCTGGCCGGCATGCAGGGAAAGGGTGTCGAACTTGTAGCTCATGGCTGGCTCCGGTTTGCAGCCCGCATGGTAGGGGAAAGGCCACCGCGAGGGAAATGCGGATGGGCCACCTGATGCGGGCGGAGGGCATCGGGGAAGACTTCGTGCCCGCGATCGCCGATCTCTCGGCCGTCCGGCACGCCTATTCCATCAGCGACCAGGAAAGTTTCGACACGGCGCGCGAGCTGTTGCGCGCCGAAAGGCTGTTCGGAGGCTCCTCCACCGGCACCCTGCTCGCGGCTTCCTTCCGTTACTGCCGCGAGCAGAAGCTACCGAAACGGGTCGTCTCCTTTGTCTGCGACACGGGAACCGACTACCTCTCGAAAATGTACAATGACCATTGGCTGATCGACCAGGGTTTGCTGCGGCGACCGGCCTACGGCGACCTGCGCGATCTGGTCGCTCGCCGTTTCGAGGAGGGTGCGGTGGTCAGCGTCACTCCCGGCGATACCCTGCAGACCGTGTTCCAGCGCATGCGCTACGCGGAAGTCTCGCAGTTGCCGGTGATCGACGGCGGCCGCATCGTCGGACTGGTCGATGAATCCGATCCGCTGCTGCGGGTCCAGGCGGATTCCGCGGCGTTTCGTGCATCGGCGGCGACGGCCATGACGCAGTCGCTGGAAATGCTCTCTCGCGAGGCGGGGCTCGACGCCTTGCAGCGAGTACTCGAAGCGGGTCTGGTGGCCATCATCGCCGACGACCATCGTTTCTACGGGCTGGTCACCCGCTTCGACCGGATCAACCACTTGCGAAAGAAGTTTGCATGAGCGAACAGCATCCCAGGAACGGATTCCGGCCAGCCTTCGGGACCCGCGTCATCCACGCCGGGCAGAGTCCCGATCCTTCCACCGGCGCGGTGATGCCCCCGATCTACGCCAACTCGACCTACGTCCAGGAAAGTCCCGGGGTGCACAAGGGGCTGGACTACGGACGCTCGCACAATCCCACACGCTGGGCCCTGGAACGCTGCGTGGCCGATCTCGAGAGCGGTGGCGCCGCTTTCGCTTTCGCTTCCGGCCTGGCGGCCATCGCCACGGTCCTCGAACTGCTGGATGGCGGCGCGCACGTGATTGCCGGCGACGATCTCTATGGCGGGACCTATCGCCTGCTGGAAGCGGTGAGAAAGCGCAGCGCCGGGCTCTCCTGCAGTTTCGTCGATCTCTCGGATCCGGCAGCGCTTGCCGCCGCGGTCCGGCCCGAGAGTCGCATGCTGCTGGTGGAAACGCCAACCAATCCGCTGCTGCGCCTGGTGGACCTGCAGGCGCTCGCCACGCTTGCGCACGAGCACGGTCTGCTGACAGTGGCCGACAACACGCTGGCCAGCCCGTGGATACAGCGGCCGCTGGAACTTGGCTTCGACATCGTCGTCCATTCGAGCACCAAGTACCTCAACGGTCATTCCGACGTGATTGGCGGCGTCGCGGTGGTCAGCGGCAACGAACGCAATGCCGAAAATCGCGAACGTCTCCAGTTCCTGCACAACGCCGTCGGCGCGATTGCCGGCCCGTTCGACAGCTACCTGGCGCTGCGCGGCATCAAGACCCTCAACGTGCGGATGCAGCGACACTGTGAAAACGCTCAGGAACTCGCCGCCTGGCTGGAGCAGCAGCCGGCCGTGCGCCGGGTCACCTACCCGGGCCTCGCCTCGCATCCCCAGCATGCGCTGGCGCGGCGGCAGATGCATGGCTTTGGCGGCATGATTGCCGTCGAACTGGCGACCGACCTGGCGGGCACGAAGCGCTTCCTGCAGGGCTGCGAGCTCTTTACCCTGGCGGAGAGCCTGGGCGGGGTCGAGAGTCTGATCGAACATCCGGCGATCATGACGCACGCCACGATTCCAGCGAAGCAGCGCGCCCGCCTCGGCATCGGCGATTCGCTGCTGCGCCTGTCGGTCGGCATCGAGGACATCAACGATCTCCGGCGCGATCTTGCCGGTGCGCTGCAACGCATCGACCGGGGCCCGGCCTGACACTTCCGCATGCCGGAGCAGCCGGCCCATTGCCGCCATCGGCTGGCCTGCATGCCTTCGCCGGACAGGGCGCGTTCGCGGTCGGACCCCGCCCGGGCAGTCAGATGTCGTAGCTTTGTTCGATTCCTGCGCTGTCCGCGGAATACGTCCTCAGCAGAGCCAGAATCCCTTCCATGTCCAGCGCCTGCGCATCGAGCAGCACCTGCCCGGGATCGTTCGCAGGGAGGAGCAAATCCCCGCTTGCCGAGCAGATGCACACGAGGCCCGCGTGATTCATCTGGCGCGCGACGAGTTCGGCGTGTCCACCCAGCGCGTCTTCGTCCAGCGCCACGCAGGCATAGCCGCGATCGAACAGGCGGCGCTCGAGGTTCCGGGCCGCCTGCCGGCGGTTCTCGCCGGTAAGCCACAGGGTGACCGCCCGCTGGCCGAACCGGAGCGCGCGTTCCTCCCGCGTGACCGGTTTCCAGGTCAGATGCCTCTCGATCGGACGGAGCACCATGCCGGCAGCGACGGTGGCGTGCGTCAGTCGGTCGACGAGGATGAACGAACCCGTCCCCTTGACTCGGCGATACGGATCGAAAGCGATCGGCGCACTCAGCGCCAGTTCGCACAGCCCGATTTCGTTGAGAGCCAACTGCCCCGCCGGATGCGCGACCAGCGTGTTGATGTCGATCCGATGGTGGATTCTGGCCACCGCGCCAGTGACCGTGCGCGTTGCGTGCTTGATCAGGTACTGCCGGCCCGGCAGCAGAGGCGCCTCGGTCATCCAGACCAGGTGCGCGTCGAAGCGAGAGTCGAGCGTCGGCTGCTGCCCGGGGCTCACCAGCATGTCGCCGCGACTGATGTCGATTTCGTCTTCGAGGGTGACGGTGATCGCCTGCGGCGGGAACGCCTCTTCCAGCTCGCCGTCGTAGCTGACGATGGCCTTGACCCTGCTGGTCTTCCGCGACGGCAGCGCGAGCAAGGCGTCGCCCTTTTTCAGGATGCCGGCCGCGAGCGTGCCACTGAAGCCGCGAAAATCGAGGTTGGGCCGATTGACCCACTGCACCGGAAACCTCAGGTCAGCCAGGTTCACATCCTCGGCGATCTCGATCGTGTCCAGCAGTTCCATCAGCGGCGCGCCGTCGAACCAGGGTGTCCTGGCGCTGCGCTGGACGACGTTGTCGCCTTTCAGTGCCGACAAGGGCAGGAATCGGATGTCGCCGAAGCCGAGAGTGCGAGCGAATTCCAGATAATCGTCGCGAATCCTTTCATAGACGCTCTGGCTGAAACCCAGCAGATCCATCTTGTTGATGGCGACGATGACGTGCCGAATCCCGAGCAGCGAGACGATGAAGCTGTGGCGCCGGGTCTGCGTCTGCACGCCGTGCCGGGCATCGACGAGGATGATTGCCAGATCGCAGGTCGACGCGCCGGTGGCCATGTTGCGCGTGTACTGCTCGTGGCCCGGCGTATCGGCAATGATGAACTTGCGCCTGGCGGTGGAAAAGTAGCGATAGGCGACATCGATCGTGATTCCCTGCTCACGTTCGGCCTGCAGACCGTCCACCAGCAGTGCCAGGTCGACCTCGTCGCCGGTGGTGCCCGACTTGACGCTGTCTCGCTGGATCGCCGCCAGCTGATCTTCGTAGATCAATTTGGAATCGTGCAGCAGGCGGCCGATCAGCGTGCTCTTGCCGTCATCGACACTGCCACAGGTGAGAAAGCGCAGAAGTTCCTTGCGCTCGTGCTGGGCCAGATAGGACTGGATGTCGGAGCGGATCAATTCGGACTGGTGGGACATGGCTTCCCTTGAGTTGGTTTGGCAGTGATCGCCCTCCCCCGCGAAGCCGGGCCGCACGGAGGCACCGGCGAGGGTCAGAAATAGCCTTCCTTCTTCTTTTCTTCCATCGATCCGGCCTGATCGTGGTCGATCACCCTGCCCTGACGTTCGGAGGTCCGCGTCAGCAGCATTTCCTGGATGATCTCCGGCAGGGTCACCGCGGTCGATTCGACGGCACCGGTCAACGGGTAACAGCCGAGTGTCCGGAAGCGGACCATCTTCATCTCGATCGACTCGCCCGGACGCAGTTCGAAGCGCTCGTCATCGACCATGATCAGCGTCCCGTCGCGCTCTACCACCGGGCGTTGCCTGGCAAAGTACAGCGGCACGATCGGGATGTTCTCCAGGTAGATGTATTGCCAGACATCGAGCTCGGTCCAGTTCGACAGGGGGAAGACGCGGATGCTCTCGCCCCGGTTGATCCTGCCGTTGAAGAGGTTCCACAATTCCGGCCGCTGGTTTTTCGGATCCCAGCGGTGGTGCTGGTCACGAAACGAGTACACCCGTTCCTTGGCACGCGATTTTTCTTCGTCGCGGCGCGCGCCACCGAACGCGGCATCGAAGCGGTACTTGTCGAGCACCTGCTTGAGCGCCTCCGTCTTCATGATGTCGGTGTGCTTCTTGCTGCCGTGGGTCAGTGGCCCGATTCCCTGTCGAACGCCGTCTTCGTTGATATAGACGATCAGCTCCAGCCCGAGATCGTGCACGTGCTGGTCGCGAAAGGCGATCATTTCGCGGAATTTCCAAGTGGTGTCCACGTGCATCAGCGGAAACGGGGGCTTGCCCGGATAGAAGGCCTTCATCGCCAGATGCAGCATGACCGCCGAGTCCTTGCCGATCGAATACAGCATGACCGGACGTTCGAACTCCGCCGCCACTTCTCGGATGATGTGGATGCTCTCGGCTTCGAGCGCTTTCAGGTGGGTCAGTTTGCGTTGGGTCATGATGACTTGCGGACGGCCAGGTGAACTGTAGCGTTTTAACAGAACTTGCTGTGCAGCGGGGAGCAAGATTTGCCGACGAGGACGGAGGAGTCCTCGTATATGGTGCCCAGGGGGCGCAGAGCGTCTCGGTGATGGTCCAGGAACTTCCAGAACAAATAACCGCCAGCCGTTTCCAGTCACGGCATCGTGCATAAACAAAGCAGAAAAACGTCGTTGGCACGATTTGGTCGACTGGCTAGGATGGGTCGCTCCGGAGACCAAGAACTGGCCGTCGGCACTTGCGCAGCAAAAGGCGTCGCAACGTGCAACGTCATGCCGCGCACGTTCGTTGCCGGCAGCCAACAACGTGGCGGTCACTGGTCACACCCCATCGGAGAATCGTCATGGGCTTCAAGAACCTCTGCGTCCGCCTGCTGACAGCGATCGTCCTGACGCTTGGTGTCAGCTCGGGATCGTGCGGTCTCGGCTGGTTCAACTACGAGAACAAGAACCAGCTGGAAATCGCGTCGGTATTCGCCGGCCTGCTCACCGTCATCCTGATCGGCCTGGCAATGGAAAACCTGGTGTTCCGCAGCATCGAGGCCCGCACCGTCCGGCGCTGGGGGATGCATGGCTGAAGCCGAAGCACGCGGTCCGGTGATCGTCATTGCCGAACACATGGAGGCAGCGACCGTAAGAAGCTTGCGCGCGCGATTCCCGGTCCATTACGACCCGGAACTGTTCGACCACCCGGCGCAGCTGCACGCAACGTTGGTCAGCGCGCGAGCGCTGATCGTTCGCAACCGGACAAGGGTCGACGCGGACCTGCTCGGCCAGGCGCGCAGGCTGGAGGTGATCGGTCGCCTCGGCGTCGGGCTGGACAACATCGACCTCGGCGCATGCCGCAGGCGCGCCATCGCCGTTCATCGCGCGTCCGGTCTCAATGCCCGTGCCGTCGCCGAGTACGTGCTGGCGATGCTGCTGATCACCCTGCGCAACGACTATCATCGTACCGCCGAACTTTCGATGGGAAGGTGGCCAAGCCCCTATCATTGCGGTGGCCGCGAAGCGGCTGGCAAGACGCTGGGGCTGGTCGGTTTCGGCACGGTCGGCCAACTTACCGCAGGACTTGCCCGCGCCATCGGCTGCCGGGTCGTCGCCTGCGACCCGGCGCATGCGCCCGATTCCACACTCTGGGCGGAATCGGGTGTCCAGCCGCTCAGCTTCCATGGCCTTCTGACGACCGCCGACGTGGTTTCGCTGCACCTGCCCCCGACGCCCCTGACGCGGCATCTGTTCGATCACGAAGCGATTGCCCATATGAAACAGGGCGCCATCCTGATCAACACGGCACATGGTGACATTGTGGACGAGAGCGCTCTTGCCAGCGCCCTGCGCAGCGGGCATCTGGCCGGTGCCGCGATCGACGTGTTCTCGCGCGAGCCCTTGCCGGCCGATTCGACGCTGGCCGGCCTGCCCAACGTCTGGCTGACACCGCACATCGCCGGACTCAGCCGGGAAGCCAATCCGCGCATCAGTGCCTTCATTGCCGAGCAGGTCTGCCGGAGCCTATGCCGCGTTACCGGGAACCCGGCCGTCTGCCTGGAATCAGCTTGACCAACGACTCATGAAATTGCCCCGCGTACCCGCACCTGCGACCCGACAGCGCTGGCGGTGGCAGGTGCGCCGGTGAACACGGCCGTCGCCAAGCTCCTGCCAATCTTCATTCGCAGGCGACCAGAAAATTTCCGCCGAGGACCACAAACGTTTCGCGCGCCATTTCGGCCCCTTCTGCACCGGCATCTCCTGGCGGGCAACAGCACGCTTTCCGCGCGCAGCCAGAACCCCGAAATCCTCGCCTGGAAGACCGGCCGCAGTTCCCGTTACACCGCCGGCGATGCGTGGCACAACGATGTTTCCTGCGATCCCGAGCCGATCTGGGGCTCCTTCCTGCGGGCCACCCGCCTGCCGGAGATCGGCGGCGGCGATACGGCCTTCACCAACCTGTACCTCGCCTACGAATCCTTCTCGGATCCCATCAAGCGCCTGCTCGATGGCTTGACGGCTATCCACGACGGACGCCAGGCGTGGACCGCCGGTTATGGCGCCGAACCGGACCCCGGCCAGACTTTCCCGGCGAGCGAGCACCCGGTCGTCGCCCGTCATCCCTTCAGCGGGTGCAGGTTTCTTTTCGTCAATCCGGCATTCACTTCGCACATCGTCCAGTTGACCCGCGCCGAAAGCGATGCCCTGCTGCAATTGCTGTACCGCCACGTCGAGAAGCACCTTGCCTTCCAGACACGCGTTCACTGGACGCCCGATACGTTGTTCTTCTGGGACCACTGGGCAACGCAACACCAGGCGGTCTGGGATTACTACCCCTTCGAGCACGGGGGGGAACGCGTCTCTGCCTTCCTCGGCTTCCCGCCTCGGCAAGCCTGAGCGAATCCCCAGCCCGGGACGAAGACACTGTCCCACCGGCGGCAAGCCAGGTCGCGGGAAAGATTACCCGCCGACCGGCACAAGAGACCGCC
>NZ_JAMTDV010000104.1 GCF_023806565.1 Accumulibacter sp. | reverse complement strand
CTTCGTCGCGCCCAGGCTGGTGGTGACTGACGACGGCTCGCATTCCGTTCGCATGCCCTCGCTGGGCGAACAGTATCATTCCTCGCACGGCGCCATCGTCGAGGCGCAAACGGTGTTCCTACGGTACGGCTATGAGCACGCGCTGGCTTGTCGACCGGAGCATTTGCGCATCCTCGAAGTCGGTTTCGGCACCGGGCTCAACGCGCTGCTGACCTGGAATCGGAACCGCTGCGAACGAGTCAACGTAAGCTACACTGCGCTGGAGCCATGGCCGCTGCCTTGCGAGCTGATTGCGCAACTGAACTATGGCGCATTTCTCGAAGCACCGGCGCCGGAGATTTTCGTTGCCATGCATGGCTGCGCATGGGGAAGGCCGCAGTTCATTGGCGAGCGATTTTCGCTTCTCAAGCGGCGAACCAGTCTTGAGCAGTTTGAGCCTTCCGGTCTCTACGACCTCGTCTTTTATGACGCGTTTTCCCCGGCGGTGCAACCGGAACTCTGGACAGCTGGCGTGTTTGGCCGGATCAGCAGCTACCTGAGCCCGGGAGCCGTCCTCGTGACCTACTGTGCCAAGGGTACCGTGAAGAGAAGTCTCAAGGCTGCGGGTTTCGCTCTGGAGTCGCTCCCGGGCCCTCCGGGGAAGCGAGAAGTTTCGCGCGCCACCAAGCCGTGGGCGACCGCGTAGCGTGTGTCGTGCGCGGCAACCGGCGTACGGGTGTCCAACGTCTGCGGTGCGCTAGCCGTGCAGCCACGCCTGGCGTAGCGCATTGGGCTTGCGCTTCGTTTTCAAGTTGTGGCTGTCACGGGCGGGCTCGCCAACCCGGATCGTGAACTTCATCAGTTCGTCACGGCGAAAGACATGGACGATCAAGCTATCGCCAGGTCTGCGGCGGCTCAGCATGCGCTCCAGGGTGAGAGGCGTCACGCGCAGACCGTCGATTGCGAGCAGGGTATCGCCAGCGGACAGTCCGGCGCGTTGCGCGGGCCCGCCATCGTAGACCGTCGCCAAGCGCACATGGTCTCCGTCATGGCTGGTCTTCGCTCCCAGCAACGGCGTGCTGGACGCGGCCGTGCGTTGCAGGCGCATGCCGAAAGGCCTCATTAGGCTGGCTAGGTCCATCTCGCTGGTGCCGAGTATGGCTTCGGTGAAGAACTGTCGCAGGTCGAGACCCGACAGTTCTTCGGCGATCAACCGAATGTCGTCGTCGCCAATCCCGCGGCCGTCGCCCTGGCCGTGACGCTGCCATAGTGCGCGCATGACGTCATCCAGCGAAATTCGGCCCATCGTCCCCGCCCGTAGCGTAAGGTCGAGCGCCAGCGCCACCAGGGCGCCCTTGGCGTAGTAGCTGACGACCGCGTTTGGTGTGTTCTCGTTTGGTCGATAGTACTTGGTCCAGGCGTCGAAGCTGGAATCGGCAAGCGTCTGCCGCTGTCGCCCGGGCTCGCGTTGCACCTTGTCGATCGTCGTGGCGATCCGCTTCAGCCAGTCCTTGCGCTTGATCGCTCCGCAGCGCAACAGCGCGAGATCGTCGTAATACGAAGTGAAGCCCTCGAAAGCCCAGAGGAGAGTGGTGTAGTTTTCGGCGTCGAGGTTGTAGGAGTCGAATGCGGCGGGTTTGATGCGTTTGACATTCCAGGCATGAAAATACTCATGGCTGCACAGGCCAAGAAAACTTTGATACCGCCTGGGCGTGCCGCGCATGCCGCGGTAGGGCAGGTCGTCACGCGCGCAAAGCAGCGCGGCCGACGCGCGGTGCTCGAGCCCGCCGTACGCGTCGCCGACTGCGGTGACCAGGAAGACGTAGTGCGGCATCGGCGCCGGCTCGCCGAAAAAGCGGATTTGCCATTCGCAGATCCGCTGCAGGTCGCTGGTAAGGCGTTCCAGGTCGCAATCGTGGCGACCGCTGATGGCAACCTCGTGCGGCACGCCACAGGCGATGAAGGTGCCAAGCGTGAAACTTCCCATCTCGACCGGGTGGTCGATCAATTCGTCATAGTTTTCGGCCCGGTAGAGCCCGAAGGCGCATTGTCGCGCCGCGCTGCGGGAGGCCGGGGTGAGCGCGGTGGCCACGCGCCACCCGTGGAATTCGCTCCCGACCGGCCGCTCGAGATCGATCAGGCAAGGCCGATCTTCCTGCCCGATGGCGCGCAGAAAGACGCTGCTGCCATTAAAGAACGCATGCGTCTGATCGACGTGAGCTCCGCGTACCGAGAGGTCCCAGGCGTAGATGTCGCAAATTACGGTAAGCGACTCGCCCTTTTCGACCGGAGCCGCTCGCCAACTGTGCTTGTCGATCTTTTCCAGTCGAACGGGCTTGCCAGCGGCCTCGGCGCGAATCGCGACGATATGACGTGCGAAATCGCGAATCAGGTAGCTGCCGGGGGTCCATGCGGGCATGGCGAAGCGCTGCCCAGGCGGGTCGGGATCGAGCAGCTTGCAGCGAACCTCCAGCAAGTGGGCTTTGGGATTGCTGGGGCGAATGCTGTAATGGATTCTGGCGGTGTTCATCGGGCGGACCCTGCGGGGCAGGCTTGTCAGGCGGTCTAGGGAATTGTACGGCCGCTATGGTGTCATTATCGAGTGTCTGGCTGGACGTGCGCAGTATGTCGGCGACGCAATGTGCAGACAATTTTCTTTCCCGAAATGCGATTGCCGTCCTCCGGATGACCTTAGCATCGCTTGGAGCGCGGCGCGAGTCGTGCCACAATCGGCTCGTTCGGGGATGGCCCGACGACTTATCCGTCCAAATCGAGAGGAGCGAGACAAAATGTTGAAGAATTCCAGAGGTTGCGCACTTGCTGTGACGCTTGCCGGCATGCTCTTGGCAGCGCCGACCGTGGCACAGGAACTCACCGGCACTCTGAAAAAGATCAAGGAGACCGGTGCCATCACGCTGGGCCATCGCGAGTCGTCGATCCCCTTTTCCTATTATGACGAAAAGCAGCAGGTGATCGGCTATTCGCAGGAGATGATGCTGAAAGCGGTCGATGCGATCAAGAGCGAGCTGAAGATGCCCAAGCTCGAGATCAAGCTGATGCCGGTCACCTCGGCAAATCGAATCACCCTGGTACAGAACGGATCGGTCGATCTGGAATGCGGTTCGACTACCAACAACACCGAGCGTCAGAAGCAGGTGAGTTTTTCGACCACGATTTTCATCATCGGCACGCGCCTGATGACCAAGACCAACTCCGGGATCAACGACTTTCCCGATCTGGCCGGAAAGAATGTCGTAACCACCGCCGGAACGACCTCTGAACGCCTGCTACGCAAGATGAATGAGGACAAGCAGATGAAGATGAACGTGATCAGCGCCAAGGATCACGGGGAAGCGTTCCTCACCCTGGAGACCGGACGTGCCGTCGCCTTCATGATGGATGACGCATTGCTCTACGGAGAAATGGCCAAGGCCAAGCGTCCTGCCGACTGGACGGTGGTCGGCACGCCGCAATCCTTCGAAGCCTATGGCTGCATGTTGCGCAAGGACGACCCGGCTTTCAAGAAGGTCGTCGACGGCGCGTTGACGAAAGTGATGACCTCCGGCGAAGCGGAGAAGATTTACGCCAAATGGTTCCTGCAGCCGATCCCGCCGAAAGGCCTGAACCTCAATTTCCCGCTTTCCGAGCCCATGAAGAAGTTGTACAAGGCGCCGAACGACAAGGCGTTCGAGTAGTCTCGCTGCACAGGTCCGGGGGTCGCTCCCCCGGGAAATGATTCACCAATCAAGGAGGGTGCCATGTTGAACAGGACTGCAAGAAGCTGGTTGTTCGCAATCGCCTCGATGCTCGCCGCTTGCGGCGTCTCGATCGCCGCCGACAAGCCCAACGTCGTGATCCTCGCCACCGGCGGAACGATTGCCGGAGCGGGTGCCGATGTGACCAACAGCGCCACTTATCAGGCGGCCAAGGTTCCCGTGGATAAGCTCATTGCCGGAATTCCGCAGTTGAATGCGATTGCCTCGGTGCGTGGCGAACAGGTGTTCCAAATTGCTTCGGAGAGCCTCACCAATGCCAATCTGCTCACCCTGGCGAAACGGGTAGCGGCGCTGGTGAAGCAGAATGACGTGGATGGCGTGGTGATCACTCATGGCACCGATACGCTAGAGGAGACTGCGTATTTTCTCAATCTGGTGGTGCACACCGACAAGCCGATCGTCGTCGTCGGATCGATGCGGCCGGGAACCGCCATGTCGGCAGACGGCATGCTGAATCTGTACAACGCGGTCAGCGTGGCAGCCAGCAAGGATGCCCGGGGGAAAGGCGTGCTGGTCACGATGAATGACGAGATCAACAGCGGTCGCGACGTTTCCAAGATGGTCAACATTCGGACCGAAGCGTTCAAGAGCCCCTGGGGACCCCTGGGAATGGTCGTCGAGGGCAAGAACTACTGGTTCCGGCTGCCGGCGAAGCGGCATACCAACAACTCCGAATTCGACATCGAGAAGATCGACACGCTGCCGTCGGTGGAAATCGCGTACGGCCAAGGCAACGCAGACGATATCGCCTACCGCGCCTTTGCGGCAAACGGCGCCAAGGCGATCATCCATGCTGGCACCGGCAATGGCTCGGTAAGCAGCGCCGTCGTGCCCACCCTGCAGGAACTGCGCGGCAAGGGCGTCCAGATCATCCGCTCGTCGCATGTCAACGCGGGAGGCTTCGTGCTGCGCAACGCCGAGCAACCCGACGACAAGTACGACTGGGTGGTCGCACACGATCTCAATCCGCAGAAGGCGCGCATTCTTGCCTTGGTGGCCCTGAGCAAGACGCAGGACAGCAAGGAACTGCAGCGAATTTTCTGGGAGTACTGATTTCCGTTCGGCGATCAGGGCAGGGGGCCTGCGCAGGCTCGTCCTGCACTGCTGCTAGGAGAAGCATCGATGGGTTACCACTGGAACTGGGATATTTTTCTGCAGCCAACGGCGACGGGTGACGATACCTATCTCGGCTGGATGCTTTACGGGTTCAAGATGACCATTGCCCTGTCGCTATCGGCCTGGCTGATTGCGCTGGTCCTGGGTGCCGTGGTCGGCGTCATGCGAACCGTACCGAACAAGACCTTGTCGGGTTTCGCGACCGCTTACGTGGAGGTTTTCCGCAACATTCCGTTGCTCGTGCAGCTTTTCCTTTGGTACTTCGTGATGCCGGAGTTGTTGCCGGAAAAACTGGGCGACGCATTCAAGCAGACTAATCCGATCATGCAGCAGTTTCTCGCATCGATGATCTGTCTGGCGCTGTTCACCAGCGCACGGGTCGCCGAGCAGGTGCGTTCCGGGATCAACTCGCTGCCGCCGGGACAGAAGAACGCCGGTCTGGCCATGGGCTTCACCCTGCCGCAAACCTATCGCTACGTGCTGTTGCCGATGGCTGTGCGCCTGATCATTCCCCCACTGACCTCAGAGTTTCTCAACATTTTCAAGAACTCCGCCGTATGTTCGACGATCGGCCTGCTCGAACTGGCCGCCGAGGGTCGGCAACTGGTCGATTACACGGCACAGCCGTACGAATCCTTCATCGCCGTGACACTCGCCTATCTGCTGATCAATGTGGTGGTGATGTTCGGCATGCGCTGGGTCGAGGGGCGAGTGCGCGTTCCCGGCTATCTTGGAGGCAAGTGAGATGTATGACTTCGACTGGTCGTCCGTTCCCAATGCGCTGCCCTTTCTCTGGGACGGGATGAAGATTTCCCTCGAGATCACGGTGAGCGCGGTGCTCTTCGGAATCGTCTGGGGAACCTTGCTGGCGCTGATGAGACTGTCTTCCGTCCGCTTCCTGTCCTGGTTTGCGGCGGGCTACGTGAATCTCTTCCGGGCCGTCCCGCTGGTGATGGTTCTGTTGTGGTTTTTCCTGATCGTGCCGCATCTGCTGGAAAGCATCTTCGGCTTTCCCCGCGGCACCGACATGCGCCTGTCGTCGGCGATCGCCGGTTTTGCCCTGTTCGAGGCAGCGTACTACTCCGAGATCATTCGCGCGGGGATCCAGTCGGTTCCCAAGGGCCAGATGGCTGCGGCCAGCGCGCTCGGCATGACCTACGGTCAGGCGATGCGTCTGGTGGTGCTGCCGCAGGCTTTTCGCAACATGGTCCCTCTGCTGCTGACGCAGGGCATCATCCTGTTTCAGGACACCTCGCTGGTCTATGTTTCGGCTCTTGCCGACTTCTTCGGTGCCGCCTACAAGGTCGGCGACCGCGATGGCCGGCTGGTCGAGTTGCTGCTCTTTGCCGGTGCAGTCTATTTCGTGATTTGCTTCACCGCGTCCCGAATCGTTCGCCACTACCAAAGCAAGCTCAGGACGGCGTGAAACGTTTGCCGCAATGACTCAAGGAGAATTCCGATGATTACGATGAACAAGGTGAGCAAGCATTACGGGGCTTTCCAGGTGCTCAGCGATTGCACGACGCAGGTCCACAAGGGCGAAGTGATCGTCGTCTGCGGCCCGTCGGGTTCGGGCAAGTCGACGCTGATCAAGTGCGTAAATGGACTCGAGCCTTTTCAAAGCGGCGAGATCATCGTCAATGGCGTGTCCGTTGGTGATCCGAAAACCGATCTTTCCAAGTTGCGCTCGACCGTCGGCATGGTGTTCCAGAACTTCGAGCTTTTCCCGCACATGAGCATCATCGACAATCTGGCCATTGCGCAGATCAAGGTGCTCCACCGTGGTCAGGAGCAGGCGCACGAAAAGGGCTTCAAGCTGCTCGATCGCGTTGGCTTGCGAGCGCAGGCGCAGAAGTATCCCGGACAGCTTTCCGGCGGTCAGCAGCAGCGTGTGGCGATCGCCAGGGCGCTGGCAATGGACCCGATCTGCATGCTTTTCGACGAACCGACTTCGGCGCTCGACCCGGAGATGGTGAACGAGGTACTCGACGTGATGACCGAACTGGCGCAGGAAGGGATGACCATGATGTGCGTCACGCATGAAATGGGTTTTGCCAAACGGGTGGCGAGCCGGGTCATCTTCATGGATCAAGGCCGAATCGTCGAAGACGACAGCAAGGAAGCGTTCTTCGAACGGGCCCGTTCCGAGCGGGCGCAGCAATTTCTGGCAAAGATTCTGCACCACTGAGCACGGAACGCCTGCAGTCCTGCCGATGGCATTTTCTGACGGCGGGAGTAGCGTGCGGGCAGATGGCCCCGGCAAGGAGGCGGGCGCCACCTTGTATTACCGGCAGCTCGTGGTCGTGGATATTCGCACTCGGTATCCGAACCGGATGGGCAAAGAACGAAACGCCGATGCGTCCCCGGCACAATCCTGTTCCGAGCGAGCGGAGCAGTCTCGCAGCCGGACCTTGCGCCGGGCTGTGGTCCGCTCACAGGATTCGGCTGACGGCACGCGATTCACCCGCAAGAGGAGAGTGGCATGACTACGGTGACCGAATCGACCAACAATCTACGCCGCAACTTGCACGAAGTTGCCGACCGTCAGCATCTTTCGGCAAGTATCAGCGAGTTCCTCGATTGCTATTTCGTCGATGCCGAACTGGACGGCAGCGATGCGACTCCCGAAGAACTCGTCGGAGCGGCGGTCCAGCACTTTCGGCTGGGTGAGGCGCGCGCAACGGGACGAGCCCTCACCACGCTATACACACCGGATTTCGACCGGCACGGCTGGCATTCCCCGCACACCGTGGTCGATGTCGTCACCGACGACATGCCCTTCTTGGTCGATTCGATCACCATGGTGGTCTACCGCCATGGCCTGGTCATCCATCGCCTGCTGCATCCCTTGTTGGGGGCCGAACGCGAGCAGGATGGCCGCTTGCGGCGCACCACCCCGCGTGGTGCTCCCGGCAGCCGGCCGGAATCCTGGATTCACCTCGAGATCGATCGAATTGGCGACCCCAAGCTGGTCGACGCGTTGCACCAGGAAATCCTCTCCGCCCTTGCCGATGTCCGCGCCGCGGTCGAAGACGGTCCGCTCATGCAGCAGCGCATGCGCGAAGCGCGCGAGGAAATGGCGTTAGCCACGGTCGCTGAAAGTGACGAGGTAGCGGCCTACCTGACCTGGATCTCCGCCAACAATTTCGTCTTCCTCGGCGGCGCCGATTACCACGCTGCCGCTGGCGAAAGTGCGCTGGCCAGGGTTCCCGAGAGCGGACTTGGGATTCTGCGGCACGCCGACCATCCCGGTTTTGGCCGCTGTCTGGCGGGAATTCCCGGCGTGGTCGCCGAACTCGCAAGAAATCCGCTACCGGTGGTCCTGGTGAAGGCGGACGCACGCTCGACTGTCCACCGCTCGGCCTATCTCGATTTCATCGGCGTCAAGCGTTACGATGACGCCGGCAACATCGTCGGATTGCGAGCGTTCGTTGGCTTGTACACGGCCCACGTCTATCACGTTTCGGCGACGGACATCCCGCTGCTGCGGCGCAAGATCGCGGCTGTGCGGGACGCCGCTGGTTTCGTGCCGCGCAGTCATCGCGACAAAATCCTGCTCAATGTGCTCGAAACCTATCCGCGCGATGAGCTGATCGAGATTGCGCACGAAGACCTGATGCGAATCGCGCGTGGCATCGTCTCCGTGTACGAGCGCGAACAGGTGCGCGTGTTCCTGCGCGACGATCCCTGGGGGCGCTACGTCTCTGCCATTGTCTATATGCCGCGCGACCGCTTCGACACGACGACGCGCAAGCGAATTTCGGCGCTGCTTTACGAGACCCTGGCGGCCGAGCGCGTAGACTTCTTTGTCACGCTCGGCGAATCCCGCTTGGCGCGGCTGCACTTCATTGCGCGCACCGCGCTCGGCACGCGTTACCGGTACGACGCCGCGGCGATCGAAGGGCAGGTCGCGCGCATCGTTCGCGGTTGGGCCGACGAACTGAAACAGAACCTCGTCGGGCATTACGGCGAAGAACGCGGCAACAGCCTCCTGCGCCGCTACGCGCTCGAATTGCCGCAGTCGTATCAGGAGCGGGTGACGCCGGCTTCCGCGGTGTCCGACCTGGAACATCTGGAGGCAGCCGAGCAGAGCGGCCGCGTTGAAGTGAAACTGAGCACCGCGCAAGGCGACGACGGCGCGCACCACCACGTGAAGCTCTTCCGCCGTGGCCAGCCGCGACCACTCTCGGCGATTCTGCCGGTGCTCGAGAACATGGGTTTGACCGTACTGTCCGAACAGCCGTTTACCTTGCCGAGAAGCGATCTGCACATTGCCGACTTCGCCGTGCGTTTGCCGCAAGCGGGAGCGCTTGACGACGACGCGACTCGAAGTGCATTCCTCAAGCTGCTCGAAAGCCTGCTGCGCGACCAGGCCGAGAACGATGGATTCAACCGCCTTGTCCTCCTGGCGGGACTCGACGGCCGCCAGATCAGCATCTTGCGCGCCTACAGCCATTACTTGCGACAGGCCGGGCTGCCGTTCAGTCAGGCCTACGTCGAACGTTGTCTCGCTACCCATTTCCAGATTACCCGCCATCTGGTCGAGTTGTTCGAAGCGCTGTTTTCGCAAGCGGCCGACGACGAGCGCGCCAAGCTGCTCGCCAATGAACTGGGCATGGCTCTCCTGCAGGTCAGCAATCCCGACGACGACCGAATTCTTTCGGCACTGCAGACGGTCATCGAGGCGACGCTGCGGACCAATGCCTATCAACCGGGTGCCGACGGAGAGGTGAAGAGCTACCTCTCGTTCAAGTTTTCGTCACGCGCCATTCCCTTCCTGCCCGATCCCGTGCCGCTTTACGAAATCTTTGTCTATAACGAGCGCGTCGAAGGGGTGCACCTGCGTGGCGCCAAGGTGGCGAGGGGCGGGCTGCGCTGGTCGGACCGGATGGAAGACTTTCGCACCGAGGTGCTGGGCCTGGTCAAGGCGCAGATGGTGAAGAATGCGGTAATCGTTCCGCTCGGTTCAAAAGGGGGGTTTGTTTGCAAGAGGCTGCCGCCAGCGAGCGAGCGCGAAGCATTCCTGGCCGAAGGAGTCGCCTGTTACTCGACTTTCATTCGTGGCCTGCTCGATCTGACCGACAACCTGGTCGATGGACAGATCTTGCCGCCCAATGGCGTGCGCCGGCGAGATGCCGACGATCCCTATCTGGTCGTTGCCGCCGACAAGGGAACGGCAACCTTCTCGGACATTGCAAACGGGATTGCCATCGAATACGGCTTCTGGCTCGGCGACGCATTTGCCTCCGGTGGCTCCGCCGGTTACGACCACAAGAAGATGGGAATCACCGCCAAAGGCGCGTGGGAAGCGATCAAGCGGCACTTCCGGGAGCTGGGACTGGATACGCAGACGCAGCCGTTTACCGTGGTCGGGATCGGCGACATGTCGGGGGATGTCTTCGGCAACGGCATGCTGCTCTCGCCCGAAATCAGACTGCTGGCAGCTTTCGATCACCGCCATCTGTTCGTCGATCCCGACCCCGACCCGGCGCGCAGCCTCGCCGAGCGGCAACGCCTGTTTTCCCTGCCGCGCTCTTCCTGGGCGGATTACGACCCGGCGCTGATTTCCTCGGGAGGTGGCGTGTGGTCGCGCAGCGCAAAGTCGATCCCGCTGTCGCCGGAAGTCCGTGCCTGGCTGGGAAGCGAGGCAAGCCAGATGACACCGCCAGAGCTCATCAAGGCCATCCTGCAGGCGCCGGTCGACCTGCTCTACAACGGCGGCATCGGGACCTATGTCAAGGCCAGTTCGCAAAGCCATCAGGAGGCGAACGATCGGGGTAACGACATCCTGCGCGTCGACGCCAGCCAGCTCAAGGCACGCGTGGTCGGCGAAGGCGGCAACCTGGGATTGACGCAGAAGGGACGGATCGAGTTTGCCCTCAATGGCGGAAGGATCTTTACCGACGCGATCGACAACTCCGCCGGCGTCGATTGTTCCGACCACGAAGTCAACATCAAGATCCTGCTGGCGGGTCTGGTCGGTCGCGGCGACATGACCGGCAAGCAGCGGGATGCACTGCTTGCCTCGATGACGGACGTGGTAGGAAGTCTGGTACTGGCCGACAATTATCAGCAGACACAGGCGATTTCCCTTGAGGCGGCGGCGGGAGCCGAACTGCTCGAGGTTCATGCCCGACTGATCCGGTCGCTGGAAGCGAAAGGCGCCTTGCATCGCGGCATCGAATTCCTGCCAGACGACAAGGGGCTGGCGGAGCGTGCGCAGCAGAAGCGCGGTCTCAGCGCACCCGAGATCTCGGTTCTTCTCGCCTACGTCAAGATCACCCTCAAGGAAACGATCCTCGGTTCGCCGCTTCCCGACAGCGAAGATGTGTACGAACTTCTGGTGAACTACTTCCCACCGGCCCTGCTCGAGCACTGCAGCGAACTGCTGTCGGCACACCCGCTGAAACGGGAGATCATCGCGACGCAACTCGTCAATCGTCTGGTGAACCGCATGGGAACGACGTTCGTCATTCAGGTCAGCGAGGAGACGGCGGCTTCGCCGGCACAGGTGGCCGCCGCGTGGTACGCCACGAGCCGCGTGCTCGACGCGGAAACGCTCTGGCGCGATCTCGAGTCGATGGACCTGGTGCTCGATGCCGAGAGGCAAATGGCGCTGATGTGCGGGCTGCGCGCGATGGTCACGGCGGCGACTACGCTGGCGCTGACGCAACGCGGACGCACGATTGGACAGTTGGTCGACCAGTATCGTCCGGCCGTAGCCGAAAGCATGCAGCGAATTCGCAGCGGCAAGAGTGGTGAGCAGGTGGTGACTGCGCTGGTCGAGGAGTCTGCGGCGATCGTCGCGACTTTCGAGCTGGTCAATCTGGCTAATGCCTGCGGCCATCCCTTGCGTGAGGTGGCGAGAGCCCTCGAATACCTCGAATCGCGGATCGACCTGCGTTGGCTGGGCGCGGCGATCGGTCGCCTGCCGGTTGGCAACCGCTGGCAGGCACGCGCCCGCGCGCAGCTCACGGCGGAACTCGCCGGCCTGCGGCAGCACCTGCTGCGTCAGGTTCTCGGGGCCAGCCTGCCGGATACTGTCGATGCGCGTGCGGTGCTCGACGAGATCAAGAGCAACGAGCCGCAGGACTTGGCCATGCTGTCTGCCGGTCTTGCCGAGATCAGGCGACTCGTCGTTTCCTGATCGCCGCCCGCCCACGACGGCTGCACTCCACGCGAGCGCGCCACGGGCGGACGGCAGCACTCATAATTATGAATTTTCGTGAGGAACGCCGGGGCATTTTGCTGTACAATCCTGAGCGGGCTACGAAGTCTTGTTACGCTCGCAAATCCCCCCAGGATCACCGATGCCGCTGCCTCCCTCCTCCGTCCGACGCACCCGCATGCATGTCCGCCGCGTCGAGCTTGACGGTTACAAGCGCGGCGACGGCCGTTGGGACATCGAGGCGCGACTGATCGACTTCAAGGATCACGACTACCCACTTTCGTCCGGCTTGCGGCGGCGAGGCGAGGCAGTGCACGACATGTGGGTGAGGGTGACCATCGACCACCAGATGAACATCCTCGACGCCGTTGCCTGTACCGATGCCATGCCCTACGCGGGTTATTGCGACCGGATCGTTCCGGACTATCGCCAGCTCGTCGGGCTCAATCTGTTTCATGGTTTCCGGACGGCGGTCAAGAGCCTGTTCCGTAGCACGCGCGGCTGCTCGCACCTCAGCGAGCTGGTAATGTTTCTTCCGACCGCGGCGCTGCAGACCTTTGCCAGCGAAGTATCCGACAGCGACGACAGCGGGCACAAGCCCTATCAGCTCGATCGCTGTCACGCGCTGGAATCGCATTCGGACGCGGTGCAGCGCTATTACCCGCGCTGGTATCGTGGCCAGAAGCCTGGGTAGGACGTTCTGCCCGTGGTTCATTACGTTTCGCAACCTTAACTCAAGCAAGGAAAGCGCATGAAAATTCACGAATATCAGGGCAAGGAACTCCTGAAGAAATTCGGCGTTGTGGTTCCGCGCGGGGTGTTCTGTCAATCCGTCGACGACGCGGTCAAGGCAGCCGAATCCCTGGGTGGCAAGGTCTGGGTGGTCAAGGCCCAGATTCATGCCGGTGGTCGCGGCAAGGGTGGCGGCGTGAAAGTGGCCAAGTCGCTCGATGAGGTTCGCCAGTATGCGGGTCAGATCCTTGGCATGCAGTTGGTTACCCACCAGACCGGCCCGGCAGGCCAGAAGGTGCGCCGCTTGCTGATCGAAGAGGGGGCGGACATCCGCAAGGAATACTACGTCGCGGCGTTGACCGACCGTGCGACGCAGAAGGTCGCAATGATGGCATCTTCCGAAGGTGGTATGGACATCGAGGAAGTCGCGCACAAGACGCCGGAGAAAATCCTCAAGGTTTTCATCGATCCGCTGGATGGTTTGACCGACGCGCAGGCTCGACAGCTCGCCACTGGGATTGGTGTTCCGGCTGAATCGGTGGATCGAGCGGTCGCAACTTTCCAGGGTCTCTACAAATGCTATATGGAGACCGATGCCTCGTTGGCCGAAATCAATCCGCTGATCCTTGAAGGCAACGGCAACATCAAGGCCCTTGACGCCAAGTTCAACTTCGACTCGAACTCGCTCTATCGGCAGCCCGAAGTCGTCGCTTTCCGTGACCTCGATGAAGAAGACCCCGACGAACTCGAGGCATCCAAGTTCGATCTCTCCTACATCTCGCTCGACGGCAACATCGGTTGTCTGGTCAACGGCGCCGGCCTGGCCATGGCGACGATGGACACGATCAAGCTGTTCGGCGCCGAACCGGCCAACTTCCTCGACGTCGGCGGCGGAGCGACCACCGAGAAGGTGACCGAAGCCTTCCAGATCATGCTCAGAAATCCCAAGGTCAAGGGCATCCTGGTCAACATCTTCGGCGGCATCATGCGCTGCGATACCATTGCCACCGGGGTCGTGGCGGCGGCGAGGGAAACCCATCTTTCGGTGCCACTGGTCGTCCGCATGAAGGGGACCAACGAGGATATCGGCAAGAAGATCCTCAGCGATTCCGGTCTGCCGATCATCACTGCCGATTCAATGGCCGAAGCCGCCACCAAGATCGTTGCTGCGGTCAGTTAAGGAGCCAACATGTCGATTCTGATTAACAAAGACACCAAGATCATCACCCAGGGGATTACTGGCAAGACCGGGCAGTTTCATACCGAGAAATGCCAGGAATACGCCAACGGCAAGAACTGCTTCGTCGCCGGCGTGAATCCCAAGAAAGCCGGCGAGAGCATCTTCGGAATTCCGATCTTCGCTTCGGTCAGGGAAGCCGCCGCCGAAACCGGCGCGACGGTCTCGGTGATCTACGTGCCACCGCCCGGCGCCGCCGCGGCGATCTGGGAAGCGGTCGAAGCCGACCTTGATCTGGTCGTCTGCATCACCGAAGGCATTCCTGTACGCGACATGTTGGTCGTGCGCAACAAAATGTTGCGCAAGGAAGCGGCCGGCGGCAAGAAGACCCTGCTGCTCGGGCCGAACTGCCCCGGCCTGATCACCCCGGACGAAGTGAAGATCGGCATCATGCCCGGACACATCCATCGCAAGGGCCGCATCGGCGTGGTTTCGCGCTCGGGAACGCTGACCTACGAAGCGGTTGCGCAATTGACCGAAATCGGTCTCGGACAGTCGTCGGCGGTTGGAACCGGCGGCGATCCGATCAATGGTCTCAAGCACATCGACATCATGCGTCTGTTCAATGATGACCCGGACACCGACGCCGTGATCATGATTGGTGAAATCGGCGGACCCGATGAGGCCAATGCGGCAGTGTGGTGCAAGGCCAACATGAAGAAGCCGATCGTCGGATTCATCGCCGGAGTCACCGCTCCCGCCGGCAAGCGCATGGGGCACGCGGGGGCGCTGATCTCCGGTGGCGCGGATACCGCCGACGCCAAGCTGGCGATCATGGAAGAATGCGGCTTCAA
>NZ_JAMTDV010000103.1 GCF_023806565.1 Accumulibacter sp. | reverse complement strand
TCTCGTCGAGGATGCCGAGCATCGCGTAGCGGTGGATGATCAGTTGCGCGAGGTAGGCAACGGTCGAGGGGTAGTTGGTCTGGCGGCGGGTGCCGGGGATGAACGCCATGAAGTCGCCGAGCGGCTCGGGGTAGTCGAGCAGCTTCCTCAGCTTCATGCCGATCCACGCCGGGTCGAGCACGCGCATGTCGAACGACAGCAGCTTGGTCAGGCCGTCGAGCGCGCGCGGGTAATTGCCGGCGAGCCAGACCGAGTAAGGGCGGGTGACGCCGTCGGGCAGGGTGATTTCCTTGAGGCCGAGAACGAAGTCCTCGCCGGTCGCCGGGTTGAAGACGTCCACCGTCCACGAGAGCGTGCCGTCGGTGCCGGTTTTCGGCTCCTTGCGGCTGAACATGGCGTCGAGCACCGGCGTCGGTCCCTCGCGCTCGAAGGCGCCGAGGCGCTCGACGCGGTACTGGATCAATCGTGCCATCGCCGCGACCACGGAAGGCATGCGCTTCCTTTCGCCGTGCGGCGGGAAGGGCATGTCGAAGCCCTCGTCGCCGGGCGTCTTTGCCAGCGATTCGAGCTTCAGCGCCAGCCAGCCATGGTCGTTGGCGCGCATGTCCATCGACAGCGTCTTGGCGACGGCGCCGAGACCGCGCGGCTGCTCGGGCCCGTTGACCCAGACCTCGAACGGCCACGAGCGGCCGTCTTCCTGTTCGACGTGGCCGACGAAGAGCGCGAACTTGCCGTGCGTATGCTCGATCATGTAGGTCCACGCCAGGTTGCCCTCGGGCAGGTGCGGGCGGTTCGGCCAGCGCAGGCTGGCGAGCACCGGCGCCGGCAGGTTCTTGATCGTCATCCGGCGGTTGGCGTCGCCGATCTCGAAATCCTGCGGCTGCTTCTTGTCTTCGGCCTGTTTCTGCGATTCGACCGAGAGCACCGCGCCGAGCACACTGTTCGGGCGGTAGGTGGCGAGCCCCTTGAGACCGGATTTCCAGGCGCTCAGGTACAGGTCCTGGAAGTCCTCATAAGGGTAGTCGGCAGGCACATTGACGGTCTTGGAGATCGAGGTGTCGATATACGGGGCGACCGCGGCGACCATGTCCTTGTGCGCCTGCGCCGAGATTTCGAGGGCGGTGACGAAGTAGTCGGGGAACTTGTCGACGTCGCCGCCGAGATGCCGGTACAGCCGCCAGGCGTAGTCCTCGACGGCGTACTCCTTGAGCGTGCCATCGGCCATCCGCTTCTTGCGGCTGTAGGTCCACGAGAACGGCGGTTCGATGCCGTTCGACGCGTTGTCGGCGAAAGCCAGCGAGATCGTTCCGGTCGGCGCGATCGACAGCAGGTGCGAGTTGCGCAGGCCGTGCTTGCGGATTTCGCTCTTGATGTCCGGCGGCAGGCGGGAGGCGAAGTTGCCGCCGGCGAGGTAGAGCTCGGCGTTGAACAGCGGGAAGGCGCCACGCTCCCTGGCGAGTTCGACCGATGCGAGGTAGGCGGTGTCGCGCATGAATTCGGCGATGCGCGCGCCCATCGCGGTCGCTTCCGGGCGGTCGTAGCGCAGGCGCAGCATGCACAGGGTGTCGCCGAGGCCGGTGAAGCCGAGACCGACACGGCGCTTGTTGGCTGCTTCCTCGCGCTGGCGTTCGAGTGGCCAGGCGGTGACGTCGAGGACGTTGTCGAGCATGCGCGTCGATACCTTGATCACCTCGCCGAGCGCGGCGAAATCGAACTCGGCGTGCGCGCTGAAGGCATTGCGGACGAACAGCGTCAGGTTGATCGAGCCAAGGCAGCAGCAGCCATACGGCGGCAGCGGCTGTTCGGCGCAGGGGTTGGTTGCCTCGATGACTTCGCAGTAGTAGAGATTGTTGTCCTTGTTCATGCGGTCGAGGAAGAGAATCCCTGGCTCGGCGTGATCGTAGGTCGATTTCATCACCTGATCCCAGAGGTCGCGGGCGCGCACGCGGCGGTAGACCCAGACGCCGTCCTCGCGCTGGAAGGCACCGGCGCGCTTCATGTCCGCGTTGGGCTCGGCGCGGTGCGTCAGCTCGACTTCGGCGTCGGCTTCGACGGCGTGCATGAAGGCGTCGCTGACGGCAATCGAGACGTTGAAGTTGGAGAGGTCGCCATGGTCCTTGGCGTGGATGAAGACCTCGATGTCCGGGTGGTCGCAGCGCAGCACGCCCATCTGCGCGCCACGGCGGGCGCCGGCCGACTCGACCGTTTCGCACGAGCGGTCGAAGACGCGCATGTACGATACCGGCCCTGAGGCGCGCGATTGCGTTCCCTTGACCAGCGCTCCGATCGGGCGGATCGACGAGAAGTCGTAACCGACGCCGCCACCACGGCGCATGGTTTCGGCAGCTTCGGCGAGCGCGCTGTAGATGCCCGGTTTGCCATCGACGATCTCGACCACCGAATCGCCGATCGGCTGCACGAAACAGTTGATCAGTGTTGCTGCCAGCGTCGTGCCGGCGGCCGAGTTGATGCGGCCGGCGGGGACGAAACCGTTTTCCTGCGCCCACAGGAAGCGCGCTTCCCAGTGCGCGCGCTGCTTTTCGTCTTCGGTCGCGGCGAGCGCCCGGGCGACGCGGCGACGCACATCGTGCACCGAGGTTTCATTGCCCTTGGCGTATTTCTCGACCAGCACCTCGCCGGCGATTTCCTGTTCGGCAAGCGGAGCGATCGCGGGTGCCTCGGCGACTTCCGACAGGGGTAACTGGTGTGCAAGCTGGCTCATGGTCTGTCCTCTGGTGAATGGTGGTGGGTCAGGCCGCCGCAAGGGCCTGACGAAAGTTCCGTCGCCCGAAATCATGGTCGAGCAGGTCCCGTTGCTCCGCTGGGAAGCTGCTTGCCGGGCGAGACAGGTGTAAAGCTACTACATATAGTGGTACATGGCAACAAGAAGACTAGATATAGTTTTTGTGGGCGAGCGCGCCGTTGGCCATTTACGCCGTGAAATCACGGTCTTGCGTCCGCTCGGAGGAGGAAAATTGTTGCCTTGTGTGTGTGCCGATGTGCCGCGGTTGCGCTTGCGTCGGCGGCACACTTGCCAAGGCGATGGGCGATGGGCGATGGCTGCTGACGCCTCGTGATGAGAAGGAACGCCGGGGAGGATCCAGGTACGCCGTGGACAGCGTCGAGGCGGGCCAGGGCGAGAATGCCGATCGGCGCGATCGCCGATCCTCGACCGGCTCAAGCGGTGGCTGGCGACTTTTGCGGACGAATCAGGCTTTCTGCGGGAATTCCGAACTTCCCTTCGTGCGGGAGACCTCTGGCCGCCGCCTCCCCCTCTCAGCTCGCTTTCTGCCTGCTGCGGTTGGCGTGGGCGATGAGTGCCGCGATGACGCACGAGGCGATGCGGGTTTCGGCGGTATCGGCGCGGCTGGTCAGGACGATCGGGACGCGGGCGCCGAGCACGATGCCGGCGCTCAGCGCGTTCGCCAGATATTCGAGTTGCTTGGCGATCATGTTGCCGGATTCGAGGTCGGGGACGACCAGGATGTCGGCACGGCCGGCGACCACCGAGTTGATTCCCTTGGTCTTGGCGGCGACCAGCGAAATGGCGTTGTCGAAGGCCAGTGGACCGTCGAGCAGCCCGCCCGTGATCTGACCGCGGTCGGCCATCTTGCAGAGGGCAGCGGCGTCGAGCGTCGACTGGATTTTCGGATTGACCGTCTCGACCGCCGAGAGGATCGCCACCTTGGGTTCGGGCGTGCCGATGACGTGCGCCAGGTCGATCGCGTTCTGGATGATGTCGACCTTTTCCTGCAGCACCGGCGAGATGTTGATCGCCGCATCGGTGATCAGGATCGGTCGCGGATAGGTCGGCACGTCCATCAGGAAGACGTGGCTGATGCGGCGTTCGGTGCGCAGCCCGGAACTGCGCGAGATCACCTCGGCCATCAGTTCGTCGGTATGCAGGCTGCCCTTCATCAGGGCCTCGGCGTCGCCGCTGCGGATAAGGGTGACCGCCATGGCGGCGGCCTCGTGACTGTGCTTGACGTTGACGATGCGGTGATTCTTGAGGTCGAAGCCGTTTTCTTCGGCGACCGACCGGATCTTCTGTTCCGGCCCCACCAGGATCGGTTCGATCAGGCTGGCATCGGCCGCCAGCAGGGCGCCTTTGAGCGATTCGCGGTCGCAGGGGTGGACCACGGCCATGTCGATCGGCGCCAGCCCGTCGGCACGTTTCACCAGCACCTGCAGGCGCGCGTACTTGTCGGAAATCGTGATCACCGGCATCGCCGTGCGCTTGGTGCGGATCTTCTCGGTTGGCGCCAGCACCTCGGCACTGCCCGATACGACGAGCAACTGGTCCTGATTGAGGCACGAGCAGTCGAGGATGATGTGGTGGTTGTGGTCGAACTTCTGTCGGACCGTCACCCGGACGGTGACTGTGTCGCCGATCGTCACCGGCCGCGCAAAGTGCAGCGTCGACTCGATCAGGACGGTTCCCGGACCGGGGAACTGAGTGCCCAGCGTGGTCGACAGCAGGGAAGCCGTCCACATCCCGTGCGCGATGAAATCCTGGAACAGTCCGCTGTTGCGGAACTCGGCGTGGGCCAGCGCGGGGTTCATGTCACCGGACATCAGGGCGAACAGCTTGACGTCCTCCGGGCGCAGCGTGCGCATCAGCGACGAGGTGTCGCCGACGCTGATTTCGTCGAAGGTGCGGCTTTCGAGATATTCGAGAGGGGTTTCGAAGTGCATGATGGTGCTCCGAATGGTGATCAGAACAAGACCGGGAAACCGTACCGGTTGCCTCCGCGGGGCCGCCGCCACGCCTGCCGGAAGCGCGGCCAGGCCGCTCGCATTCCGTATTATGCTGCATTGCAGCACGAAAGGCTACCCGGATGTGCCGAGTCCTGGCCCCGCCAAGCGATGCCGGCCGTGCTCGCCATCCGCCCGGTTGTTGACGTGCATCAGCATGCCCTGCCGCCGAAGCCTTAAGCTGCGAGGACGATCGGGAACTCGCGGTTTGCCGGAGAATGTCGTGGGCGAAGACGGTATCGAAGCGGAACGACTGGACGAGCTGCTGCTGGGCATCGTCGAGCGCCACGGCGGCGACCCGGGCCGGCTCCTGCAGATTCTGCGCGAGGCGCAGGACGCGTTGACCTACCTGCCGGCCGCTGCCCTGACGGTGATTGCCAGGGCGCTCGGGCTGCCGCGCGCGCGCGTCGAAGGAGTCGCCGGCTTCTATTCGTTTCTGCATCTGGCGCCGGTCGGCCGCTACCGCGTTCTCTTCTCGGACAACATCACCGATCGCATGCTGGGCAGCGGCGAACTGCTCGATCGCCTGTGCAACCGGTTGTGGATCGAGCGCGGCAAGGTTTCCGAGGATGGGCTGGTAAGCGTCGACACCACCTCGTGCACGGGCATGTGCGATCAGGGACCGGCGCTGCTGGTCAATGGCCGCGCGCTGACACGGCTTTCCGCCGAGCGCATCGACCGCATCGGCGACCTGATTCGGGCACAGGTGCCACTGGCGGACTGGCCCGGCGAATACTTCCGGGTCGACGACAACATCCGCCGGCGCGACGTGTTGCTGTCGTCGCAATGGCTTGCCGGCGAAGCGCTGCGGGCGGCGATCGCGCGCGGTGCCGAGGCCATGCTCGAGGAAATGAAGCGCTCCAACCTGCGCGGCCGCGGCGGTGCCGGCTTCACCACGCACATCAAGTGGGAGTCGGCGCGGCGAGCGACCGGTCGCGGCGAGCGGCCGACGCGCTACGTCGTCTGCAACGCCGACGAAGGCGAACCCGGCACCTTCAAGGACCGGGTGTTGCTCACCAGTTACGCCGACCTGCTGTTCGACGGAATGAGCGTCGCCGGTTTCACGATCGGTGCCAGCCGCGGTCTCGTTTACCTGCGCGCCGAGTACGCGTACCTGTTGCCGTCCCTGCTGGAAAACCTCGAGCGGCGCCGGCAGAGCGGCCTGCTCGGGGAGGCACTGTGCGGTCAGTCGGGGGTGGCCTTCGACATCGAAATCCATCTCGGTGCCGGCGCCTACGTCTGCGGTGAGGAAACCGCCCTGCTCGAGTCGCTCGAGGGCAAGCGCGGGGTGCCGAGGATTCGCCCGCCTTTCCCGGTCAGTGAGGGCTATCTCGGTCAGCCGACGGTGGTGAACAACGTCGAGACGCTGTGCAAGGCGGCCTTGATCGCGATCGAGGGTGGCGCCTGGTTCGCCGGCCTCGGTACCAAGCAGTCGACCGGTACCAAGCTGCTGTCGGTCTCGGGCGACGTCGAGTCGCCGGGAATCTACGAATACCCCTTCGGCGTTTCGCTGGCGCAGGTGCTCAGGGATTGCGGTGCCGGCAACGCGCAGGCGGTGCAGGTCAGCGGTCCCTCGGGAAGCTGTCTTGCGACGCACGAGTTCTCGCGCCGATTCGCTTTCGAGGACGTGCCGACCGCCGGCGCGTGCATGGTCTTCGGGGCGCATCGCGACATGTTCGAGGTGGCGCGGAACTTCGCCCATTTCTTCGCGCACGAGAGCTGCGGCTTCTGCACGCCTTGCCGGGTCGGCACGTCGCTGGTCGCCGGGTGCATGGACAAGATCGCCAACGGCCATGGCTCACAGTACGAGATCAATGAAATCTTCCAGATCCACCGCCTGCTGCACGTCGCCAGCCATTGCGGGCTCGGCCAGGCGGCGTGCAATCCGCTGTTCGACACGCTGCACCGCTTCCGTCCTGCGTACGAACGGCGCCTGCGTTCGCTCGACTTCGCTCCCGCCTTCGATCTCGACCAGGCGCTCGCCGCGGCGCGCCAGATGACCGGGCGCGACGACGCGGCGGCGCACTTCAATGAGCGGCCGCTGGCCGGCGAGGCATGAAGACCATCCTGCTCGACGGTTTGCCGCTGCCGTTCGCCGATGGTCAGACGATCATGGAAGCGGCGACGGAAGCGGGAATCTTTATTCCGCATCTGTGCCATCATCCCGAATTCAAGCCGCAGGGCAGCTGCAAGCTATGCACGGTAAAAGCCAACGGGCGTTACGTCTCGGCGTGCACATTGCCCGCGAAGGACGGCATGGAGGTCGAGAACAACTCGCCGGATCTCAACGACAAGCGCCGGACCTTGCTGCAGATGCTCTTCGTCGAGGGCAACCACTTTTGTCCCTCGTGCGAGAAGAGCGGCAACTGCATGCTGCAGGCGCTGGCCTACGAACTCGAAATGCTGACCCCGCACTTCGAGCAGTTCTACCCGGACCGGCCGGTCGACGCCTCGCATCCCGAAGTGCTGCTCGATTTCAATCGCTGCATTCTCTGCGAACTCTGCGTGCGCGCCAGCCGCGACGTCGACGGCAAGAACGTCTTCGCACTGTCCGGACGCGGCATCCGCAAACACCTGATCGTCAATGCCGAATCCGGGCGTCTGGCGGATACCGATTTTTCGCTGGCCGACAAGGCGGCGCAGGTCTGTCCGGTCGGGGTGATTCTGCAGAAGCGCAAGGGCTTCGCGATCCCGATCGGCCGCCGGCGTTACGACGTCGAACCGATCGCCATGCAGGTCGAGTGCGCTCCGTCGCGAACTTCCGGGGAGCAGGAAAGCTGAAATGGGTACCGTCGCCGCATCCAGGAAAGTGCGTCTGGCCACGACCTCGCTGGCCGGCTGCTTCGGCTGTCACATGTCGTTTCTCGACATCGACGAACGCCTGTTCGATCTGATCGAGCGCGTCGATTTCGACCGCTCGCCACTGACCGACATCAAGCACTGCGGCGCCTGCGACATCGGACTGATCGAGGGCGGCGTCTGCAACGCCGAGAACATCCACGTGCTGCGCGAATTCCGCCGCAACTGCAAGGTACTGATCGCCATCGGCGCCTGCGCCATCAACGGCGGCCTGCCGGCGCAGCGCAACCACCTCGACCTCGGGCAATGCCTGCAGGAAGTCTATCTGACCGGACCGGGAATCGTGCACGGGCAGGTGCCCAATGATCCGGAATTGCCGCTGCCGCTCGACAAGGTGCATCCGATCCACGAAGTCGTTCGCGTCGATTACTTCATTCCCGGCTGTCCGCCCTCGGGCGACGCGATCTGGAAATTCCTGACCGATCTGCTCGCTGGCCGCACGCCGCGACTCGGCCATCCCTTGCTGCATTTCGACTGATCGGCAGGCGGCGTACCGAGATGCGGACAACGATTCCCTTGTGCCTCCTCGTGGCTTGCTCACCGGTGTCGGCAGGAGGGGAGATTGCCGGACCGCCGGCGCGGTTCGGCCGCTGAAGGAGCACGCCATGCAGAGTGCACCATTTGAACTGGAAACGGCAGCGGCTGGCGTGCCAGGGCTGCGCCGCGTGGCCATCGACCCGGTGTCGCGCGTCGAGGGGCACGGCAAGGTGACTCTCCTGCTCGACGAGCACGATCGCGTGCAACAGGTTCGTCTGCACATCGTCGAATTCCGTGGTTTCGAGAAGTTCATCCAGGGTCGCCCGTATTGGGAGGTGCCGGTGATGGTGCAGCGGCTGTGCGGCATCTGCCCGGTGTCGCATCACCTGGCGGCGGCCAAGGCGCTCGATCACGTGGTCGGTGTCGACCGCCTGACGGCGAGCGCCGAGAAGCTGCGCCGGCTGATGCACTACGGCCAGATTCTGCAGTCGCACGCGCTGCATTTCTTTCACCTCGCGTCGCCCGATCTGCTATTCGGTTTCGCCAGCGACGCCGGGCGGCGCAACATCGTCGGCATCGCTGCGGCGTATCCGGAGGTCGCGAAACAGGGCGTGCTGCTGCGCAGGTTCGGGCAGGAGGTGATCCGCCTGACTGCCGGCAAGCGCGTGCATGGCACCGGCGCGATACCGGGCGGCGTCAACCGTGCCGTGAGCCGCGCCGAGCGTGACGTTCTGCTGGGGGACATCTACCAGATCGTCGCCTGGAGCCGTCAGGCGGTGCACCTGGTCAAACGTTTGCACGCAGCCGATCCGGCGCTCTACGACGGTTTCGGCACTTTCCGGTCGAACCTCCTGTCGCTGGTCGGCGCCGATGGGAAGCTCGATTTCTACGATGGTCGTCTGCGCGCGCGCGACGCGGATGGCCGACTCCTCGTCGACGAATTTCCCGTGCGCGATTACCAGGAGCTGATCAGCGAGGAAGTCAAGGCGTGGAGTTACATGAAGTTTCCGTTTCTCACCGCACTCGGTCCGCAGGAGGGCTGGTACAAGGTCGGACCCTTGGCGCGCGTGCAGAACTGCGACTCGATCGCGACTCCGCTGGCCGAAGCCGAGCGCCGCGAATTCATCGACTACGGGCAGGGCACGCTGATCCATGCACCGCTGGCGTATCACTGGGCGCGCATGATCGAGCTCCTGCACACCGCCGAGACGATCAAGGATCTGCTGCACGACGACGACCTTTCGACGGGCGAACTCGTCCACAGTGGCAAGCGCCACCACTCCGGTGTCGGCGTCATCGAGGCACCGCGCGGCACGCTGATCCATCACTACCGCGTCGATGACGACGATCTGGTGACGATGTGCAACCTGATCGTCTCGACCACGCACAACAACCAGCCGATGAACGAGGCGATCCGCCGCGTCGCCCGGCGCTACCTGGACGGTCGTCAGCTCAGCGAGGGGCTGCTCAACCACGTCGAGGTGGCGATCCGCGCTTTCGATCCCTGCCTCTCGTGCGCCACGCACGCGCTCGGCCGGATGCCGTTGCAGATCGAGTTGCTGGACGCAGCGGGACAGGTCATCGACCGTTTGTCCTCGCCGGCGTGAACCGGCAGGATGCTCGTCCGTGTCCCTCGCGCCGGTCGTCATCCTCGCCTGCGGCAACCCCAGCCGCGGCGATGACGCGCTCGGGCCGCTGCTGCTCGATCGTCTGCAGGATTGGCTCGATGGCCAGCGGCTGGCCCCCGGCTTCGAGCTGATCGGCGATTTCCAGTGGCAGGTGGAACATGCGCTCGATCTGGTGGGTCGCCGCCTGGCGCTGTTCATCGACGCCGGTCAGCAGACGCCGGCGCCTTTCATCTTCCGTCGGGCGCATGCCAGCGGCCGCGTATTGCCGAGCACGCACAGCCTGTCTCCCGAAGCGGTGCTCGCCGTTCTGCCGCGCATCGGGCAGCCGGTGCCGCCCGCTTTCGTTCTTTGCGTGGCGGGCGAGTGCTTTGCCTTGGGCGAGGGACTGAGCGGCGCCGCGGGCGTGCACGCCGATCGCGCTTTCGCGCTGCTTCAGGAACTGTGCCGTTCGCCGACAGCCTGGGAGACGTACCTCACTGCCGCGCGCGGCGAATGCGACGGCCGCTGCCGTGCCGGACGCTAGCTGCCGGCGGGGAAGACCATGCCGCGGTCGCAGACCAGGAAGTCGATGCGGTTGTCCGCCAGGGCCTGCAGCGCTTCCTCCGGGGTGTTGATGATCGGTTCTTCGTGGGCATTGAAGCTGGTGTTCACCAGCGTCGGCAAACCGGTAACCCGCTTGAATGCTGCGAGCACGTCGTAGTACAGGGGGTTGCTTGCGCGCTCGACGATCTGCGGCCGCGCCGTGCCATCGACATGCACGACTGCCGGAATCCTGTCCGCCCATTCGGCCCTGACCCGGGTGGTGATGGTCATGAAGCGGCAGGCGTAGCGGTTGCGGGCATCGACGTCATAGACACGTTCGGCGTCGACATCGAGCACGTATGGCGCAAACGGCATGAATTCGGTGCGTTGCAGGCGCTTGTTGATGCTGTCGTTGACTTCACGCCGGGCGGGGCTGGCGAGGATGCTGCGCGCACCCAGCGCGCGCGGGCCCATTTCCATGCCGCCGTGAAAGATTGCTCCGACCTGGTTGTCGGCGAGCAGGCGAGCCGTCCTTTCGACATGCCCGGGACTGCGGTCGACGCGGAATCCCAGCCGTTCGCCGGCGCCGAGCAAGTCCTCGCCGGTGTAGGGCCAACCGAAATACAGGTGGCGCAGACGGTCGCGGGTCAGTCGCGCGAGACCTTGCGTGGCGATCCAGTAGTCGACGCAGGCGCCGACCGGCAGCCCTTCGTCCCCCATTGCCGGGAAGATGAAGACTTCCTCGATTCCCGGCAATGCAGCGACCAGCTGGTTCAGGCGTACATTGGAGAAAACGCCGCCGCTCATGGCGATGTACCTTGCCGGGTGTCTTGCCAGCAGCGACTGCAGCCAGGCGACGATCACCTGCTCGGTCGCCGCCTGGATCGACGCTGCGATGTCGGCACTCGACAGGCCCTGGAACAACTGTCGCAGCGCCGTGTGCTGCGCCTTGGTGCCAGCCAGCGGCGAATCGATGCGGCCCTCGCTGTCGACCGCGAACAGGTCTGCGATTTGCGCCGCCACCCGGGGTTCGCCAAAGGCTGCCAGGCCGGTCAGCTTGCCCTCGTGTCGATTCGGCTTGAAGCCGCAGAGCGACGTGGCGAAGGCGTAGGCCAGGCCGATCGATGCGGCCGGATTCTGCGGCTGGCCGAGCAGCGTTTCCTCGCCGCCCCAGATCTGCCGCAATTCCTTGCGGGCATAGAGGTAGGCCGAGTAGTGGGCAGCGTCGCCGCCGCCGTCGCAGCTCACCAGGAGAACGTCATCCGACCAGTCGCAGTAACGCAGCGACGACAGCACGTGCGCACGATGATGGTTGCTGAAGTGCAGTGCGGCATCTGCGCGCAGGCCCATGCATTCGCGCAGCTTGCCGAAATCGAGGAACCTGCTCGCATCGAGGTTGCCGTGGCGAATGATCAGGCCACCCAGCGAACGGTCGCGCTGCTGGCCGAACACCTTGCGACGTACGTCGCGGAACGGCAGCGTCGTGATTCTGAAACAGGATACCGGAAACTTCATGCGCGTAAACGCCACCGCGTCCACCTGCTGGCGGCCGATTCCGGCGATCCGCAGCACTTCATCGACCGACTGCAGCCGGAAGAAGCCGCCGTCGTTCTTGATGCGGTTCAGCCGCTCCTCCTTGCAGAACGCCAGCAGCGTGTCGTCGGCAAACAGGCAGGCGCCGGCGTCGTGGCCGGTATGAATCCCCAAGATGTACATAAGCTGCCGTTTCCCAGATTCCACTGCCCACGACCGTTCGGTCGGAGGGAAAAGGCGCGGATAGCGCCGTGACTCGATGGCCCTGACCGCCATCGGCTCGGAAAGGCGGGCGCCCGAGAGCACGTGATCATTGCCGCCCCGATCATTCTAAACCGAATGGGTCGAGCGCTGTTGCGTGCTGCGTCCTGCCGTCCAGGGGGCAAGTCGCCTGCGGATCGCTCGGGACTTGGCGGCAGGGCGACCCTGGCGATCAGTTTTCCAGGGCAAGGTCGATGAAATCGGCAGACTCCCGGACGTAGGAGGCGCGGAAATGATTGAAATCACTGTACGCAGGCTTGCCGGCCGCAGTGAAGGCCTGACAATATCGCGTCGGACAGAGACTGGCCACGGGATCGATCAAGATCGCATCCGCGTCGCGCGCGATTTTCGCAAGACGTGTGCGCAATTCTTCCTGGTCGCTGGCCAGGGGCACCCACTCTGGCAATGACTTGACCGACAGGTGCGCAAATCGGTTGCCGTCGAAGAAGTTCCTCGGTTCGAATTGCTGCCCGCTGGCATTGTCCAGAACAAGATAGACCTTCTTGTAAGCCGCCATCGACTTCAGGAACTCCTGCAGCCTGCGCAATTCCAGTTCGATGTCAAGATCATCCGAATAGGACGAGCCCGATTCCAGCAGGTAGAGATTCCACGCTGCGCCGACCACCACTGCTGCGATTTCCGGACTGCGCACCAGCGTCGCGACATGTTCCCTGAATTCGTGGCATCTCGCGACATGGTAGCTATTTACCTGCGCGCTGCCTGGAACAGGAGCGCAGCCCGGGCTGGTGAGAAATACCACGGAGCTGTACCTTCCCGGATCGCCGTCCAGCAATCTTACGACGCGCGGTGCGTACTGCTCGGCATGCGAGTCACCGACAAACAATACCGTTCGCGCACCTCCGCGCTTGTACTTTACCGGGACGCCGCCAAGCGTTGTCTTCTCGAGCCCCGCGGCATATTCGCGGTCGTTCAGGGCTTCGAGAATGAGTCCGATGGTCCGGTTGTCGTTTCTCGGTCGCAGCAGTTCGGAGTAGGTGACGAGTCCAATCGCCATCAGACCTGCCATCGCGGCAAGCAGAACGATCGTGGTGATTTTCCCGCCCCTTCTCGTCCGGATTTCGACGAAGCGGTACGTCACGTAGGACAGCGCAAAACTCGCCAGCACGAGCACCGATCGTGTGGCATTCGATGGCATTTCGCCTTCCACGATCCAGGCCAGCGAGAGTAGCAGCCAGTGCCACAAATACAGTGGATAGCTGATCAGCCCAATTCCAATCATGCCCCGACTGCCGAGAAACTTTCGATTCAGCCAGGCGTCAGGACCTGCGGCGATCACCAGAAACGTCCCCAGGGTGGGCAGCAAAGCCCACCAGCCGGGAAACGCTGCCTTCTTGTTCAGCAGGGCAACGCCAAGCACGATCAACAGCAAGCCGACAGCCGATCTCCGGTTCGAGCTTGCTGCCACGTATTGCGGCCGATGCAGCGCGACATACGCAAGGATGCCGCCGATCATCAATTCCCAGAAACGCGACCATGGCGCGTAGAAAGCCGCCACCGGGTTGGAATGGATGAGGTAAAGATTGATCAGGAATGACAACGCCGCGATCGAAACGGTAATGCCAAGGAAATGGTGCTTCCGTTGCCAGACCGTGCCGAGCAACAATGGCCAGACGATGTAGAACTGTTCTTCGATACCGAGTGACCACAGGTGCAGGAATGGTTTGGTATAGGCGTCGCCGTCAAAGTACCCTGCCTCGCTCCAAAGCACGAAGTTGGAGACAAAGCCTGCACCAGCAACGATGTGCAACCCGAGGCGACTGTATTCGTCGGTCAGCAGAACGAACCAACCGAGGATCCCTCCCGTGGCGAGCACGACCGTCAGCGCGGGAAAGATTCGGCGAATTCTTCGCGAATAGAACTCGACAAAGCTGAAGCTGCCTTGCTCGAGGTTTGCGAAGATTATCGTGCTGATGAGGTAGCCGGAAACGACGAAGAATATGTCCACGCCAGCAAACCCGCCCGGGAGCGTGCGAGGAAACGCGTGGAACAGGAGCACCAGCAATACCCCGAGAGCGCGCAAGCCGTCGATATCCGGACGATATCCCGGATGTGTCAGCGGCTGCGATTGCTGCGGACTGGTTCCGGCGGAGGGTATCGACATTCCGGGGTCTCACGCTCGAGTCGCAAGTGCAGCACCAGCACTTGCCATCTGCCGAGCTGCGCGAAGCGGATGCTTGTCGCCAGGAGAAGGACGGGCGGATTCTCCGTCGAGTCTGACTGAAATGGATTTCACGACGCGGCTTGTATTGAACTTCTCTGTTCCGGGGCACCAAGGCCGGCACGAACGGCGGGGGCTTGCTCTGTGGATGATTTTCTGCCGGTGACGCCTGCTCCACTGCCGGCGCGCCGCACTGTACCCGAGCGCGCATCCCGCGTCCAGTTCGCCGCGCGTCGCGAACTCGCTCGCCAGCGACCGAGGGGCCACGGGCGTGCGCCGAATGCGTACGCTAAGGCCACCACGCGCGTCCTTGCTTCGCTGCAGTGAGCATGCGCGTGGGCGTCGACGCGGCGGCGGCGAACGCAAGTGTTCGTGGCGTCGAGGCTCCTGCGGAGAGCTGTGCAGCTCTCCTGAAGCGGCTTGCAGCCAGCGGAGCGCCGCACGTCTGGAGGGTATCGACGTTCATTCTCCGGGAGACTGGTGGGGAACACGGCGACCTTGTCCGAGTGGTCCGCCCCTGGTTGCCAAAAGTGCCACGGTAAATCTGTTCTCCGCCGCGCCTCACGCTTGGGCGTTTGCAAGCGAGTTACGGGTCATCCGCGGATAGTCGAAGACCGGACGGATATTGCGATGGAGTTGGGCCATTCTTTGCGTGATGCTGGTTTTCCCGTCCGGGAAGTGGTGCAGGATAC
>NZ_JAMTDV010000102.1 GCF_023806565.1 Accumulibacter sp. | reverse complement strand
TTACTCCTTGGAAACACCCCAGCCCGTTCAGACTCATACCATGTTGGAAAAGACTCTGAGGCGACTTTCACATTAAACTTCCGGAGAATGAGCCATGAGCATCGCCATCCGTAACATCAGCAAGCAGTTCGGCACCTTCAAGGCGCTTGACGATGTCTCGATCGACATCCCCTCGGGTGAGTTGGTCGCCCTGCTCGGCCCCTCCGGTTGCGGCAAGACGACGTTGCTGCGGATCATTGCCGGTCTCGACTTCGCCGACCAGGGCCAGATTCTGCTCGACGGCGATGATGCTTCGGCGCGCCATGTCCGCGAGCGACACGTCGGTTTCGTCTTCCAGCACTACGCCCTCTTCCGCCACATGAGCATCGCGGACAACGTCGCTTTCGGGCTGCGTGTCAAGCCGCGGCGCGAGCGCCTCGCCGAGGCAGAGATCAAGCGACGAGTCAAGCGACTACTGGAACTGGTACAACTCGACTGGCTCGCGGATCGCTATCCGTCGCAGCTTTCCGGCGGCCAGCGCCAGCGCATCGCGCTGGCACGCGCGCTGGCGGTGGAACCGAAGGTGCTGCTCCTCGACGAACCCTTCGGCGCTCTCGACGCCAAGGTGCGCAAGGAGCTGCGCCGGTGGCTGCGGCAGTTGCACGACGAAATCCACGTCACCAGCGTTTTCGTCACCCACGACCAGGAAGAGGCTCTCGAGGTATCCGACCGGGTGGTGGTGATCAACCGGGGCAAGGTCGAGCAGATCGGCACGCCGGAGTCCGTGTACGACCATCCCGCGACGCCCTTTGTCGCCAACTTCCTGGGTTCGGTCAATCTCTTCCATGGCCGGGTCGAGGGTGGGCATCTGCATCTCGGCGAGGATGCGCTGGCGCTCGCCGTCGATAGCCGCAGTGAAGGCAAGGCCGTGGCTTTCGTACGGCCACACGAATTCGACATCGTTCCAGGCTGGGGAGCCGACGGTGGTCTGCCGGCGACGATCCTCCGCGTCGTTTCGGTGGGACCGAGCGCGCAGATCGAATTGAGTCGCCTCGACGGCGAATTGATCGAAGTCACCATCGCCCGGGAAACTTTCCACTCACTGGGGCTCGCGGAGGGCGATCGGGTGTCGCTGCGTCCGCGCCACATTCGCGTTTTCCAGGCGGAAGCCCTGGCAGCTTGAGGCCGTTCGATGAACTTACAGCAATTACGCATCATTCGCGAGACGCTGCGTCAGGACTTCAACCTCACCGAGGTGGCGAACGCACTGTACACCTCGCAACCGGGAGTCAGCAAGCACATCAAGGATCTCGAGGACGAACTCGGCATCGAAATCTTCGTTCGCCGCGGCAAGCGGCTGCTCGGGCTGACCGAACCGGGCAAGGAGCTGGCCGCGGTAGTCGACCGCATCCTCCTCGACACGCAGAACCTGCGTCGCCTCGCCGACCAGTTCGCGAGCCGGGAAACCGGCCACTTCGTCGTTGCCACCACCCACACACAGGCCCGGTACGCGCTGCCGCAGATCATCAAGTGGTTCAAGACCGACTATCCCCGGGTACACCTCGCGCTGCACCAGGGAAGCCCGAGCGAGATCGCTGACCTGGTCGTTGCCGGCGAGGCCGACGTCGGCATCGCCACCGAACGGCTGGACAAGGTCCCGGAGCTGGTGACCTTCCCCTTCTATCGCTGGCACCATGCGCTGATCGTTCCCTACGGTCACCCGCTGCTGCAGGTCGAGACGCTGACGCTTGAAACCATCGGCGAGTACCCGATCATCACCTACCAGGAAGGATTCACCGGTCGGACGCTGATCGACAAGGCCTTTGCCGATGCCGGTGTCGTTCCCGATATCGTGCTCTCCGCAATTGACGCGGATGTCATCAAGACCTACGTGGAGCTTGATCTGGGCGTCGGCATTGTCGCGTCGATGGCCTACGATGCCATCAAGGATCGCAATCTGGTCCTGATCTCGGTCCCGCAGCTTTTTCCCGAAAGCACCACCCGCCTGGCGGTGCGTCGCGGCATCTACCTGCGCAGCTATGCCCTGGCGTTCATCGAAAAGGTCTGCCCCGACATCGGTGAGGAAAACCTCAAGGCGGCGATCCAGAAACAGAACGGGAATGATTGATTCATTTCTTGGCAAAACGACGCCGGCGCCCATCTTCCGATTGCGATGATGGTGCCTGGTCGATGGCCTCGGACGACGTTCTCGATGTGGTGGAACCAGCGACAGCAAGCGGCAAGCGCGGGGAAAAGACGTCCGTAGCGGGCTTGCCGGCAACGGGGAAATTCAGCCTCCCGGGCAAGATTCGAGATTTCTCCTGACGTTGCGCGCGATGCCTCCGGTCGAGTCCGGGTGGGGCGGCTCCAGATACCCCCCAAACGAGGAAATTCTCCGGCTTTGTCGCGGCCAACCTGAAACTGGCGCAAACGTGACGACGTGAAGCCGGATCGTCTGCATAGTTTTCTTGAACCGGAAATATACTCGGCACGCTTGCCTTGCGCGTGGCAATGAGTCGGAAGCTCGATGTCGAGTGGATGCATTCGATCAAGTGGCGAACGCGGTACACACGTCGCTTGCACGCTCGCGATCGCCCGTGGCGATCCCCGGATTTCTCAGTCCTCGGCTTCTGCGTCGCTCACCCCATACTCGCGGTCCAGCCTGTTCATGTAGCGGGCATACCACCAGATGATCAGGACATAGATCACGGGAGCGCCCTGCGCCCCCATGTAGAAGCCGAGCGGGAAACCGAGCACGACGATTCCCCCGAGATCACGCGCGAAGTAGCTGACGACAAAAGTCACGACAAACCAGATCGCCAACAGGAACGCAGTCATCCGCAGGTTGCGCCGCCAGTATTCCCGCTGTTTTCGCTCGAGCCGCATTCGCTACCCCCGGTCAGAAATGCCGCAGCAAAATTCCGGGTGTCGCTCCCCTTTCCCTGCACGAAGGCCGCGGGAAAAAACGACAATCCTCGTCCACTGTTGCCACGCGCCAGCGGCAATGGTCGAGGCGCCGGCGGAACGCCGTCACGGGAATCACGAACCGTCCAGTTCGGGATAGCGGACGCTTTCGACAAAATCCTGCGTCGCTCCACTTGGCGGCTTGCCGAACAGGCTGACCACGACGATCGTCAGGAAGCCGGCGGCGACTCCCCAGACACCGGCTGCCGTCGACTGGATGCCCAGCCAGGGTTCCATGCCGATGCCGTGAATTCCGAGCCAGGGGATCGAGTCGAAATGCACACGCACCATGTAATAGATGGTCGATGCCAAGCCGATTATCATGCCGCTCACCGCGCCGGTTGCGGTGGCCCGCTTCCAGAACACGCCGAGAATCAGCGCCGGAAAAAAGGCCGAGCCGGCGAGCGAGAAAGCCCAGGCAACCATGAACAGAATGGTCGCCGGCTTCTGCGAGGCGACGCTGGCAGCCAGCACGGCGACCACCAGCAACAGCGATTTGGAGACGACCAGCCGCCATTGGGTGGTCGCCTTCGGGCGAAAGATCTTGTAGTAGACGTCGTGCGCCAAGGCGCTGGCAATCGTCAGAAGCAGACCATCGGCAGTGGATAGCGCCGCCGCCAGCGCACCGGCGGCCACCAGCCCGGAAACGACATACGGCAACCCGGCAATCTCCGGAGTGGCGAGCAGGATCACGTCCGGATTGAAGGAGAGTTCGGCGAGTTGCAGGATGCCATCGTTATTGATGTCCTCAATCGAGACCATTCCGATCTTGCCCCACGAACTCACCCAGACCGGCAACTGTGCCATCGAGGAGCCGACCAGATGCGAGTAGATTTCGTGCTTGGCGAAAGCGGCGTACGCCGGTGCCGTCAGGTACAGCGCGAGGATGAAAAACAGCGACCAGAAAACCGAGTTGCGCGCCTCACGCACGCTGGGTGTCGTGTAGTAGCGCGTCAGCACGTGGGGCAAGGCCGCAGTGCCGACCATCAGGCAGAACATCAAGCTGAGGAAATTGAGGCGCGCCGTATCGTTCACCGCCTCCCCATTTCCTGGAAACGGCGTCAGGTGATGCTCGGGTTCCATACTGCGCTGCCCTGCCTGGCGCATCAGCGTTTCCCAGTAAGCTCTCGCCTCGGTGCTGCTCGTGGGCAGTTCCCGACGCTGCCGCTCGAGCGCAGCCACCTCGCGCATCTGCACATTGCTGCTCTTCAGGTCGTTGATTTGTTGGGTGAGGTGGTGTCGCTCCTGATCAAGAGATGCGGGCAGGGAGAGGATTCGCTCGTAATAGCCGTCGGCGCGCTCGTGAAATAGACGACGCGCGTCAACTTCGGCGGGCTCGTCGAAGATCCCTTCTTCGAGGACCTGTACTTTCTGCAGGACCTGGCCGTAGGTCAGCTGGGGCAAGGGAATGCCGGTGACCTGGTAGGAGAGAATGGTCACAGGAACCAGATAGGCGACGATCAGGATCGCGTATTGCGCCACCTGCGTCCACGTTACGGCCCGCATGCCGCCAAGGAACGAGCAGACCAGGATGCCGGCAAGGCCGACGAACACCCCGACCTCGAATTGAAGACCGACGAAGCGGCTGGTAATCAGGCCGACCGCATAGATCTGGGCGACCACATAAACGAACGACGCGAGAACGGTGGCAAAAACGCCGACCAGTCGCGCCAGATTGCCGCCGTAGCGGGCGGCAAGAAAATCGGGGACGGTGAATTGTCCGAAGCGGCGCAGGTACGGTGCCAACAGCAGGGCAACCAGAACGTAGCCGCCGGTCCAGCCCATGACGTAGGCCAAGCCCTGGTAACCGGACAGATAGAGCGTACCGGCGAGGCCCATGAACGACGCCGAACTCATCCAGTCGGCACCGGTCGCCATGCCGTTGAACACCGCCGGCACCCGCCGCCCGGCGACGTAATACTCGGAGACGCTGGCGGTGCGCGCCAGCACGCCAATCGTCGCGTAGAGCAGAATGGTCAGCAGCAGAAACGAATAGCCGATCCAGCGCGGCGGCATGCCGTGGCGCTCGAGTACACCCAGGCCGAGGATGAAAACGAAGAAGCCGACGGTGTAGGAGGCGTAATAACGGCGCAACGGGATCTTGTAGTCGGCCATCGCGAGACGCCCAGCCTAGCCGCTCTGGTGCATGTGGCGACGAGCCTTTTCGAGTTCCAGCAGGCCGGCCGGTGTATCGATGCCCTTGTGCGCAGCGGCGGCTATCGCGATCTGCAGCATCTGCGAGGCGACGTAAGCATCGGAAACGGCATCGTGGCGTCTGATGCTCTCGATACCGAAGTGGTCGAGCCAGGTGTCCAGCCCGGTCTGCGTCTGGTCGACCTGACGAAAGAGATCGGGCATCACCCACGCCAGATCAATCCACGGCAGCGCCAATTCGACCCCCAATCTGGCTGCCAGCTCGCGTTCTATCATCGCCGCGACGAACGGTACGTTGTAGGCCACCAGCGGCGACTTGCCGACAAAGTGCAGGAAGGAAATCAGCGCGTCGACCTCGGGCTCGCCATCTTCCGCTATCGGCTTCAGAATTCCGTCGGCCCGCGGCACAGGATCACCCACCGCCTTCGCATCTGTCAGCAGCAACTGGAAGGCGTCACGAAAACGGAGCTGCCCGTCGACCAGCGCCAGGGCGGCAATCGCGCACAGGCGATCGGTCTTCACGTTGATGCCGCTGGCCTCGACGTCGACCACCACGTAGCGACTGCGGAAGTGCGAGCGGCGAAGTTCCGGCTCGGGCAACTGCCGCCAGTTGGCGATCGACTGCTGCTGCTCGGCGGTGAGCGTCAAGCCGCCTGCTTCCTGTCCCGCGAAGAGCCTGGAAAGCCAGCTCATGATCAGAGTTGATAATCGAGTTTGAGCCGCCCCTGCAGTTTGCGCGCCTGCCGGAACGATTCCTTGAGAATGTGCCGTTCGATTTCGTTGAGCTCGACTGGCCTGACCAGATTGTCACCGGCACGCCCGTGCTCCTGCTCGAAATGCTGGTGCCGCAGGCGCAGCAACTGGATGAAGTTGAAACCTTCGAGGCTTGCTGCCACTTCCTCGGACGACATGTTCATCATGGGTCCGGTTCGCCTGAGGCGCGCCACCGTATTGGTCGCCTCGACCTGTCGCGCCAGCGCAAAAACACGTGCCGCGTCGGTAAACAGGCGAACGCCGAATTTCTTGAGATCGATCGTTCCCGGGTGCTCGGGATCGGCGTCGGTCACGAAGTCGCGAATCCTGCCCAAGGGCGGCGCCACACTCAGCGCGTTCTGTGCCAGCATGCGCAGGAACAGCGGATTGCCCACCGTCTGACGGAAGAGCGAGATGCGCATGCGGTGCGCCAGATGGAACTTGCCGTAGAGCGGCCGGAAATCGAAGAAGATCGTCGCGTTGAGCAAGGCCTGTGGTTCCGGCGTGCGCACCCAGTGGGCGAATCTCTCCTCCCACTCCTCAAGCGTCAGACACAGTTCCGGGTTGCTCGCCATGATGTTGCCCTTGCACAGCGGAAACCCGCACTTGTCGAGATCGGCATTGACGTCGCGCGCAAACTCGAGCAAGCGCAACTGCGTCATTTCGCGATCCATGATATCGGTACAGATATAGACGATGCCGTTATCCTGGTCGGTGGTAAAGGTCTGCTCGTCGCGACCCTCCGAGCCGAACGACAGCCACGCCCAATCTATGCCATACAAGTCATGCCGATCGAGATTCAGTTCGATGATCCGACGGGTAACGGTATCGTTGAGCGTCGAAATGAACTGGGTGATCTCCTGCGCCCCGCCGCCTTCGGCGAGCATGGTCAGGGCCAACTGACGGACGTCCTCGCGGGCATGCAGGAGGACGTCGACACTGCTCGCCGCATCGATCGCGTGCCGGATCTGCCGCAGCCCGGCGCCCTGCAGCTTGAACAGGTCACGTTCCGAGACCACTCCCTTCAGGCGGCCGCCCTCGTCGACCGCCAGCACGTGGCGGATGCCGTGCATTGCCATCGCCAGCGCCGCATCGTGCGCGTTGGCAGCGAGCGGCAAGGTCTGCGGCGCGGCCGACATCACCGACGAGATCGCTTGTTCGAGCGGCGTACCGGGCAGAACGATCCTTTTGAGGACGTCGGACAGGGTGAAAATGCCCACCGGATGCCCGTTGGCATCGACCACGACCATCGAGCCCAGATGGCGCTCGGCCATCAGCTCGACAACCTGGCGAATCGACGCATCCGCAGCAACCGCTACCGGCTCGCGCTTGACGATCGCAGACAGGGGCGAATTCATCGTCTTCTGCTCGGCGGCACGCTGCGCAAACTGCAACTGCAGCTGCTGCTGCGACTGCTTGAGCAAGCCGGCGATGTATTGCGTACAGAAAAGGTTGAAGACCGTGCTCTTCTGCGTCAACGCAAAGAAATCGTCGGCAGGCAGTTCGTAGCAGAAGACGTCTTCACGCGCGACGTAGGCGCCCGAGGTCGGACGCTGCGCCATCAGCGCACCAATCGAGAAGGCTTGGCCGGGACCCAGCGTCACCGACGAAAACTCGAGATTGCTGGCCCCGCCAGTCGCCCGGACTCGCACCCTGCCCCGCTGCAGGATATAAAGGGCGTGCGCCGTACCCATTTCGCTGGAAAGAATCCGCGCACCCTTCGGGTAATGGTTCAGGGTGACATGCTCGGCGAGGAAGCGCAGAGCATTCTGTTCCATTCGATCAAAAGGCGGAAAACCCTGCAGGAACCGGATGCATGCCGAGACCAGCATCTCCGTCGCACGGTTGCTCATCGCAGTTCCTCGATCACGTTACGGACCGGCGACACTGACGCCGGTCCGTCTGGGCGCGCGGCCGTCGGACAGTGCCCGAAGGCCGTACGCTGCGCTGGATCAGCCTCGCAGTTGATCGAGAATCGCTGGGTTTTCGAGGGTCGACACGTCCTGCGCGCTGGTTTCCCCTCTCGCCAGGGAGCGCAGAAGGCGACGCATGATCTTGCCCGAACGAGTCTTGGGAAGGTTCTCGCCGAAACGCAGATCCTTCGGTTTGGCGATCGGCCCGATTTCGCGTCCGACGTGATCCTGTAGCTCCTTGACCATCTTCTTGGCCGCGTCGCCGGTTGGCCGCGGACCCTTGAGAACGACGAAGGCACAGATCGCCTCGCCGGTCAGGTCGTCCGGGCGACCGACCACCGCGGCTTCGGCAACCATCGGGTGCGAAACCAGCGCAGATTCGATTTCCAAGGTCCCCATGCGGTGACCGGAAACGTTCAGCACGTCGTCGATCCGGCCGGTGATCGTGAAATAGCCGGTGTGGATGTCACGTATCGAGCCGTCGCCGGCGAGGTAGAGTTTGCCGGCGAAATCGTCAGGATAATACGACTTCTTGAAGCGATCGGGATCGCCCCAGATGTTGCGGATCATCGCCGGCCAGGGTCGCTTGACCACCAGCAGGCCACCCTTCCCCCAATCCAGTTCGGTACCGGTTTCATCGACTACCGCCGCCTGGATTCCCGGGAACGGCAGGGTGCAGGAGCCCGGCACCAACGGCGTCACGCCAGGCAGCGGCGTAATCATGTGACCCCCGGTCTCGGTCTGCCAGAACGTGTCGACGATCGGGCAACGACCGCCACCGACACTGTCGTAATACCATTGCCAGGCCGCCGGGTTGATCGGTTCGCCGACCGTACCGAGCAGGCGCAACGACGACAGGTCATATTGCACCGGCGCGACCGTCGGATTGCTGTCGGCTGCCTTGATCAGCGAGCGGATTGCGGTCGGCGCGGTGTAGAAGATATTGACCTTGTGATCCTGGATCATCTTCCAGAAGCGGCCAGCATCAGGATACGTCGGGATTCCCTCGAAAACAATCTCGGTGCCGCCGCACGCCAGCGGACCGTAGGTGATGTAGGTGTGCCCGGTGACCCAGCCGATGTCCGCAGTACACCAGAAGAGATCGTTGGGCTTCAGGTCGAAGGTCCACTTCATGGTCAGAATGGCGTACAGCAGGTAACCGCCGGTCGAGTGCTGGACGCCCTTTGGCTTGCCGGTCGAACCCGAGGTGTAGAGGAGGAACAAGGGGTGTTCGGCTTCGACCCACTCCGGCTCGCACACGTCGGACTGCCCGGCAATCACGTCGTGCCACCAGATGTCACGACCGGCAACCATGTCGCAAGGCCCGCCGGTGCGCTGCAAGACAATGACGTCCTTCACCGACTCGCAACCGCCAAGGCCCATCGCTTCGTCGACCGCCGGCTTGAGCGGGATCTTCTTGCCGCCGCGGCACTGTTCGTCGGCGGTAATCACCGCCACCGCACCCGCATCGTTGATTCGGTCGCGCACCGACTGCGCCGAAAAGCCGCCAAAAACGACCGAGTGAATCGCTCCGATGCGCGCACAGGCCTGCATCGCGACGATGCCCTCGATGCCCATCGAGAGATAGATCAGCACCCGGTCACCTTTCTTGATGCCACGCGACCGCAGACCGTTGGCGAACCGGCTGACCCGGGACAGCAGTTCCGCGTAGCTGACCCGCGTCACTTCGCCGTCGTCGGCTTCAAAGACGATCGCGACCTTGTCCCCCAGCCCGGCTTCGACATTGCGATCCAGGCAGTTGTAGGAGGCATTCAACTTGCCATCGGCGAACCACTTGAAGAACGGGGCGTTCGACTCGTCGAGCACCTGCGTGAAGGGCTCCTTCCAGGAAACATGTTCGCGGGCCAGGCGACCCCAGTAACCGGTGTAATCCCGTTCCGCCTCGGCGCACAACGCCTTGTACGCATCCATGCCAGAAATCGTGGCCTGCTTGACAAACTCGGCGGATGGCTCAAAAAATTTAACGGCCTCGTTCAGTGACATGTCCCATCTCCTGTTTGGTATTGGTGGAGGATTCAAGAAAGCGATGCAGCAAGCGGCGAAGCGTACCCATGTTCGCGACTCCTGCTTGGCGGAAGGCAGGTGATACGTTGCCGGCGCTACCCCGTGTCACGCCAATTCGCGAGGATTAAACGCCGCCATTCTTACACACCACTTACGCCATGGCCATGCGCCGTAACCGAAGCGGGGCTTGGTGCTAGAATCTCGCATCCCGCAACTTCGGCGCTTGTCCCATGGCCTCATCGAAACCCATGCTAAACCGGCTCGAGACGTTCATCTTCTGGAGCCGCTGGCTGCAGGCACCCCTCTATCTCGGCCTGATCATTGCCCAGGGCGCTTATGTTTACCTGTTCATGGTCGAGTTGTCGCACCTGGTTCATAACCTCTTTTTCAGCGGTGCGCAAGTCAACGAAACAGACGTGATGCTCGTCGTCCTCGGCCTGATCGACGTCGTGATGATCGCCAACCTGCTGATCATGGTAATCATCGGCGGCTACGAAACCTTTGTCTCCCGACTCGATCTCGAAAACCACCCCGACCAGCCGGAATGGCTCTCGCACGTCAATGCCGGAGTACTCAAGATCAAGCTATCGACGGCGATCATCGGCATCTCGTCGATTCACCTGTTGAAGACATTCATCAACGCCGAAAACCTGAACGAGCACACGATCAAGTGGCAGGTCACCATCCATGTGGTCTTTCTGTGCTCGGCGCTGGCCATGGCCTGGGTTGACCGAATCATGACCCAGACCGTTGTGCTGGGAAAAACACAGCACCTGGCAGGGCACTGATCAGCCATCCGCAGCAGGGAGCCCCCTGCTGCTTGTCCCCACGAGAGAGGGTTGAAATGACCACCATCAAGCAGGAAGACTTCATCCAGAGCGTCGCCGACGCATTCCAATATATCAGCTACTATCACCCGCTCGACTATATCAAGGCCCTCGGTGCCGCCTACGAACGCGAGCAGAGCCCGGCAGCCCGCGACGCGATCGCCCAGATCCTCACCAACAGCCGCATGTGCGCGGAAGGCCAGCGGCCGATCTGCCAGGATACGGGGATCGCCGTGATCTTCCTCAAGGTCGGCATGGACGTGCACTGGGACGCCACGCTGTCCGTCCAGGAAATGTGCGACGAGGGAGTCCGCCGCGCCTATAACCACCCGGACAACAAGCTGCGCGCCTCGGTGCTGCTCGACCCGGCGGGCGCGCGCAGGAACTCGCGCGACAATACGCCGGCGGTCGTGCATTATGAACTCGTTCCCGGCCACCACGTCGAAGTCATCTGCGCCGCCAAGGGCGGCGGCTCGGAAAACAAGTCCAAGTTCTACGCGCTCAACCCCTCCGACTCGATTGTCGACTGGGTGCTCAAGACGGTCCCGACGATGGGCGCCGGCTGGTGTCCGCCGGGAATCCTCGGCATCGGCATCGGCGGCACGCCCGAGAAGGCAATGCTGCTCGCCAAGGAATCGCTGATGGCCCCGGTGGACATCCACGAACTGATCGCACGTGGCGCGGCCAATCGCATCGAAGAGTTGCGACTCGAACTGTACGAGAAGGTGAACGCGCTGGGCATCGGCGCACAGGGCCTCGGTGGCCTGACCACCGTCCTCGACGTCAAGATCCTCGACTATCCGACGCATGCCGCCAGCCTGCCGGTGGCGATGATCCCGAACTGTGCGGCAACCCGCCACGCACACTTCCATCTCGACGGTTCCGGGCCGGCGATCCTGACGCCGCCGGATCTCGATGAATGGCCCAAGGTAAGCTGGACTGCGAACACCGAAACCTCGACGCGGGTAGACCTCGACGCCCTGACGCCCGCAGAAGTTGCCGCCTGGAAGCCCGGACAGACGCTGCTGCTCAACGGCAAGATGCTGACGGGCCGCGACGCCGCCCACCAACGCATCCAGGAGATGCTGGCCCGGGGCGAGAAACTGCCGGTCGACTTCACCAACCGCGTCATCTATTACGTCGGCCCGGTCGACCCGGTGCGCGACGAAGCCGTTGGTCCGGCCGGGCCGACCACCGCGACGAGAATGGACAAGTTCACCGAAATGATGCTCGCCGAAACCGGGCTGATCTCGATGGTCGGCAAGGCGGAGCGCGGGCCGGCGGCGATCGCGGCGATCAGGAAACACCGCTCGGCGTACCTGATGGCCGTCGGTGGCGCCGCCTATCTCGTCGCCAAGGCGATCAGGACAGCCAAGGTGGTCGGTTTCGCCGATCTCGGCATGGAGGCAATTTACGAGTTCGATGTCAAGGACATGCCGGTCACCGTCGCGGTCGATTCGTCAGGGACTTCGGTGCACGACACGGGCCCGAAGGAGTGGCAGGCAAGAATCGGCAAGATCCCCGTTACAGTCGCCTAGCATGCCTGCCGGTCAGAGACAGGGTGCCGGTTCCTGGCCGACCTTTCCGTGGCTGGAGAGGGGAGCCATGACGATCGAGCGGCGCGGGACGACGCAGCGCTATTCGGACATCTGTGCCTACGGAAGCACGGTCTATCTCGTCGAAACACCGCAAACGATGGACAGCAACGTCGCCACGCAGGCGCACGAGGTTCTGGCCGGCATCGAAAAGCTGCTCGATCAGGCAGGGAGCGACAAGACCCGGCTGCTGATGGCCACCATTTACCTGCGCGACATCGACGACTCGATCGCCTTCAATTCGGTCTGGGACCGCTGGGTGCCACGCGGCACGGCACCGGTCCGGGTGTGCGTCGAAGCGAAGCTGAGCCACCCCGATTTTCTCGTGGAAATCGCCGTCGTTGCTGCACGCTAGCGCCCCGGTGCTGCCGATGCACGGCACGAAACGATGATCGGCGTCTTCGACAGCGGCCTCGGCGGCCTCTCGGTACTCGCCGCCATCGCCCGCGCCCTGCCGCGCGCCGATCTGGTCTACCTCGCCGATACTGCGCACCTGCCCTATGGCGACAAGGACGATGGCTACATCCGCCAGCGTGTGCTGACGATCGGCAGGCACCTGGTCGAGCAGGGCTGCGGCCTCATCGTCGTCGCCTGCAACACGGCCACGGTGGCGGCGGTCGCCGCCTTTCGCGAGTCCTTTCCCGACCTGCCCGTGGTCGGTGTCGAGCCCGGCGTCAAACCGGCGGCGCAGCGATCGCGCAGCGGCCGCATCGCGGTTCTCGCCACCGAATCGACCGCGCGCAGCGAGCGTCTGGCCCAGCTCATCCGGCAGCACGCGGGCAGCGTCCAGGTGGATGTCGAACCCTGCCCGGGCTGGGCGACGCGCGTCGAAGCGCTGGCGCTCGACGACCCCGATTTCGCCGGGGAAGCACACCGCCACCTCTCGCCGCTGCTCGCTGCCGGAGTCGACCAGATCGTTCTCGGTTGCACGCATTACGCCTTTCTCTGCCCGGTGCTGGAACCGATCGTTGCCGACCGGGCAGCGCTGGTCGACGTGGCAGACGCCGTTGCCCGTCAATGCGTCCGCCTCGCCGGCGCCGATGCTTACGGGCAAGGGCGGCTGACGCTGCTCGCCACCGCCCGGCCGGAAAGGTTGCAGGCGGCGCTGCCGGCGCTCGGCCTGCATGCCCTCACCGCTCACCTGCACGGTGCGGCGCGTCTGGTGATCACCTGAGCATGACCGCTGCCCGCCGCACGACGAACAGCGATCACGCTTCCTGGGTGCTGGCCGTAGTGCTCGTGCTGCTGGTCATCGAGGTTCACCTGGTGCCGGCCTTGATCGCCGGACTGCTGGTGTTTGAAGTCGTGCATGTGCTCGCACCGTTCCTTGCGCGCCGCCTGTCGAGCAGCCGCGCGAAAGCCATAGCAGTATTTCTGGTGGTGTCGCTGGTCGTCGGCGCGGTCACTGCCGCAGTGCTCGGCCTGGTCGTGTTCATGAACAGCGAGGGGGGCAGCTTCGCCGCGCTGCTCACCAAGATGGCTGAAATCATCGAGACTTCGCGCTCGACGCTGCCGACCTGGCTCGCCGATCTGCTGCCGCGCGGCGGCGAGGCGATCCGTGAGCGTGCCGGGCAGTGGCTGCGCGAACATTCGGCCGAGCTGCAAGTGATCGGCAAGGAAACCGGGCGCCTGCTCGCACACCTGCTGATCGGCATGGTCATCGGTGGCCTGGTTTCGCTGCGCGAAGCCGGACCGGGCGAGAACCTGGGACCACTGGCGCGCGCGCTCGGCGAACGCGTCTTCCGCCTGGGCGAAGCCTTCCGCCAAGTCGTCTTCGCGCAGATCCGGATCTCGGCGCTGAACACCACGTTTACCGCCCTTTACCTCGCCGTCGCGCTGCCGATTTTCGGTGCCCACCTGCCGCTGACCAAGACGATGATCGTCGTCACCTTCGTCGTCGGCCTGCTGCCGGTGGTCGGCAACCTGATTTCCAACACCATCATCTTCGTCGTCAGCCTCGCCCACTCGCCGGCAGTCGCCGTCGCCTCGCTCGTCTTCCTGATCGTCATCCACAAGCTCGAGTATTTCCTCAACGCGCGCATCGTCGGCGCCCGGATTCACGCCCGGGCCTGGGAAATGCTGTGCGCGATGCTGCTCATGGAAAGTACCTTCGGCCTCTCCGGCCTGGTCGCCGCGCCGATCTGCTACGCCTGGCTGAAGGACGAACTGGCGAGTCGCGGCATGATTTGAGACGCGCGCGAGCAGCGGGCGGACTTGGCACCAGAATCGGGGTGCCGGCGATGCGCCTGGTTGGACGAAATACGCTCGCGGAGTCTCCCCCGCAGGCGCCACGCGCTGCTCACGCCTCCCGCGTGAGCAGCGCGCCTACCGGCGAACGCTCTGCGTTCGCCGCCTGGCTGGTGGACCTCAGGGAAAAGCGGAAACCCAGGTCGTGGAGGCGGAAGTCGCGGGGCCAGCCGTCGCGGCAGGCGGAGCGAAGACTCCCGGCGTCGTCGAACCACGAGCCGCCACGCACGACGCGCGGCGCATCGCCCTCCGGGCCACGCGGATCCTCGTGCATCTCGCTGTCGTACTCGCGCAGACCGTCGGCGCACCATTCCCAGACATTGCCGTGCATTTCGTACAACCCCCAGGCGTTCGGCGCGAAGGATTTCACCGGCACGGTCTTCCCGCGATACAGGCCCTTCTCGCCCCCGGCGTAGGGATGATCCCCGTTGTAGTTCGCCTGGTCCGGGCTGATCGTCTCGCCGAAGTGGAACGGCGTGTCGCTGCCCGCGCGACACGCGTACTCCCACTCGGCCTCGCTCGGCAAGCGCACTTCGACTCCCGGCAGCATCTCTTCGACCCGCTGCAGGAAAGCATCCACATCGTCCCAGGATACCTGTTCGACCGGGTTCGCCGGATTCTCCCGAAAATGGCTCGGGTTGTCGCGCATCACCGCCTGCCACAGTGCCTGCGTGCACGCCGTATCGGCCAGCCAGTAGCCGGCGGTCAGGCGCACCCCGTGACGTGGCCCTTCGTCCTCCAAGCGCTCCGGTTCGCCCGACGGCGATCCCATCCGGAACTCCCCGGGTTCGATCCAGCGGAAACACTGGACAACGCCGGCAATCGCGACCTCGACCCACAGGCCATGGGCGTCGTCGCCCCAGGCCGACGCGCAGCGGAGCGGAAAGACCGGCGGACGCCGCTGCGCTTCGGGCGGGAACGGTGGATCCGAGGGAAACGCCGCCATCGCTCAAGGCATCCCGTGCGAGGCGGCGACCCGAGGGGCTGTCGGTACGGTTCTTCCGCGCCTACCGGCGCCCCGGGCGCCTTGCAGTTCGCCGGCACGATGGCTTGCGCCGGCCAGGACCAACTGGCGCTCGACGCTCAAGACGCGGCTGGCGGCGAGCAGGCCGTTGAGTTCGGCCTCGGCAGCTCCAGGGTTGCACGCCGGAATCGCAAAAAAACGCAAGCTCATCGCCTATTTCCTCTTCTTCGGCGATCCCCGGGACGGGTTGACGGTCTTGTCTGCCGGCCCGCCGAGGCCGCGCGGTGCTGCTTCGGCCTCCGCCGAAGCAGCACCGCCTTCCCGTCCCGGCAAGGACGCGGAAACGGGCGGCCCTTCCAAGGCCACCGGCTCCTGTCGCCGGCGCTCCGCGCCAGCGACCTGACTCGTGGACCTCAGGGAAAAGCGGAAACCCAGGAAGTCGAGGCGGTAGCCGCGGCGCCAGTAGAAGCGGCGGGCGGAGCGAAGCCAACCGGCGTCGACGTCCCACGAGCCGCCACGCACGACGCGCGGCGCTTCCTGATCTTCGGGACCCCGCGGATTCTCCTGCAGCATGTCGTCGTACCGCCGTTTCCCATCGGCACACCACTCCCAGACGTTGCCGTGCATTTCGTAGAGACCCCAGGCGTTCGGCGGATACGATTTGACCGGCACTGCTCCGCCTTTCTTCTCTTCGTAAATCGCCTGCTCATGGGTGATCGTTTCGCCCCAAGCGTACGCCCCTTCACTGCCGGCGCGGCACGCGTACTCCCATTCGGCTTCGCTCGGCAATTGCACCGTCACACCGGCGAGCCTCGCCTGTACCCGTTGCAGGAAAACCTGCACGTCGTCCCAGCTCACCGAATTCACCGGTTTCTCCGGATCGCCCTTGAATAGACTCGGGTTGTCGCCCATCACCGCCTGCCACAAGGCCTGCGTGCACGCCGTCTCGGCCAGCCAGTAGCCAGCCGTAAGGCGTACCCGGTGGCGCGGCCCTTCGTCGTCACGCCTGCCCGGCTCGTCGGCTGGCGATCCCATCAGGAACTCGCCCGGCTCGATCCAGCGGAAGCGCTGCACGACGCCGGCGAAGTCGACGTCGAGGTAAAGGCCGTATTCGAGGTCGGCGCCTTGCCAACAGCCAGGCGCAACTTGCTGTCGCGGCGAGCGGAAACCTCGCGCCGACGGCGGCCAGAGAGCCGGTACCGCTTCATCCCAGTTCCAGTAGAGCTTCACCGCACACCCCGCCAACGATGGCGGGACAGCGTACAGGCCCTGCCGGTCGCGGCCCCAGGCGAGCGCCCAGGAAGGCCGTGGCACTTCGGCGACGACGATCCTTTCCCGCGCGCTGCGCAGCACCCACGGCCCGCCACCGGCCTGCAGCATGTCGACGCGTTCGCTCCCGCCGCGCAGGGGGTGCCACTGACGCGCGTGTGCCGGTGTCTGCAGATCAAAGCCGACGGCCGCGTCGCACTCGGCCAGCAGAAACTGCCCGAGTTGTGGCGCTTCCGACGTGACCACCAGATCTGCCGCAGTCTGCACCAGCCACCAGCGGCGTACTTCTCCCGCCTGCCCCGGCGCCGTCAGATGCCGTTCAAGAACATTGGCAGGCAATCCCGCCGGAATGGATGCGCCGGCTTCGAGATCTTCGCGGCGAGCAATCACATAGGCCTCGGCCAGGTTGGGAATCGATCGCCAGAGGCTTTCGTGCGCTCGCAAACCGGTGCGGCGAAGGTAGGCGGCGAGTTCTCGCGCCGCCCCTCCCTGCGGCTCGCGGCGCAAGGTACGCACGGCCTGGGCCCAGCCGGCATGCGCCTGCGCGGCGTCAAAATCCGCCAGATCCGCTGCCAGCGCGGCCTCTTCGAGCCGGATCAGACGGGACTCGCCGGCATGATGAGCGGCAATGATCGCAGCCAAGCGCTGCCGGAGCGCTGGCATTTCGCTGCGCAAGCGATCACGGTAATCGGCGAGTCGTTCGCGCCGAATCTGCATCCCGAGCAGGCAAGGTTGGCTGTCTGGGTGGCTCCAGGCGGCCAGCTCGCAGGCAGTCGGCAGGCCGAGCGCGATCCGGATTTCGCGCAGCAGGGCGGGCTCGACGACCACCGCCAGCGACAGCGCCGCCAGCAGCCTGCCAGTGGCGGCCGTGTCGTTACCCGGATGACCGATGGCGCGACCGCTGCGCAAACGCTGGCCGTACTCCCAGACGACGGCCGCCGCGTCGCGCGGCAGGCGCGCCGCGCCACCGGCACCCGTACGCCCGGTCAATATCGTCAGCCGACCGCCAGCGGCGAGATGCACCTGCCAGCGCAGCGGCCAGACCGCGCCGCGGCCCGGGTGAGCGGCCGGATTGCCCGCTTCGCCGGCAACCAGCCAGTGCCGGGCGCGCCCTGGCGCGCTCGCATCAACCCGGTGCCAGACGGGCGCACGGCCGGGCAAGCGCTGCAGCCATCCCTGCGCCGAATCGTGGCAGAAGATCGGCAGGGAACCCGCCGATAGCGCGTGCGCCTGCTCGGCGAGTTCGATCAGGTCGTCGCGCAGCGGGAAAGCGGCCAGCGAAAGGTCGAGGATCAGGGCCGCTTCCGCGCTCCAGCGCGGTCGACACTGGAGCGGCAGGCGGGGCGGCAGGCGAAGGCGAACCAACGCAGCGAGCAGGCGCGGCAGGTCGACCGTGCGGCCTGGCCGCCCGCTGCGCAGCGTTTGGTGCAGAAAGGCCGCCAGCCGGCTTGGTGGACTCAAGGGAATGCGGGTGCGAACAGGAGCGGCAACGGCTCCCACGGAAACATAAAGTTCACCATCGTCAACTGCGGCTGCCCCGCTCGCCGACGCAGCTTCCTCGCGGAAGCGCTGGTGTTCGACGACGGCAGACTGGCTGGCGCGCAGCGGTTGCCGGCCGGGAGGCGGCGCGGATGGCTTGAAGCGTTTCGGCAGCGTTTCGGGTGAGCGGTTGGGGGGCTCGCCGGAAGCCTCCGGCCAGACGAATCCGAAGCATGAGGCGGCCCGGCGAACCTCGTCAGCCGGCTGTGTGTGCAGCAGCCAGAGCAGGTCGGCGGGACCGACCGAGGTCTTGCGTGGCGGCAGGGTCTCGCTCGACACACGCGCGCTCATGCCGGCTGCTGTTTCTCGAAAAAGAGGGCGTGGAACTCCCCGAGCGGTCCGGCGGGATCGCCGCCGATCCGATCAAGCACGCGCAGCAAGTCGAGATACTCGGCAAGACCGGGCGCATAGACACCCTCTTCGGCGGCCTTGTTGCGGTAGGCGATCAACGCCGCGGCGGCTTTGGTGAGGGCGTCAGGATAGTCCCGGTACATCGCCGGGAAGTGGAGCGCGCCACGCTCGACGAGGTAATCCGTCAATTCGCGGTGCAATTTCGGCAGCTTCAGGGTCAATACCAAGCAGCGGCGCAGGAAGGGGGCGGGCAACTCCCGTTCTTCGTTGGAGGTGACGATCACCAACGGCGGCGGCACGTCGGCCGGCCGCGCCACCACCTTGCCGAGCGGCGGCACGGAGAAACGCCCGTTACCCAGCGCCTCGAGCAGGCCATTGGGCAAATCGGCTTCGGCCTTGTCGATTTCGTCGATCAGGAGAAGGGTGCCGCGCCTCGGCGTCCAGTCTGACTCCGGCAGATCGGGAACGACGCCGCCGACACGGCTGTGCTCCAATTGTTTGGCGGCGTCATCCCAGTCAAAGGCCCACCACATCGGACCCGGTTCGACGTAGCGGCCGGCGTTCAGATCCTTCGGGGTGTCGCTGCCCGGGACGGCCGCGAGGTGCGCGTCGGCCAGGCGGGCGACAGCATCGAAACGCCACAGCAGGTCGCTGGCCTCGCTGCGCGCGTCGACGACGATCGCCAGAAACAGACGTCCGGTGGCGGCGGCAGCAGCCTGCGCGAGCTGGCTCTTGCCGGTTCCCGGGTCGCCGCGTACCAGCAGCGGCCGGCCGGCGGCTTCGGCAGCGCGCAACGCGCTCTTCTGGTCGGTGTCGAAGAGGTGCCGGCTGGCCGGCCACGCGCCCATTGCGACGAAATCGATCTTGTCGGGGTAGGCAGGCAGGGTCATCTGGGATTCCATTCGGGTCCTTCGAGCAGACGCAAGAAATGTGCAATCAGAGTGAGGAGCGTCGTTTCGTCATAGAGAAACAGCGGATTCGACGTCTCGCCTTTCTGCAGAACCAGGACTTCCGTTCTGAGTTCGTCGGCGATCCATTGTTCGAGGCTGGGCCTGAGTGCCGACTCTTCCTTGCCGTCCAGTACCAGGTAGCATGCCTCACCGCGCACCCTTGCGACGTCGCTCTCACCCCTCAGGCGCGCGCATGTGGTCGGGTCGATACGTTCCGGCACGGGCGCCAATGGCCAGGTATGGCGCGCCAGGGCCTTGGCCAGCTTTTCCCGCGTCGAAGCCTCGTCCCCGGTTTCCACGGTGATGGGAATCGCCGCTTTGTCTTCGAGCGGGGTCTGGCCAACCGTTTGCGGCAGCGCCCAAGTCTTGTCTGGCTCCTCCCTATGGATCAAGGTGGATCCGGCTATTTCACTGGCCGGGGCGCTCAGGCGGCGGGAACTGCCCGGAGATTGGGCGGGGCGCAGCCGACTGCGGAGCAGGGGGTCGAGACAGAGCCGCGCTGCGCAGCCCATCGCGGCCTTGAGGCGTTTCTGTGCCTCCTTGCTTTCGCCGGCGGTGAGCGTGACGTCTTCTGCCTGCAGCACCCGGCACATCTGGATGACCAGCCGGTACAAGGCTTCACACGTCTCGCGCCCGGCCGACTGCGGAGGCGCCGCCAAGGCCTCGTCCAGCGCTCTGGGCATCCCGAGACTCTTCCAGTCCGGCAGTGCGTCATCGAACTTGTCGAAAACGCGGTACGTGAAGGCTCTGGTGATTCCCGTTTTCGCTTGATCCAGCCACTGGTGCCAAGTGGGTGAGGTATCGGCCGCGCCGCGCACAGAGAGATACTCGTCGATCGCCTTGATCAGGCTTGCGCAGTCGTCATCCCAACTGAGATGGCGCAACTCCTTGGCGTTGCGCGAGGCGAGGTCGGTCAGATCGTCCGGAAGTTGGTCCGCGCCCGGCAGCGCGGCGCCTTCGACGAGGCAGGGAATCAGCAGGATCTGCCTTTGCAGAGCAGCCGCCATTTCGATGTGCACAAAGTCGCGCGGATCTCCCTCCCGCTGCTTGAGCATGGTCAGCCAATGTCTGCCGATGACGGCGAGGAATACGTCGCAGCACTGTAGGCGGGCATCGATCTCGCTGGGGAAGTTGGCACCAGGGGCGATCGCGGTCACGTCCATGAAGACGAAATCAGCTCCAAAGTGCGCGCGCAGTGTCTGTTGCAGACGCCCCGCCGAGCCCTGGGAATCCTCTCGTCGATAGTTGATGAAAATGCCGGCCATGTCCGGGGCACTCCATAGAAGCCAGCATTCATTCTATGGCCTTTCCCCGTGCAGTGGCAGCCCTCAAGCAGGAACGGGCGAAGCCAGTCGTGGCAAGGCCAAGCGGCGGCAGGAAAGAAAGTCTGCGTGGGAACGGGCTAGACGGGCGCGAGGGCTTCTGGCTTCGTACAACGAGACATGGGCGCCGAAGATCCACGCTTGCGGGAAGCTTGTGGAGCGCCTGCAAGTGGGCGAGGGACGGATCCCTGCCGCCGTCGCGCCGCGCCCCGGTCCACCGTCAGCGACCGTTCCACTCGGGCGAAAGCAGCCAGAGAAGAGGCGAACGACCGTCGCTCGTCTTGAAGTCTTGCTATAGTTCACCCTCGCTGCCGCCGGCCGGTCAGCCCTCTACTTCCCGGCCAGCGGTTCTTGCTGGCACCCAAGGCTTGCTGATGAGTACCCCCCCGAGCGACTCCCGGAACGAAAGCCGGTTTCCCCCCGAAATCGCGCGCGACGTCGCCAAACGTCGCACCTTTGCGATCATCTCGCACCCCGATGCGGGCAAGACGACGCTGACCGAGAAGCTGCTGCTTTTCGGCGGGGCAATCCAGCTCGCCGGCACGGTCAAGGGGCGCAAGAGTGCGCGCCATGCCACTTCGGACTGGATGGAAGTGGAGAAGCAGCGCGGCATTTCGGTGACCAGCTCGGTGATGCAGTTCGAGTACCAGGGGCACACCATCAATCTGCTCGACACGCCCGGCCACGAGGATTTTTCGGAAGACACCTACCGCGTGCTGACCGCGGTGGACGCGGCGGTGATGGTGATCGACGCCGCCAAGGGGGTGGAGGCGCAGACGATCAAGCTGCTCAACGTCTGCCGCATGCGCGATACGCCGATCATCACCTTCGTCAACAAGCTGGACCGCGAGGTGCGCGAGCCCTTCGAGCTGCTCGAGGAGATCGAATCGGTGCTCGGCATCGAGTGCGCACCGATCACCTGGCCGATCGGCATGGGCAAGACGTTTCGCGGCGTCTATCACCTGCTGAACGACCGCCTGCTGCATTTTGCCGCTGGCGAAGAACGGCGCAGCGAGTCGGAGCGGCTCGATGGCCTCGACAACCCGATCCTCGACGCGCAGTTCCCCGGCGAGATCGGCAAGCTGCGCGAGGATGTGGACCTGATCCAGAGCGCCAGCAGTCCTTTCGATCTCGTCGGATTCCTCGCGGGGCGACAGTCGCCGGTGTTTTTCGGGTCGGCGATCAACAACTTCGGCGTACAGGAGATCCTGCAGGCGCTGCTCGACTGGGCGCCCCCCCCGCAGGAGCGCGATGGCGGCACGCGTCTGGTGCAACCGGCAGAGGCCGCCTTCACTGGCTTCGTGTTCAAGATTCAGGCGAACATGGATCCCAAGCATCGTGATCGCATCGCTTTCTTCCGCGTCTGCTCGGGCCGCTACACGCCGGGAATGAAAGTTCGGCATGTGCGTCTCGACCGCGAGATGAAACTGGCCAACGTGCTGACCTTCATGGCCAACGAGCGGCTGCTGATGGCAGACGCGGTCGCCGGCGACATCATCGGCATTCACAATCACGGCAACCTGCACATCGGCGATTGCCTGAGCGAAGGAGAAACGCTGAGCTTCAAGGGGATCCCCTATTTTTCGCCGGAACTTTTCCGGGCGGCCCGGCTGCGCGACCCGCTGAAGAGCAAGCAGCTGCTCAAGGGCCTGCAGGAGCTCGGCGAAGAGGGAGCGATCCAGGTTTTCGAGAACCTCGCCAGCGGTGCCCTGCTGCTCGGCGCCGTCGGCAACCTGCAGTTCGAAGTCGTCGCGCAGCGCCTGCAGACGGAGTACAAGGTCGATGCCGTTTTCGAGTCCGCCGACATCTACACGGCGCGCTGGCTGACCTTTCCCGACGATGCGACGCGCCGCAACTTCGAGCGTGAACAGCTCCACCGCATGGCCAGGGACGTCGACGGCAACCCGGTGTATCTGGCGAACACCCGTTACAATCTCGAAGTGACGAGCGAGAAATGGCCACGCGTGGGCTTCCACGACTCGCGCGAACACGGACAGTTGTTCGCTTGACCCCGCAAACCGGGAAGTTCTTGAAACGGGCCGGCCATTGAACCCTACGGATACCCCTCTCAGTTTTCTCGCGGCGCGCATCCTCGGCGTGCTCGTCGAGAAGGAAAAGACGACTCCCGACGCCTATCCGCTGACACTGAACAGCCTGACCCTCGGCTGCAATCAGAAATCCGCTCGCGAACCGGTGATCAGCGCGCCGGAAAGCGAGGTGCAGGCAGCACTCGAAGAGCTGCGCAGCCGGGTGCTGGTGATCGAGAGTTACGGCGCTTCGGGTCGCGTACTGCGTTATGCGCAGAACTTCGGCAAGGTCTACGGCCTGCCGCCCGCCAGCGTGGCATTGCTCGCCATGCTGGCGCTGCGCGGCGCACAGACGGTCAGCGAACTGCGCGCCAACTGCGAACGCCTGTATCGCTTTGACGACGGATCGTCGGTCGAGGCCTATCTCGAAGAGCTCGCCGAACGGAGCCGCGGCGCTCTGGTCGCCAAGCTGCCGAAACAAATCGGCGCGCGTGAACATCGCTGGACACACCTGCTCTGTGGCGCGGTAGCCGCGTCCGCCCAGGCAGGCGCCGCCGCGCGCGAGCGGGCGGCGGCGCCCGACCAACTGGAACAAAGGCTGACTCGCCTGGAATCCGAGGTCGCCGACCTGCGCAGCATGATCCAACGCCTGCTGCCCGTGGCGGGAACTCCTGACAGCCGGGGCAACGACGCCTGACCGACAATGCCGCAGTGACTCAGACTTCGACGGCCACTGCCTGCGCGAGAAACTCGATCTTTTTTTGCAGGTCTTCGTCGGAATCCGGATAGGCCGCGGCAATCGCCTGAAATTCCGTTGCGACGCCCAGGAAGGCGTCGACGACGTCGGGGTCGAAACAGCTTCCCCGCCCTTCGGCAATGATCTCTGCGGCTTGGGCGTGCGTCATCGCATCCTTGTACACGCGCCGGCTGATCAATGCGTCATAGACATCGGCGACCGCCATCAGGCGAGCCGAAGGCGGGATGCCGTCGCCGGAGAGCGCTTCCGGATAACCGCTTCCGTCCCATCTTTCCTGGTGATAAAGGGCGATCTCCTTGGCCAGGGTGAGGAACTCGACGCGCTTGCCCAACCATTTTTCGGCGAGCTGAATCGCGTCCCTGCCAAGCAGGGTATGGCTCTTCATGATCTCCAGCTCCTCCGGCTCGTACGGGCCCGGCTTAAGCAGGATGCGATCGGGAATGCCGACCTTGCCAATGTCGTGCAAGGGTGCCGACTTGAACAGTAGCTTGATGTTCTGGTCGGTGAGGAAGTCGGCAAAACGCGGATGCGGCCGCAGCTTTTCCGCCAGCGCCTTGACATAGCGCTGGGTGCGCAGCAAATGTTTGCCGGTTTCCGAATCCCTGGTCTCTGCCAGTGACGCCATCGCCAGGATGGTCACGTCCTGTACCGCCTCGAGTTCCCGGGTCCGCCGCTCCACTTCGGCTTCAAGAAAGTCGTTCTTGCTGCGCAGGAAGTCGGCGCTCGCCTTGAGCGAGAGCTGCGTGGCGACACGCGCACGCACGATCGGCGGGCTGATCGGCTTGACGATGTAGTCGGCGGCACCGAGCGCCAGGCCCTTCTGCTCGTCTTCGACCTCCGACTTGGCGGTGAGAAAGATTACGGGAATGTCGCGCGTCTTCGGATCGGCCTTCAACCGCCGGCAAACCTCGTAGCCATCCATCTGCGGCATCATCACGTCAAGCAGAATGAGGTCCGGGGGTGTCGTCGATGCGGCAATCCTGAGCGCCTTCTCGCCCTGGTTGGCGACCTTGACCTTGTAGGCATCCCGGAGCAGCGCCGACATCAGTGCAAGATTGTCCGGCGTGTCATCAACCACGAGAACAGTGGCTTTGGCATTGAAGTCGAGAGTGTCCATTTCCTTTCCTGGTCAAACGATAATGCCAGCGGCCAGGGCACTCGCGCGCAATGCAGCCAGGGCCGCCTCATAGTCGAAACTGCGCACCGCCGCCTCGATTGGCCGATAATCGCCGGCGAAAGCGGTTCGCAGCAACGCCTCCTCGGCGTCGAGCACGTCGCCGGCCTCGGCATCGTTGTCGGCGAGAAATTCCGCCAGCCTGCGACAAACGCCCTGCAAGCGGGACAGATCGACGGCTGCCGGGGGACATGCCTCGGCGGGCAGCTTGGCAGCCAGTTCGGCGATCAGCGCAGCCAGCATTTTAGCTGCAGAGTCGAGCAATGGAGCAAGCTCGATGCGCTCGCGGCGCTGCCCGATCGCCGACTCCAGCAAGACCGCTTCCGCGTTCAGATCGTTTGCGCCGATGTTGGCCGCGACCCCTTTCAGCGTGTGTACCAGTCGCTCCGCAGTCAGCCACTCTCCGGCATCGAGCGCCGCGGCAATTTCGGCCGCCACGTTTCGCTGCCCGCTGACGAACTTCCCCAGCATCGACAGATAAAGCGCCTTCTTGCCGAGAAGACGGCGCAGCGCGGCGACCGAATCGAGACCGCGGATGCCGAGCGTCGCGTCGAAAGCGACGTCGGCCGCATCGGCAGTCGGCGACGGTTCGGGCAGTTTCGGCTTAATCCACCGGAGGAGCACCTGCCAGAGGGCCTCGGGCTCGATCGGTTTGGCGACGAAGTCGGCCATGCCCGCGTCGAGACACCTGTTGCGATCCGCCGGCAGAGCGTTGGCCGTCATCGCGATGATCGGCAGTTCGGCGCACTCCGGAAGCTCTCTGATCGCACGAGTCGCCGTGACACCGTCCATCACCGGCAGGTGCATGTCCATCAGGACCGCGTCATACATGGAACCGCGCACCTTGCTCACCGCCAGGGCCCCGTTTTCGGCGAGGTCGACGAGGAGGCCGGCACCGGCAAGCAATTCGGTCGCCACCTCCTGGTTGGCAGCATTGTCCTCGACCAGCAGGATCCTTCCCCCCTTGAGCGCCAGCAGCCGCTCGTCCGACAGCCCTGGCGCCAGCGTTGCGGGCGACTCGTCGCTGGCGCCACCAATCAGGCGAATTGCGCTGTCGAAGAGCAGAGAGGCGTTGACGGGCTTGAGAAGAACGTCGCGAATGCCGAGTGCCGTGGCCTGCTCGAGCAGGTCCTCGGAGCTGTCTGCGGTGACGATCACCAGATGCGGCGCGGACACAAGGGCGAGCGAGCGAATCTGGCGTGCGACCTGTATGCCGTCCAGGTCTGGCATCCGCCAGTCGAGGAAGACGATCTGGTACGGGTCGACGTCGCCGGCGCCCGCCACTTCGTCGATCGCCGCCTGTCCCGAGGCAACGTCGGTGACGACGAAGGTCATCGCTTTCAACAAGTCACGAATGACGGCGCGCGCCGCTGGGTTGTCGTCGGCCACCAACACGCGGCGGCCACGCAGGTCCGGGCTGGGCAGGAGTGCAGGCGGGGCTTGCGCGGCACGACCCACGCGCGCGGTAAACCAGAAGGTCGAACCCTTGCCGTATTCGCTGCGTACGCCCACTTCGCCGCCCATCAACTCGGCAAGCTTCTTCGCGATCGCCAGCCCCAGGCCGGTGCCACCAAACTGCCTCGTGGTCGAGGTATCGGCCTGGGAGAAGCTCTGGAACAGTCGGGCCGTCTGCTCCTCGGTCAGGCCGATCCCCGTATCACGAACGGCGAAGTGGAGCAGCAGACCGTCGCCATGACTCGCATCCACGCTCACGCGAACGTCGACTTCGCCCTCCGCGGTAAACTTGACCGCATTGTTGACATAATTGACGAGGACCTGGCCGAGGCGGAGAGGATCGCCCACCAGTACCGCGGGCACTGCCGGATCGACTTCAAAAACCAGCTCCAGCCCCTTGGCGCTGGCCCTTTCGGCAACCAGATTGGCGACGTTGTCGAGCACCTCCTCAAGGGCAAACTCGGTTCGCTCGACCAGCAGTTTTCCGGCTTCGACCTTCGAGAAGTCCAGGATGTCGTTGACAATCGCCAGCAGGTGCTGTCCGGAAGCCTGAATCTTTCGTACATAATCGCGCTGCCGGCGCGTCAGTTCAGTCTTGAGCACCAGATGCGACATGCCGATGATCGCGTTCATCGGCGTACGGATTTCGTGGCTCATATTGGCGAGAAATCGCGTCTTCATCCGGGTCGTTTCCTCGGCCAGGTCACGAGCCTGTTGCATGGCCTCCGCAGCCTCGCGCTCCTTGGTCACATCCTCGAACATCCAGACCGTCCCTTGCGACAGTTTTTGGGCATCGACGGCGCGGCCGCTGATCCGACACCAGAAACACGATCCGTCCTTGCGCAGCAGTTCCATGACCTGCTTGATGATCTCGCCGCGCTTCAGTAGCGCGTTCAGGTTGCCGATGCCTCCGGGGTATTCGCCGTCCGGCCGGCAGATACCCGCGACCTGCCCGATCAGTTCGTCGGGAGCGTAGCCCAGCAATTCCTCCAGACGGCGGTTCGCGTTGACGAAGAGGCCGCCTTTGATGAAGGCGATGCCAAGACTGGCGGTCTCCAAAATGGCAGTCTGTTCCTCATGGGCCTGGCGTATGCGCTCTTCGGCAGCACGCCGCGCAGTGATGTCGCGGAGGGCGACCACCGTCCCAAAGAGCTCGCCTGCCTTGTAAAACGGCGTCGTGGAGTATTCGACTGCCAGCGGTGAACCATCCTTGCGCCACAGTACCTCGTCGCCTACGTTGCGCGCCAGCCCGTCGAGCAGAGTCAGGTGCATCGGACAGCGCTCGTAAGGAAAGACTCGGCCATCGGGATAGGCGTAGTGTGCGCGATCATGGAATGATTTCCCGCGGAGCTCGGCTTCGCTGTATCCGAGCAGCGCGAGAACGGCTGCATTGGCAAAGATCACTCGCCCGTCCGTGTCGAGACCGAGAATTCCGTCGCGCACGGACCCAAGAATCAGTCGACTGTGCTCTTCGTGGGCCGCCAGTTCGGCCGCCTGAGTTTCCAGCAGCGCTGCCTGCTGCTGGCTGGCTTCGAGCAGCCGATGGGTACGCGTGCTGCGCTCAATGATTTCGAGGTTCATCGCCAAGGTGGGCAGCAAAGCGTCGAGAACCGCTCTTTGATCCTCGCCGAAGGGCTTTGGCCTCGACAGGCGAATCACCGCGAGGCAGCGTCCGGAACGGACCACCAGGACCAGCAACATGACTGCCGGCGCGGACTCACTGCCTATGCCATTACTCTCGGCCACGACGTCACCGGTATCCGCACTCACCCACACTCTGCAGTCGCTCGCACACTGGCCGACCAAGCCCTCGCCGCGCTCGACAAGGACGGCACCCTGCATGTCATCAGCGCCATAGACGGCTATCCTTTTCAGCGTGCAACGATCCTCGGTGACGATGAAAAACGCCCCCTGGCTAGCCGCGAACAGCCTCCCCAGGGATGACATGAGCGTTTCTGCCAGCTCGGTGAAGCTTGCTGCCTGCTGCAACTCGCTCGCGATCGCAGCGGTATTCGTCCTGATCCAGCGCTGGGCCACCATTCCCTGATAGACCTTCTGCAGGATCGCCACAGCACGCGCAATCTCCCCGATTTCGTTCTGCTGATCCTGCGCGGGAATGGTCTGCGACAGTTTTCCTTCCGATAAGGCGACGATGCTGTGCTGCAAACGCCGCAAGGGCGCGGTAATCGAGCGGGCGAAAATAAACGCTGCGATGAGCAGCACGGCGAGACTCGCGGCAGTGAGGTAGATCGCTTGCTGCCGTTGCCGCAAGTGGATTTCGCTGGCATGGCGGTCCATTGCCAGAGCGCTGGCCGCGGACACTTCGCTGATCCGGGCGAGGTTTTGCACCAGTTGTGGCGCGGGATTGCCGGGCGTCGCATCCAGCGTTCTGCGCCGCGCCAGATCGACCTCACCGCGCTGGAAATGTGCGAGCGTGGCCGCACGGTGAGAGAGCAGATCGGCGTACTGGGTCCGGACTTGAACGACGTCCCCTTCCGGTCCGCCATACGATGTTTGCAGCCTGTCCATTGAGGCAAGAAATCGCTCGTCACAAAGAAGCAACTCGCGGGCAAGCTGCTCACGCCTCTCAGCATTGTCTTCCCTGAGCAAATCGCGCAGGACGAGCCGCATCGCGAACAGCTCGTACTGCAGATCCTTGACCGTGCTCAGCGCAGTGTGAGGATATCGGTAAAAATCGCGATTGATTTCTGCCAGCTTGCTTAACTGGGGCAGGATCGACAGCCCAACAGCAAACAGCGTGAGGAAAGCGACAGCGGCAAAGCCGAGCATTCGACGCGCGACCGTCAGTCGCTCGAGGTGTGCGGTCAGGAAGTCCATGGCCCCTCCGATTCGCTGCGACACTGATCAGGACGGCAGATTCTCCGGCATTTGGCCAACGCGGTCCATTGTCGGCGGGAGGTCTGTGGCGCGCGCTCCCGCAACTTCGCAAGAGCGGCGGCGCTGGTCAGGGAAGAAGCGCAGTGCTACCAGTCGGAGAGCAGCACTTTCTCGGCCCAAAGCAGACCGGTGATCGTCTTGGCATCGGTAATCGCGCCACTGCGCACGGCGGCGAGCGCGTCGGCCAGCGGGAGGCTGAGCACGTCGAGGAACTCTGCGCTATCCGGGGTGGGCTCGGCGGCGCGCTGCAGGCCGCGGGCGAAAAAAATCTCTATACGCTCGTCCGAATACCCGACGCAGGGATGCATCACGCCGAGATGGCGCCACTCCTCGGCGCGATAGCCAGTCTCTTCGAGGAGTTCGCGGGTGCCGGTTTCGAGAATATCCTCGCCGGGATCGATCTTGCCTGCCGGCAACTCGAGAAAGGAACGTCCGAGTGGATAGCGGTATTGACGGACGAAAAGAAGTTGACCATCGTCGAGCACGGCGATGACGGCCACCGCACCCTGGTGGCGAACGTATTCCCGCAGGCACTCGTTGCCATCGGGCAGCAGCACGCGGTCGCGGCGCAGATCAAGCAATTTGCCGCGGAATAGCTGTGTGCTTTCGATGGTCTCCTCACGCAGGTGGGGGAAATCGCTGTCCATGGTGGAACTCCTGGGTGCCTACGCCCGAGGCCGGGCGCACAACGAAAACGCCCCGACTGGCGGGGCGCGACGGCTATAAGCTGCCGGCAGGTCAGAGGGAACGCAGCAACGAGAACGCGCAGAGCGACATCAACGCCTGCGGGAAGATTCCCAGCAAGGCGACCGCCAGGCTGTTCGCCGAAAGCAGGATCTTCATCTGCGCCGGCGCCTCGATCGGCGTTGGGCTGACTGGTTGCTCGAAGTACATGATCTTGACCACGCGCAGGTAGTAGAAACAACCGATCAGCGAGAAGGCTACGGCGACGATCGCCAGCCACAGGTAGCCAGCGGCCACGACCGCCTGCAGTACCGAGAACTTGGCAAAGAAACCGACGAAGAAGGGTATGCCGGCCATCGAGAACATCATCATCATCATCATGCCGGCAAACCATGGGCTTCGCTTGTTGAGACCGCGGAAGTCGTCGATCTCGTCCGACTCGAGACCGCCACGCGCCAGCAGCAGAATCATGCCGAAGGTGCCGGCGCTGGTCAGAACGTAAGTGATGACGTAAAACATTGACGAACTGTAGGCGTTGAGCGCAAAACGCGCGTCGCCACTGACCACTCCGGTAACCATTCCGAGCAACATGAAGCCCATGTGCGAGATCGCCGAATAGGCAAGCATGCGCTTGAGATTGGTCTGCGCGATGGCGGCAATATTGCCGATGGCCATCGAAAGGACCGCGAGGAGGATCAACATCGCCTGCCAATCCTGGGCGAGAACGATCATTCCGTTGACCATCAGACGGACGAGCATTGCGAAGGCGGCCAACTTCGGCGCGCTGGCAATGAACAGGGTGACTGCCGTCGGCGCGCCGTGATAAACATCGGGAATCCACATGTGGAAAGGCACCACACCGAGCTTGAAAGCGACGCCGGACACCACGAAGACGAGACCGAAAACGAGAATCATCCGGTCGACCTGTCCGGTATACAGGCGCTCCGCAACAGCGGTGATTTCCAGAGTCCCGGTCGCGCCGTAAATCATCGACATGCCGTAGAGCAACAGACCGGAGGCCAGGGCCCCGAGAACGAAATACTTCATTGCCGCCTCGGTGGCCGGTACCGAGTCGCGGTTCATCGCCACCATGGCATAGAGCGAAAGCGAGAGCAATTCCAGACCGACATAGACGATCACGAAGTGATTCGCCGAAATCATGACCATCATGCCCAGAGTCGCGAAGAGTGCCAGCGCGTAATATTCTCCCTTGGCCATCTGTTCGCGTTCGAGAATGTACCCTCGCGAATAGAAGAGGACAACGAGCACCGTCACGTAGAGCAGCAACTTCAGCAGGTCGCCCATCAGGTCACCGACGTACATGTTGCTGAACGTGTAGCTGATTTCGCCCGAACTGGTCGCCAAGGTGATCAGCGCGGCTGCGACCAGCGTCAGCTGCGTCGCGACAAAGGTCGCCGTGCGCTTCCTGTCCTTTACCAGAAGGTCGAACAGGAGGATCAGGCAAGCCATCAGCGAGATGAAGATCTCCGCAGCAGCAAGGCGAAGGTCTGGCGTCACGAACTGCATGTCGGCAAGAGTCATAGCGGCTACCAATTATTGGATCTTGCTGAGGGCGACGTGACGCAACAAGTCGTTGACCGAGCTATGCATCACTTCAGTAAAGGGCTGCGGATAGAGGCCCATGCCCAGCGCGCCCACGGCAAACAGGACGAATATCAGGAACTCGCGCCCGTTGATGTCGGTAAGATCAGCCACGTGGTGATTGGCCACTGCGCCGAATACGACACGCTTGTACATCCACAGCGTGTAGGCGGCACCGACGATCATGGTGGAAGCCGCGGCGAACGCCACCCAGAAACTGTGCTCGACCGAAGCGAGGATGACCATGAACTCGCCGACGAAGCCGGAGGTCGCAGGCAGCCCCGCATTGGCCATGGCAAACAACATGAAGAAGGCAGCGAACTTGGGCATCGTGTTCACCACACCGCCGTAATCGACGATCTGCCGCGAATGGGCCCGGTCATACATGACGCCGATCGAAAAGAACATCGCGCCGGAAACGAAACCGTGCGAGATCATCTGCACCAGCGCACCCTCGACGCCAAGAGCCGTGAAGAGGAAGAAACCGAGAGTGACGAAACCCATGTGAGCGATCGACGAATACGCCACCAGCTTCTTCATGTCCTCCTGCGCCAGGGCAACGAATCCGATGTAGATGATGGCGATCAGGGAAAGCCCGACGAGCAGGCCGGCGAAGGCATGCGAAGCATCGGGCGTGATCGGCAGGGAGAAGCGAAGGAAGCCGTAGGCGCCGAGCTTCAGGGCGATTGCCGCGAGCACGATCGACCCACCAGTTGGTGCTTCGACATGCGCGTCCGGCAACCAGGTGTGGACAGGCCACATCGGCACCTTGACGGCGAAGGCGACGAGGAACGCCAGGAACAGCCAACTCTGCGGGGTCATGCCGATGGGCAACTCGTGCCAGTCGAGGATCGAAAAACTTCCCCCGGAAGCAATGAACAGGTAAAGCAGCGCGATCAGAAAAAGCAGCGAACCGAACAAGGTGAAGAGAAAGAACTTGAATGCCGCATACACCCGCCGCGGGCCTCCCCAGACACCGATGATGAGATACAGCGGAATCAGCGACGCCTCGAAGAAGACGTAGAACAGGAGACCGTCGAGCGCAGAAAAAATCCCGTTCATCAGTCCTGACATGATCAGGAAGCCGGCGTTGTACTGCGCCACCTTGTTGTCGATCACCTGCCAGCCGGCCAACACCACGGTCACGGTGATGAAGCTGTTGAGAATCACGAAAAGCATCGAGATTCCGTCTACGCCAAGATGGTAATTGACGTTGAAGCGCGGAATCCAGGTCTTCAGCTCGACAAACTGCATCGCCGGCGTGTGCAGGTCAAAACCGGTATACAAAGGAATCGTCACCAACAGGCCGGCGAGAGCGCCCGCCAGGGACAGCATCCGGGCCAGCGGTGCATTGCGATCCGAGCCCGTCGCCAGGACGACCAGCCCGGCGAGGATCGGAACCCAGATGGCGAGAGAGAGAAGCGGCGTGGCTGACATATCGTTCCCAGTCTTTTTCTAGCTCAGGCGCGCGTGACCCACAGGGTCATCAAGACGAACACGCCGATGATCATCGTAAAAGCGTAGTGGTAAATGTGACCGGTCTGGAACAATCGAGCCACGCTAGCAAACCAGCCCACGAGGTGTGCCGAACCATTGACGATGATGCCATCGATCAGGCCAGCGTCGCCGCCCTTCCAGAGGCCTCGGCCGAGCAGGCGGGCGCCGCCGGCAAAGAACACCTCGTTGAACCTGTCGAAGTAGTACTTGTTGTCCAGCAGGGTATACAGGAATCCGAATCGGGACTTGACCGCCGCCGGGAGATCCGGGCGCTTCATGTACAGGAACCAGGCAGCTGCCACGCCGAGCAAGGCCAGCCAGAAGACGGCCGTAGTGACCGCATGCGTGGCCATCGCGAACGCGCCATGGAAGTGATGCGCGAGTTCCTCCATCACCGGGTGCACCTCGGCGTCGACGACAATCGCACTCCTGAAGTAATCGCCGAACAGCATCGGCTCGATGGTCATGTAGCCGATGATCACCGAGGGGATCGCCAGCATGATCAGCGGCAGCGTGACCACCCAAGGCGTTTCGTGCGGCTTCTGCCCGGGTGCGAGGCCATGATGCTCCGCGTGCGCATCGTCGGCGGGATGCGCGTGGCTGTCGTGTGCCGCTGCCTGGTCGTCGTGCGCCACATGCTGCGCGGCGTGCGCGGTATCGTCGTGATGGCTCGACTTGCCGAAACGCTCCTCACCGTGGAACACCAGGAAATACATCCGGAACGAGTAAAAGGCGGTGACGAAGACGCCAGCCATGACGGCGAAATAGGCAAAACCCGATCCCGGAATGTGCGAAAGGGCAACCGCCTCGATGATCGAATCCTTGGAATAGAAACCGGAGAAGAACGGTGTGCCGATCAGCGCCAGCGAACCGATCAGCGAAGTGATCCAGGTAATCGGCATGTACTTGCGCAGACCACCCATGTTGCGAATGTCCTGGTCGTGGTGCATGCCGATGATCACCGAGCCGGCGGCGAGGAACAGCAGCGCCTTGAAGAAGGCATGCGTCATCAGATGGAAGATCGCCACCGAGTATGCCGACGCGCCGAGGGCGACGGTCATGTAACCGAGTTGCGAGAGCGTCGAATACGCCACCACGCGCTTGATGTCGTTCTGGATGACGCCCAGGAAGCCCATGAACAGTGCGGTGATCGCGCCGATCACGATGACGAAGGACAGCGCCGTAGTCGACAACTCGAACAGCGGCGACATGCGTGCGACCATGAAGATCCCCGCCGTCACCATCGTCGCGGCGTGGATCAACGCGGAAATCGGCGTCGGACCTTCCATCGAGTCGGGAAGCCAGACATGCAGCGGCACCTGCGCAGACTTGCCCATGGCACCGATGAACAGCAGGATGCAGATTGCCGTCGTCACGGCGACGCCCTGGCCCTCGCCGAACAGCACGATGGTGTTGTGGGCAGCGACGGTGGGGGCCTTGGCGAATACCGCCGCGTAATCGAGCGTCCCGAAGTAGGTGAGCACCAGCCCGATACCGAGGATGAAGCCGAAGTCACCGACCCGGTTGACCAGAAACGCCTTGAGATTGGCGAAGATCGCCGTCGGCCTTGTGTACCAGAAACCGATCAGCAGATACGATACCAGCCCGACCGCTTCCCAGCCGAAGAAGAGCTGCATGAAGTTGTTGCTCATCACCAGCATCAACATCGAGAAGGTGAATAGCGAAATGTAGCTGAAGAAGCGATTGTACCCAGGGTCGTCCTGCATGTAGCCGATGGTGTAGATGTGCACCATCAGGGAAACGAAGGTGACGACCAGCATCATCGTCACGCTGAGCCGATCGATCAGGAAGCCCACCTCGAACCGGTAGTCGCCCGACGTAAGCCACTGGTAAACCGGGCCGTTGTAGCTGTTGCCAGCCAACACGTCCTTGAAGATCACATACGAAGCGAAGCAGGAAACCGCCACCCCGGCGATCGTCACGGTATGCGCCACCCAGCGTGGAATCACCCGGCAGAACAGGCCGGCGACGATGGCACCAAACAGCGGGGCCAGCGGAACCAGCAGGTAGAGCTTTTGCATTTCCATGATCAACCCTTCAGGCTGTCCAGATCATCCACGTGGATGGTCTTCAGGTTGCGGAACAGCACCACGAGAATCGCCAGGCCGATGGCCGATTCGGCCGCGGCAACAGTCAGGATGAAGAAGACGAAAATCTGCCCGGCAAGATCCTGCAGGTAGTGAGAGAAGGCGATGAAGTTCATGTTCACCGCCAGCAGCATCAGCTCGATCGACATCAATATGATGATCAGATTTTTTCGGTTGAGGAAGATGCCGACAACGCTGATTGCGAACAGAATCGCGCCCAGGATCAAGAAATGGGACAGTGTAAGCAAGGGTGCCTCCCTGGTTCCTTCTGCACGGCGTGCGGGCATCCCGCCGCCGCCCGGTTTTGCTTCAAACGCGGCGCTACTCGCTCTTCTCGGCGGGCATCTGCAGCACGCGTACGCGGTCCCTCGCCTTGACAAATACCTGCTGCGAGGGGCTGACCGCCTTGTTCTTCCGCTTGTCGCGTTGCGTCAGGGCCACCGCAGCGACGATCCCGACGAGCAGGATCACCGACGCCAGCTCGAAGGGATAGACATAATCGGTAAATAGCAGGCGCCCGACCGCCTGCACATTGCTGTCCTCGGCAGCGGCCTGGGCAACGCTGCTCTCGAACAGGCCGAGATAATTGCCACCGAGCACCAGACCCATTTCCACGACCATCAGCAGTGCAATGATCGATCCGAGTGGCAGGTAGCTCCAGAAGCCCTCGCGCAGGCGGTCGAGATTGATGTCGAGCATCATGACCACAAACAGGAAGAGCACCATGACCGCGCCGACATAGACCAGCACCAGGGCGATGGCCAGAAACTCCGCCTGCAAGAGCATCCACACGCCGCTCGCCGTAAAGAACGCAAGGACGAGGTAGAGCGCAGCGTGCACCGGATTGCGGGCGGTGATGACGCGTAGTCCGGCAAGCACGAGGATCGCCGAAAGAAAGTAGAAAACGAAGGTCTTGAATTCCATCGTGTCTGCCTGTCAGCGGTATTTCGAGTCGAGCTCGCGGTCTGCCGCGATCTGCGTTTCGTAACGGTCACCATTGGCCAGCAACATCGGCTTGGTGTAATAGAGGTCGCCACGCGTCTCGCCGTGGTACTCGTAAATCCGCGTTTCGACGATGGCATCGACCGGACATGCCTCCTCGCAGAAGCCGCAGAAAATGCATTTCGTCAAGTCGATGTCGTAACGCGTCGTGCGCCGCGAGCCGTCGGCCCGCTGGTCCGATTCGATGGTGATTGCCATGGCCGGACAGACCGCCTCGCACAGCTTGCAGGCAATGCAGCGCTCTTCGCCGTTGGGATAACGCCGCAGCGCATGCAAACCGCGAAAGCGGAAACTCTGCGGCGTCTTTTCTTCGGGATACTGGACGGTGATCTTGCGCGAAAACATGTAGCGTCCGGTCACCGACATGCCCTTGAACAGTTCCTTGAGCAGTAGACTGTTGAAAACTTCCTTCATCGAACCCATGCCTGGCCTCTCACTTCCAGATGTTCAAAGGTGACATCATCCAGACGCCGACCACGACCAGCCATACGAGGCAGAGCGGGATGAACACTTTCCAGCCGAGGCGCATGATCTGGTCGTAGCGATAGCGCGGAAAAGTGGCGCGGATCCAGAGAAAGACGAACAGGACGGCCGAGATTTTCAGGAACAGCCAGAGAATGCCATCCGGCAGAAAACCGACCGGTGACAGCCAGCCGCCGAGAAAGAGGATCGAGGCCAGCGTCGAAACCAGGATCATGTTGGCGTACTCGGCGAGGAAGAAGACCGCGAAAGCCATCCCGGAATACTCGACATGGAAACCGACGATCTCCGATTCACCCTCGGCGAGATCGAACGGCGCGCGATTTGTCTCGGCAACGATCGACACCAGATAAACGACAAACATCGGGAGCAGCGGCAGCCAGTTCCACGATAGGAAGCCCAGACCCTTGTCGGCAAAATGACCGCGGCCCTGCGCACCGACGATGTCGCCGAGATTGAGACTGTTCGACACCATCAGCACGACGACCAGTGCCAACCCCATGGCGACTTCGTACGAGATCATCTGGGCCGCAGAGCGCATGCCGCCGAGAAAGGCGTATTTCGAGTTCGATGCCCAGCCCGAGAGAATGATCCCGTAGACGCCGATCGAGCTGATCGACATGATGTAGAGCAGGCTGGCATTGACGTTCGCCAGCACCAGCGTATCGTTGAACGGGATCACTGCCCAGGCGGCCAGAGCCGGAGCAAAAGCGAACATCGGCGCGAGCAGAAACACGCTCCTGTCGGAACCGGTGGGGATCACGACTTCCTTGAAGAGCAGCTTTAGGCCATCGGCGATCGGCTGAATCAGGCCCCAGGGTCCGACCCGGTTCGGTCCGATGCGCACCTGCATCCAGCCGATGACCTTGCGCTCCCAGAAGGTCAGGTAGGCAACCGCGAGAAGCAGCGGTGCAATGATCAGCACGATCTTGAGGACGGCCCAGACCAGCGGAAATGCCGCCCCGAACAGACCTTGCAATAGTCCCTGCAGCGCATCGACCATCATGCACGCTCCACGTTGATCGCACCGAACATCTCGCCCAGCGCCGCAGTCGAAGCATGGGCTGCAGCAACCCGAACACAGCCGGCCGGTACTGTTTCGTCCGCTCGAGCCGTGAGCACAACCTCTCCGTCGGCCTGCCTGAGGCGAACCGGGACGCCGTCGCCGATACGCAGCGTCGCCAGTGTCTGCGCGCTCATGCGCGCCATCGGTGCCGCCGCATCGCGCGTCTTCTGCAGCGCCGGCGCGCGGCGAGCCAGCGGATCGGCGAAATAGATCGGCACATCGGCAACGCGCTGCAGACCACTGCGGGCAAAGGCCAACGACAAGGGCAGAGCCGCGAGTCCGTTGTTCAATCCGGCCACGAATTCCTGTCCGGGCGGTGCGATTTCGTCACGCACCTGTTCGCTCGAGTCCTGATCGAAACCCGGCAGTCCCAGCAGATTGCCGAGCACGCGCAGTACCTTCCAGCCGGGTCGCGAATCGCCGAGGGGGCGAACGACGCCCTGGAAACTCTGCACCCGCCCCTCGGCGTTGACAAAGGTGCCCGCGGTCTCGGTGAACGGCGAAATCGGCAGGAGCACATCCGCGTAGTCTCGCACCAGACCATCGGCAAACGGCGTCAGCACGACCACCAGCGCCGCATCCTTGAGCGCGGCAAGTGCCTGTTGCGGGTTGTGACAATCGAGTTCCGGTTCAACTCCGAGAAGAACATAGGCCTTGCGCGGTTGCGCGAACATTTCGTACGCATTGAGCGCAGTCGGCAGCGCTTTCGCCACGTGGCCGCCGACGCTATTGGCACCCTCCCCGAGGAAACCGCAGCTGGCACCGGTCAGTCTCGCAAGTTCGAGCGCCAGCGCGTGCAATTGTGCTGCCTGCGGATTCTGCTCGGCAGCGTTGCCGAGAAACAGCGCCCGTTTTTCGCCCGCGAGCAGGCTGCTCGCGATGGCTTCGCTGATCGGGCAGGGCTCGACTGCCTCAAGCCCAGGCGGAACCAGTTCGCCCTTCAACCTTGCCGCTGCCTTGACGACCGCAGCGAGTGCCCGCGGCAGATCGGCCGGCGAAACGGTCAACTGCGCGTGCAACTTGATCAGTGGATCGTCGCCAGCAACCGACAATAGACTGACCTTGCCCCACTTCTTGGCCAGTTGACGCAACCGCTGTGCGAATAGGGGGTGGTCCTTGCGCAGGAAACTGCCGATCACCAACGCCGCATCGAGATCCTTGATTTCGGCGAACCGAAGTCCCAGCCAGGGCACGCCGGCAAGTTTGTCATCGGCCGAGAAGTCCCGCCGCCGCGGACGGAAATCGACGCTGCCCGAGCCAAGACCACGCGTCAGTTTCTGCAGCAGATAGAGTTCTTCGAGCGTGGCCTGCGGTGAGGCCAGTGCCGCCAGCGACTCGCCGCCGCTGTTGCCGACGACATCCCTGAGGGCATGCGCGACGTAATCGAGCGCGACGTTCCAGTCGACTTCGCGCAATGCACCGTCTACCCGAACCATCGGCTTGCCCAGGCGCGCCGGAGAATTCAATGCCTCGTACGAAAAGCGCTCCTTGTCGGAGATCCAGCACTCGTTCACTTCCTCGTTGTCGCGCGGCAGGACGCGCATCACGATGTTGTTCTTGACCTGCACGGTCAGGTTGGCACCGACGCTGTCGTGCGGACTGATCGACTTGCGGCGCGACAACTCCCAACTGCGCGCGGTGTAGCGGAACGGCCGGGAGGTCAGAGCGCCGACCGGGCAGAGATCGATCATGTTGCCCGACAGTTCCGAGTCGACCGAACGACCAACGAAGGTGGTGATCTCGGAATGCATGTTGCGGCTCGCCATGCCGAGTTCCATCACCCCGGCAATTTCCTGCCCGAAGCGAACGCAGCGCGTACAGTGAATGCACCGCGCCATTTCCTGCATCGAGATCAGCGGGCCAACGTCCTTGTGAAAGACGACTCGCTTGTCTTCCTGAAAGCGCGAGGCGCTGCCACCGTAACCGACCGCCAGATCCTGCAACTGGCACTCGCCCCCCTGGTCACAGATCGGGCAATCGAGGGGGTGATTGATCAGCAGAAACTCCATCACTCCTTTCTGGGCCTGCACCGCCAGTTCGGAGTGCGTAAACACCTTCATCCCGTTCGTGACCGGAGTGGCACAGGCCGGCATCGGCTTCGGCGCCTTCTCCACCTGCACCAGACACATGCGACAGTTGGCCGCGATCGAGAGCTTCTTGTGATAGCAGAAATGCGGGATATAAGCACCAAGCTGCTGGGCGGCGTCCATGATCGTGCTGCCATCAGGCACATTCGCCAGCTTGCCGTCGATTTCGATTTCCATCGTCTCGCACCCTAAGCCGTAAAGAAGCCGCTGCCGGCGCGCTGCACATCAACGGGCACAAGGCACTTCTTGTGTTCGATGTGGTACGCGAACTCGTCGCGGAAATGCTTGATGAAGCTCTGCACCGGCATCGATGCCGCGTCGCCAAGCGCGCAGATGGTGCGACCCATGATATTGGTGGTCACGCTCGCGAGCAGATCGAGATCGTCGGCCCGCCCCTGGCCATTCTCGATGCGATGCAGCACCTTGTACAGCCAACTGGTTCCTTCGCGGCAAGGTGTGCACTGACCACACGATTCTTCGTAGTAGAAATAGGAGAGACGTTCAAGCGCCCTGACCATGCAAGTGGTTTCGTCCATGACGATGACCGCGCCCGAGCCGAGCATCGAGCCGGCCTTGCTGATCGAATCGTAGTCCATGGTGCAGTCCATCATCGTCGCCGCAGGAACCACCGGCGCCGACGAGCCGCCCGGGATGCAGCCCTTCAGCTTGCGGCCGCCACGCATGCCGCCAGCCATTTCGAGCAGGGTCGCGAACGGCGTGCCAAGGGGTACTTCGTAGTTGCCGGGGCGATTGACATGCCCCGAAACCGAGAACAGCTTGGTACCGCCGTTGTTGGGCTTGCCGGCCTCGAGATAGGCTTCGCCTCCGATGTTGATGATGTAGGGGATCGAGGCGAAGGTTTCGGTGTTGTTGATCGTCGTCGGTTTGCCGTATAAACCGAAAGACGCCGGGAAAGGTGGTTTGAAACGCGGTTGCCCCTTTTTGCCCTCGATCGACTCGAGCAGAGCAGTTTCTTCGCCACAGATATAGGCGCCATAGCCGTGATGCGCGAAGAGGTCGAAGCTGAACCCGGAACCGAGCAGCTCCGCGCCCAGAAAGCCAGCGGCGCGCGCTTCGTCGAGAGCCTCCTCGAAGCGCTCGTAGATCTCCCACACTTCGCCGTGAATATAGTTGTAACCGCGCGCAGCGCCCATCGCATAGGCGGCGATGGTCATCCCCTCGATCACCGAGTGCGGGTTGTAACGCAGGATGTCGCGGTCCTTGAAAGTCCCAGGTTCGCCTTCGTCCGAATTGCAGACCACGTACTTGTCACCCGGGAAGGAGCGCGGCATGAAACTCCACTTGAGGCCGGTAGGAAATCCGGCACCGCCGCGACCGCGCAAGACCGATTTCTTGACCTCGTTGATCACGTCGCCCTGCGGAATCTTGCCTTCGAGAATGCGCCGCAACGCCCGGTAACCGCCACGCTTGACGTAATCCGCCAGACGCCAGGCATTATCGCCATCCAGACCGACGCTGAGCATCGGGTTGATCGCACCGAGAATCGCCATTACTTGAGCTCCGCCAGCAGTTTGTCGATTTGCTCGGGATTCATCCAGCTGCACATGCGCCGGTTGTTGACGATCATCACCGGCGCGTCGCCGCAGGCGCCCATGCACTCGCCTTCCTTTAGCGTGATCAGACCGTCCGGAGTCGTTTCGTTGTAACCGATACCCAGCTTCTTCTTCAGATATTCACCAGCGTCGACCCCGCCAGTGAGCATGCACGGCAGGTTGGTACATACCGACACCTTGTACTTGCCGACCGGCTTGAGGTCGTACATGTTGTAGAAGGTGGCCACCTCGTAGGCAGCGATCGGCGCCATGCCGAGGTAATTGGCGACGAACTCGATGGCCTCGCTCGACAGCCAGCCCTGCTCTTCCTGTGCTATGGCGAGAGCTGCCATGACCGCCGACTGTTTCTGATCGGCCGGGTACTTGGCAATTTCACGATCGATTCTCTTGAGGGATTCTGAAGTCAGCATCAGCGGTCAATCTCGCCAAAAACAACGTCCTGCGAACCAATGATCGTCACCACGTCGGCGAGCATGTGGCCACGCACCATCTCGTCCATCGCCGAAAGGTGCACATAACCGGGGGGGCGGATCTTCAAACGATACGGTTTGTTGGCGCCATCGGAAATCACGTAGATGCCGAACTCTCCCTTCGGATGCTCGACCGCCGAATAGACTTCGCCCTCCGGGACATGCAGGCCTTCGGTGCAAAGCTTGAAGTGGTGAATGAGTTCTTCCATGTTGGACTTCATGGCTGCACGATCGGGCGGCGCCACCTTGTGGTTGTCGGACATCACCGGACCCGGATTCTGCCGCAACCAGTCGATGCACTGCTTGATGATGCGATTGGACTGTCGCATCTCTTCCATGCGGACCAGATAGCGGTCATACGAGTCACCGGTAACTCCCACCGGAATGTCGAAGTCCAGCCGATCGTACACTTCGTACGGCTGTTTCTTGCGCAGATCCCAGGCGATACCGGAGCCGCGCAACATCGGCCCGGTAAAGCCCCGCTGCAGCGCGCGCTCGGGCGAGACGATGCCAACATTGACCAAACGCTGTTTCCAGATGCGATTGTCGGTCAGCAGGGTTTCGTACTCGTCCAGCAGCTTCGGAAAACGACCGACGAAATCGTCGAGGAAGTCGAGCAGCGAACCGCTGCGCACGTCGTTGAACGGCTTGATCTGCGCGGCGGTCTTCCACTTCGACTCCTGATATTGCGCCATGCGATCGGGCAGATCACGGTAAACGCCACCCGGCCGATAGTAGGCTGCATGCATGCGCGCTCCCGACACCGCCTCGTAGGCATCGATCAGGTCCTCACGCTCGCGGAAGGCGTAGAGCACCATGGTCATTGCGCCCACGTCCAGACCGTGGCAGCCAACCCAGAGCAGGTGATTGAGGACACGCGTGATTTCGTCGAACATTACGCGGATGTACTGCGCCCGGAGCGGCACCTCGATCTGCAGCAGCTTTTCGATCGCCATGCAGTAGGCGTGCTCGTTGCACATCATCGACATGTAGTCGAGGCGATCCATGTACGGCACGGACTGGATCCAGGTCTTGTTCTCGGCGAGCTTTTCGGTCGCGCGGTGCAGCAGGCCGATATGCGGGTCGGCCCGCATCACGACCTCGCCGTCCAGTTCGAGCACCATTCGCAGAACGCCGTGCGCAGCCGGGTGCTGCGGCCCGAAGTTCAGGGTAAAGTTGCGCAATTCAGGCATTGTCGACGTTCCCGTAAGTCGCTTCGCGAACGATCCGTGGCGTGATCTCGCGCGGCTCGATCGTCACCGGCTGATAGATTACTCGCTGCTGCTCCGGGTCGTAGCGCATCTCGACGTAACCCGAGACCGGGAAATCCTTGCGGAACGGATGCCCGACAAAGCCGTAGTCGGTGAGAATACGGCGCAGGTCGCTGTGTCCCGGAAAAACGATTCCGAACAGGTCGAAAGCCTCGCGCTCGAACCAGTTGACGCTGTTCCACACGGAAGTGACCGACGGCACCGAAGGAAAATCGTCATCCGGTGCGAAGCAGCGAACGCGCAAGCGCCAATTCCGGGTGATCGACAAGAGGTGGCTGACTGCCGCAAAGCGCCTGCCTTTGCACGCCACATTGCCATACGTCGAATAGTCGACGCCGCACAGGTCGATCAATTCTTCGAAAGCCAACTCCGGCTCGTCGCGAAGGTTCTGCATCACCGCCAGGTAGTCGGCGGCATCGACCTCGATGGTCACTTCACCGAGCGCCACCTTCAGGGACTTGACTCGATCACCGAGATGTTTCTGCAAGTTCTGGCAAAGCGCTTCCAGCGTGGCGGACATGACTCACTCTCGGGTTGGTTGTGTTCAGCGGGCGATGGTATTGGTCCGGCGAATCTTGTTCTGCAACTGGATCAGGCCGTAGATCAGCGCTTCCGCAGTCGGCGGACAGCCGGGAACGTAGATATCCACGGGAACGATCCGGTCGCAACCGCGCACCACCGAGTAGGCGTAATGATAGTAACCGCCGCCGTTGGCACAGGATCCCATGGAAACCACCCAGCGCGGCTCGGCCATCTGGTCGTAAACCTTGCGCATTGCCGGCGCCATCTTGTTGGTCAGCGTCCCGGCGACGACCATGACATCGGACTGGCGCGGACTGGGGCGAAAGACGATGCCAAAGCGATCGAGATCGTAGCGCGAACAGCCCGCATGGATCATTTCGATGGCGCAACAGGCAAGCCCGAAGCTCATCGGCCACAGCGAGCCGGTACGCACGTAGTTGATCAGCTTGTCCGCCGTGGTGGTGACGAAGCCTTCCTGAAGAATGCCTTCAATGCCCATCACTCACTCCCAGTCCAGAGCGCCCTTGGCCCAGGCATAGAGGTAGCCGACGACCAGGATGGCGATGAAAACCAGCATCTCGAGGAAACCGAACCACCTGACCGACTCGGTGTGCACGATCTCCCGGAAGATCGTCGCCCAGGGCAGCAGGAACGCCACTTCCAGGTCGAAGAGGATGAAGATGATGGCGATCAGGTAATAGCGCACATCGAACTTCATGCGCGCATCTTCGAAAGCCTCGAAGCCGCATTCGTAAGGAGAGAGTTTTTCGCTGTCGGGGCGATGCGGTCCGACCACCATGCCAGCAATCACCGGCGCGAAACCAAATGCGATGCCAATCAGGATGAAGACAAAGACCGGGAAATAGCTTTCCAGCATGATCCGCCCCACAAGCACTTCAACTCAGACTGCAGCCACCCGCCCCGCATGGCTCCTCCTGGTGCCGACGATGAGACTCGAACTCATACGACCGAAGTCACTACCCCCTCAAGATAGCGTGTATACCAATTTCACCACGTCGGCATTACCACGGACAACGGTCGAGCTCGTCGAGGGATCCTGCTTCGCTCGCTGCTGCCTTGCAACCGAATTACTTGGGAATATCTTTCGCCTTCGAATCTGGATTCGCCGGGCTTGTCCCCTGCTCGGCGCCACCGGCCGGTGCTGCCGGAACAGGCGCGGAGTTTACCGCATCCTGCATCACACTGCCAGTCGTTTTTGGCTTGCTCGAGGCAAGATAGGCGAGAGACAGGCTGGTCACGAAAAACACCATCGCCAGTACCGCAGTGGTGCGGCTGAGAAAATTGGCGGACCCGGTAGCACCGAACAGGCTGCCCGAAGCACCGCTGCCAAACGCAGCGCCCATGTCGGCGCCCTTCCCATGCTGCATCAGGACCAGCCCGATCACGCCGATCGCGGCGAGTATGTGCACCACCAGTACCACGGAAAACAGATAATCCATATTACCTCTTGATCGACCTGGCGCATGCGCGTCGCCAACCGGACGACGCAGAAAAAACTTGCAGAGTATAGCCAGATTGCGCGTTTCCGGTCAATTTTCGTGCGACGACTGTCTGCCACACCGGCCCTTTGTCCCAGACGAAACTGCTTCCACCCACTGTCGCCAGAACTGGAATACGGCGCACGCCCTGTTCCGGCTGGGCACCATGGGCGACTGCCAAAGTTCCGGGAACGGGCGCCGACCATGCTGCCTCCGGTCAGACGCTCAGCGCCAGATTTCCATGTTGGTTGGAAGCCGTTAACATTCCCTGCGGAACAGGCCGTCGCGATCGCTATCGAAGTGGTAAAGCTTGGCGACCTTGATGCGTCGAGCCAGGAAACTGCAGCCAACAAGTGCCAGCAGTATGCCGGTCTGCGGACCGGCCCAGTACACCCATTTACCGTGCCATTGGCCCGAGATGAGCGCCGGGCCGAGGCTGCGCGCCGGGTTCGTGCTGGTGCCCGATACTGCCGCCTTCAGATACACCATGATCACGTTAAGCGGGCGGAAAAGAGCGCGCGTGAACGGACGAATTCGCCTGAACGCCAAGAAAGCGGTCAGTAGCGTGACCATGGTGATGGTGTTTGCCACCTCGCCGAGCAAGGCGGCCTGGGTAAAGTAGCCCTGACCCGGCGACGTCGCACCGTAGGACACGCTTTGCCCCAATGAACCCCACGCCAGAAGCGGCAGAGATCCAAGGATTCCGCCCGCCAGTTGGGCCAGCACTTAGCCGAGCGCCACTGGGAAATCAAGCTTCTGCATGAGAAGGAAGCCCAGCGTGACGGCCAGGTTGATGTGCGCGCCGCTTATCTTGCCGACCGGAGACAGCGCAATCAGAGCCCCCGTCGAGCCGAAGAGAAACCCTGCGATGAGGTGGCGAGCATCGAGGCTGGGAGTCGCGCTCGGCACGGGACTGCCCGACCCGAACATCACGATGACGATCGAAAGGCCAACGAGCACGAACAGGGCGGTTCCGGCGAACTCGGACTACAACGGCCGCCAGGGAACGCGTTTCGAGCCCTTCGGTTTTGTCGCGAGAGTGCGCGGCGTCCTGCCTCCGCCGCGAATCCATTGCACAGGTGCCAAGCTGCCGCTATCCGAAGCGATGCTGAAGACCAGCCGGAGCGATCGGAGTGGATTCACCGGTGGCTGGGCTAAACCGGTAGTCGTAGATTCCTTCGCTTCCGTTGCCGGTATAGGTCCCAACATAGCCAAGATAGCCAGACGCTGCAGCGGTCGTGACGATCAGGGCGAGCAGCAGCGGGACCATCAAGCCGAAAACGCCAAGGCAGACCAGATGCCCGACTGGGCTCATCATGCGCACGGCGATGTGGTTGCCAATTCCCACCCGACAGTCATTGGGCGATCATACCTCTGAGAACTGGATGATGACTTTGATTTCCTCCGTCTTCCTCGCCAGAGCCTGGGCGAAGTTCTCCGGGCGCTCGCGCCGGGTAATGAGGCGAGTCAACCAGGAACGATCCGCGCGCGCCAGCGCTTCGGCGCCCTTGAACCAGTGCAGTTTGTTGGCGTTCACGCTGCCAAACACAACGTTGTTCTTTAGCGCCGCCCCGGAGGCCACGTCCGCCGCGGCTAGCTTGGGAACGTTGCCGCCATGCCCCACGCCCGCAAGGCAAAGGACGCCGCTCGCCGCCAGCGCAAGAATGGAATCGGCAATTCCTGGATGACCACAGGCACTGGGCGAAGCGGGAGTCAGATGACTTTTCATGGGTTCACGGGACCCAATCCGAGATTGACACCGCTTCACGGGGACTCATACACTTCCGATGGCGCCGTTGGATTTCCTAACCTTCTATCCTTGGCAACGCTTTCCACACTTCCGCCAGCCCGCTGAGCGATCGCCTCCTTGCGCACACCTAGAGATCGGCTTGCCGAGCGGCTCGGACAACTGCGGCAACGGCTGGTCAACCGCAGTTCGATCGAAATCAGCGAGAAGGCCGGGGTCCGTTATCTGCATTTCTCGTCAGCCTGGGTGCAGGGAGCGATGCGCATTCAATACCCGAATGCGCTGGAACTCGCCTACACGCGCGAAATGATGACCGGCTTGCTGCTGCGTGATCCGCCGTGGCCACGCCAGGCGCTGCTGATCGGCCTCGGCGCCGGGTCACTGGCAAAGTTCATCTACCACCAGTTGCCGAAAACCAGGATCACGGTCGTCGAAATCGACCCGCAGATCGAGCTTGTCGCACGGCTGCACTTCCAACTGCCCGACGACCCTTCGCGACTGCGTGTGATCATCGCCGACGGCGCCGACTACATGCTCGCCGGCGACAGCCACCACGACTACCTGCTGATCGACGGCTTCGACCGCAACGCCCGCGCCGGCGTCCTCGATACCCTCCCCTTCTACCAGGCCTGTCGCGCCCGCCTCGGTGAGCACGGGTTGCTGGCGGTGAACCTGCTCGGTCGCGAGCGCGGTTTTCAGGCCAGCGTCGATCGCATCAACCAGGCCTTCGATGGCCGAACGCTGGTCTTTCCCTCCGGCGACGGCGGCAATACCATTGCCCTCGCTGCCGCCGGCGATTGCGTCGATGCCGGCTACGACGAACTGCTCGACCGCGCCAGCCAGTGCCGCCAGGAAACCGGGCTCAACCTCCTGCCAACCGTCGCCCGCCTGCAGCAGCAATGTCAGCTCGGCAGCCATCGTCTCCGCCTCTAGTGTGGGGCGATTCCTCGCCGACCACAGCGCCGGGTACGGGCGAGGGAAATCGGGAAGGCGCCCGCATCGCCGGAGGGTATTATACTTGCGGCCTCGCGACGCCTCCCACAGCCTGCTCGGTAATTCAGCGATCCACTAATGACTCCAGTCGAATCCGCATCCCCTCCCCTCGACTCGCTGCTCGCCGCAATGGCACCACCGACGCTGCCCGCCGCATGGGTCGCGCCGCTCGAACAGCAGTTGACTCGCGACGAGAAGGTGCTGGCGGCGCTGGAGATCGACCTGGATGCAGGACTGCGCTTCAGCAGCGGCATCGTGGTGGTGACCAGCGACCGCCTGCTGGTGATGTCGGCCGACGACCAGCAGTGGCGAAGCTGGACGTACCGGCCCGGACTTTCCCTTTCGCGGCGTGATCATTCGGGGGTCGGCAGCCTCGAACTGTGCGACCGCGAATCACGCCTGGGCCACTGGCGCTACACGCTGGGCGCCGACGTCGCCGCCGGTCGCCTGGTCGACCATTTCGCCCGTCAACTGGCTTTCCGGGTCACCGGCGAAATGCCGCCGGCGTCGCCACAGGCGCTTTGCCCGAAGTGCGAGACCCCACTGCTTGCCGGACAGGAAGAATGCCCGGCGTGCAGCAAGGAAATCCACGAGCCACCCTCGACCTGGACGCTGCTGCGCCTGGCGCGTTTCGCCAGACCGTACCGAGGACGACTGCTGGTCGCCTTCGTCCTTTCGCTGCTGACCACCGCGGCCACACTGGTGGCACCGTACCTGACGATGCCGCTGATGGACAAGGTGCTGATTCCCTACCAGAACGGCCAGCCGATCGACGCCGGACTGGTCGCTCTCTACCTTTCGGGTCTGCTCGGATCGTCGCTCTTCGCCTGGGTGCTCGGCTGGGGACGCACCTACATTCTGGCGCTGGTATCGGAGCGGATCGGCGCCGACCTGCGCACCGCCACCTACGAGCACCTGCTCAAGCTTTCGCAGGAATACTTCGGCGGCAAGCGGACCGGCGACCTGATGGCGCGCATCGGTTCCGAAACCGACCGCATCAACATCTTCATTTCGCTCCACCTGCTGGACTTCGCCACGGACGTGCTGATGATCCTGATGACCACGGTGATCCTGGTGTCGATCGACCCCTGGCTGGCGGCGGTGACCCTGCTGCCACTGCCGATCATCGGCTGGCTGATCCACGTCGTGCGCGAGAAGCTGCGCACCGGTTTCGAGCGGGTCGATCGCATCTGGGCCGAAGTGACCAACGTGCTCGCCGACACGATTCCCGGCATCCGCGTGGTCAAGGCCTTTGCTCAGGAAAGCCGAGAGGCGGCGCGCTTTCGCGCGGCCAATGCGCACAATCTGGACGTAAACGACCGGGTCAACAAGGTCTGGTCGCTGTTTTCCCCGACCGTGACGCTCCTCACCGAAATTGGTCTGCTGATCGTCTGGGCTTTCGGCATCTGGCAGATCGCCCAGGATCGGATCACGGTCGGCGTCCTCACCGCTTTTCTCGCCTACATCAGCCGTTTCTACCTGCGCCTCGACTCGATGAGCCGCATCGTTTCGGTCACCCAAAAGGCGGCGGCAGGTGCCAAGCGCATTTTCGACATTCTCGACCACGTTTCCAGCGTTCCCGAGCCGACGAACCCGGTGCACCTGGCCAAGGTCGCCGGCCGCATCGAACTGCGCGATGTCGGCTTTCGCTACGGCACACGCAGCGTCACTCGCGACATCGACCTGGTCATCGAACCCGGCGAGATGATCGGCCTGGTCGGCCACAGCGGCTCCGGCAAGAGCACGCTGGTCAACCTGATCTGCCGATTCTACGATGTCAGCGAAGGCGCCATCCTGATCGACGGCGTCGACATCCGCTCGCTGCCGGTTGCCGAGTACCGCAAGCACATCGGCCTGGTCCTGCAGGAACCCTTCCTGTTCTTTGGCACAATCGCCGAGAACATCGCCTACGGCAAGCCCGAGGCGACCCGGGCCGAGATCGTCGCTGCCGCTCGCGCCGCGCATGCGCACGAGTTCATCCTGCGCCTGCCGCACGGCTACGATTCCCTGGTCGGCGAGCGGGGGCAGGCGCTGTCGGGCGGAGAAAGGCAGCGCATATCGATTGCCCGCGCCCTGCTGATCGACCCGCGCATTCTGATCCTCGACGAAGCCACGTCGTCGGTGGACACGACCACCGAAAAGGAAATCCAGAAAGCTCTCGACAACCTGGTACGCGGACGCACGACGATCGCCATCGCGCACCGCCTGTCCACGCTGCGCGACGCCAATCGCCTGGTCGTTCTCGATCGGGGCAGCGTCGTCGAAGTCGGCAGCCACGACGAGCTGATGGCGCAGGAAGGGCACTACTACCGCCTCTATCAGGCGCAGGCGCGCAACGTCGACACCGAAGACGAGCTCCGCCGGATGGACATCGACCGCATAGACGAGGGAGACCGTGAATGAACGTCAGCCCGACGGAGTACCCGCTGCAGTTGCGTCGAAATGCCTTTGGCCGGCTCGAACTCGTCGGCCCGGACGGCGAGATTCATGGCGGAGTGGTGCCGGTACGCGCCTTCCCGATCACCGCGGCCGATGACGGCATCGCTCTGGTCGATCCCTACGGCAACGAGCTCGCCTGGATCGAGCGACTGGCCGACCTGCCCGAAGCAACGTGCGGACTGCTCGCGGACGAACTCGCGCAGCGCGAGTTCATGCCGGTAATCACCCGCATCATCGGCGTCGCGAGTTTTGCGACGCCGAGCACCTGGCAGGTGGAAACCGATCGTGGCCCGACCAGCTTCGTCCTCAAGGGCGAAGAGGACATCCGCCGTCTGACGCCACCGGCGTTGCTGATCGCCGACAGCCACGGCATTCACTTCCTGATTCGCGACCGTAACGCACTCGATCAGCAAAGCCGCCGGATTCTGGACCGCTTCCTGTGAGCGCGGCTGAGCCAATTGCGGCGACCAACGGTCAGCCGATTGACGTATGCCACGTTATTTCGACGACAAGCCGGGCCTGCTCCGTTGTCCCAAGGTCCGCTGCCTGCCCCGCGCCTATACGCGCCAACCTTCCTGTGCCTGGACCGACGACATGAAAAGCAAAGACATCAAGTTCATCGAGATTCGCTACCTGCGCGGTCCGAACATCTGGACCTACCGTCCGGCCATCGAAGCGGTAGTCGATATCGGTGAACTCGAGGACTTTCCGTCGAACACCATTCCGGGATTTTACGAACGCCTGAGCGCCTTGCTGCCGTCGCTGATCGAGCATCGCTGCAGTTACGGCGAGCGCGGCGGCTTTCTGCGCCGCGTCCAGGAAGGCACCTGGCCGGCGCACATCCTCGAACATGTCACGCTCGAACTGCAGAACCTCGCCGGCATGCCCGGCGGATTCGGCAAGGCACGCGAAACCTCGACGCGCGGCGTATACAAAGTCGTGGTGCGCGCCTGGCATGAGGACGTCACCCGCGCCTGCCTTTACGCCGGACGCGACCTGCTGCTCGCTGCGATCAGGGACACGCCTTTCGACGTCGCCGGCACGGTGGCGCATCTCGCCGACATGGCCGAGCGCAAGCTGCTCGGCCCGAGCACCGGATGCATCGTCGAGGCTGCGACCGCCAAGGAGCGCCGCATCCCCGCGATTCGCCTGCTGGCCACCGGCAACCTCGTTCAGCTCGGTTATGGTGCACGTAGCCGGCGCATCTGGACCGCCGAAACCGACCGCACCAGCGCGATCGCCGAAGGCATTTCGCGTGACAAGGATCTCACCAAGACGCTGATCAGTTCGTGTGGCGTCCCGGTTCCGGAAGGACGCCTGGTCGATAGCGTCGAAGATGCCTGTGAAGCAGCCGACGAAATCGGTTTCCCGGTGGTGGTCAAACCATCCGACGGCAATCACGCACGCGGCGTGTTCACCAATCTGGTGAGCAGAGCAGAGGTCGAGTCGGCCTACGCCGCGGCAGTCGAGGAAGGTAGCGGCGTCATCGTCGAACGCTACGTACGTGGCTCGGAACACCGTCTTCTGATCGTCGGTGGCAAGCTCGCCGCGGCGGCGCGCGGTGAGGTGGCCAGGATCATCGGCGACGGCCAGTCGACGGTCAACCAATTGATCGACATCCAGATCAACTCCGACCCCCGCCGCGGTGCGGCGGAGGAATTCGTGCTCGACGTCATCGACCTCGCCGACAACCCGGTCGCCCGACTCGAAGTAACTCGCCAGGGCTTCACTCCGGAGTCGATCCCGCCAGCAGGTCGCGAGGTGCTGATCGTGCGCAGCGGCAACCATACCGACGACGTCACCGACCTGGTTCACCCCGAGACGGCGGCGACCGCCTCGCTTGCCGCACGCATCGTCGGTCTCGACATCGCCGGCGTCGACCTGGTCTGTGAGGACATTTCGCGCCCACTCGACGAGCAGCGCGGAGCGATCGTCGAAGTCAATGCCGGCCCCGGCCTGCTGATGCATCTCAAGCCACAGTTCGGCAAACCTCGCCCGGTCGGGCAAGCCATCGTCGACGAGTTGTTCCCCAATGGCGACGATGGCCGCATTCCGGTGGTCGGCGTCAGCGGCAGCCTCGGCAAGACCACCGTCGCCCGCCTGATCACGCGCCTGCTTGCCCTTTCCGGCAAGCACACGGGGCTCGCCTGCAGCAGCGGCCTGTTCGTTGATCGACGCTGCATCGACGCGGGCGACAGCGCCAACTGGGGAGCCGCGCACCGCATCCTGATGAACCGCGCGGTCGAGGCTGCCGTCTTCGAGAACGGCAGCGACACCATCCTCAGTGAAGGCCTCGCCTACGACCGCTGTCAGGTCGGGGTGATCACCAACTTCGATGCCGCCCGGCATTTCGGCCGCTACGACGTAAGCACTGCCGAGCAGGTGTTCACCATCCTGCGCACGCAAGTCGATCTGGTGCTGCCGACGGGCGCCGCCGTGCTCAATGCAAGCCAGCCGATGCTGGTCGAAATGGCACCACTTTGTGACGGCGAAGTCATCTTCTTTGCCGCAGACCCGACGCTGCCGGCGATCGTCGAACACCGGGCGCAAGGCAAGCGGGCGGTATATGCGCGCAATGGGCGTGTGATTCTCGCTAGCGGCGACCAGGAAAGGGAGATCGTCGGCCTGCACGGCGTTCCCCTGACGAGCGACGGCGAGGCCGAATTCCAGGTAGAAAACGTCCTCGCCGCGAGCGCCGCCGCCTGGGCGCTGGGAATCGGGCCGGAGATCATTCGCACCGGACTGGAAACCTTCCCCGTCGCCTGATTCACCGCGCTCGGCAGGCGCCAGGCCATCCGCTCTCCGGAACCAATCAGAAGAGGAACCCTTTCATGCAAGTCTCGCGTATCCGCGCCCTGCGCGGCCCGAATCTCTGGAGCAGACACACGGCGCTCGAAGCGATCGTCTATTGCGCCGAAGACGAGCGCAGCATCGACCAGATGCCGGAATTCGAAAACCGTCTCCGCGAACGCTTCCCGGAGCTCGCCATGCTCGGACCGGCCGGACATGAGGAAGCGATAGCAATGGCGCAGGCGCTCGAATTCGCAACCCTCGGCCTGCAGGCGCAGGCGGGCTGCCCGGTCACCTTCAGCCGCACGTCACAGACGCTGGAAAATGGCGTCTATCAGGTGGTGGTCGAGTACAGCGAAGAGGCAGTTGGCCGCCTGGCGCTGGAACTGGCGCAGGAACTCTGTCAGGCAGCCGTCGAGGACGCGCCGTTCGACCTTGCCGGAGCGCTCGATCGCCTGCGCGAGCTCGACGAAGACAGGCGCCTCGGCCCGAGTACCGGCGCCATCGTCTACGCCGCCGTCGCACGCAACATTCCTTACCGGCGGCTGACCGAGGGCAGCATGGTACAGTTTGGCTGGGGCAGCAGGCAGCGGCGCATCCAGGCGGCAGAGACCGATTCGACCAGCGCCGTCGCCGAGTCGATTGCCCAGGACAAAGAACTCAGCAAGATCCTCCTGCACGCCGCCGGCGTACCGGTTCCCACCGGTCGACCGGTCCTCAGTGCCGAGGACGCATGGGCGGCGGCGTGCGAAATCGGGGGCCCGGTCGTCGTCAAGCCGCAGGACGGCAACCAGGGCAAAGGCGTCGCCGTCAATCTGAACACGCGCGAGCAGATCGAAGCCGCTTACGCGATCGCCCATGAGGTCAGCGACGAAGTCCTCGTCGAACGCTACCTTCCTGGTCACGACTACCGGCTGCTGATCGTCGGCGACAAACTGGTCGCCGCCGCGCGCCGCGATCCGCCACTGGTCATCGGTGATGGCAGCCACACCATCCGCCAACTCGTGGACCGCGTAAACAGCGACCCGCGCCGCGGTGAAGGCCACGCTACATCGCTGACCAAGATTCGCCTCGACGACGTGGCGCTCGCCCGCCTGACGGCTGCCGGACTGACCCCGGAATCGGTGCCGGCGCGCGGCCGACGCGTCGTCCTGCGCAACAACGCGAATCTCTCCACCGGCGGCACGGCAACCGACGTCACCGACGACGTCCATCCCGAATTTGCGGCGCAGGCGGTCGCCGCGGCGCAGACCGTCGGCCTCGACATCGCCGGGGTCGATGTCGTCTGCGACAGTGTGCTGCGTCCGCTCGAGGCGCAGGGCGGTGGCATCGTCGAAATCAATGCCGCACCGGGCTTACGGATGCATCTGCAGCCCTCGTTCGGCAAGGGGCAGCCGGTCGGCGAAGCGATCATCGCCAACATGTTCGCGCCGGGCGACGACGCGCGCATTCCTCTGGTCGCGGTGGCAGGGACGAATGGCAAGACGACCACCGTCCGCCTGATCGCCCACATTCTTGGCGAGAACGGCCTGCGGGTGGGCATGACCACCACCGACGGCGTCTATGTCGGCGTCAGGCGGATCGATACCGGCGACTGCAGTGGCCCGAAGAGCGCCAGGAACGTCCTCCTCCACCCCGACGTCGATGCAGCCGTGCTCGAGACGGCGCGCGGCGGAGTACTGCGCGAAGGACTGGGTTTCGACCGTTGCGACGTCGCGGTGGTCACCAACATCGGTCTCGGTGATCACCTCGGGCTTTCCTACATCAGCACGGTCGAGGACTTGTCGGTCGTCAAGCGCGTGATCGTGCAGAACGTGCGACCGGGAAGCGGCGTCGCCGTGCTCAACGCCGCCGATCCGATGGTCGCGCGAATGGCCGATTCCTGCCCGGGCAGCGTCACTTTCTTCACCTCCGATCGCAACCATCCGGTAATGGCAATGCACCGGGCGCAACGAAAGCGGGTGGTCTATCGCGACGGTGATTCGATCGTCGCCTCCGGGGGAGGCGTGGAACACCGCATCGCGCTGGCAGGAATCCCGGTCACCCAGCAGGGCGCCATTGGCTTCCAGATAGAAAACGCCATGGCGGCAACCGCGGCGGCGTGGGCTCTGGGCCTCGACTGGCCGACGATAGAGCGTGGTCTCGGCAGCTTCGTAAACGACGCGCGTACTGCGCCTGGACGCTTCAACGTGTTCCACTATCGTGGTGCGACGCTGATTGCCGACTATGGCCACAACCCCGATGCCATTCAGGCGCTGGTGGATGCGATCGACAACCTGCCCCTGGCGGCGGGCGGCAAACGCTCGGTGGTGATCAGCGGTGCGGGCGACCGGCGAGACGAAGACATCCGCCAGCAGACCGAAATTCTCGGTGACGCTTTCGATCGGGTACTGCTCTATCAGGATCAGTGCCAACGCGGCCGTGCCGACGGTGAAGTGCTCGCCCTGCTGCGCGAGGGCCTGAGAAACGCCAGACGGACATCGGAAGTCGAGGAGATCCGCGGCGAGTTTCTCGCCATCGACATGGCGCTGGCAAAGCTGCAATCCGGCGATCTCTGCCTGATCCTGATCGATCAGATCGAGGAAGCGCTCGAACACATCCACCAGCGCCTGGCCGAAGGCTGACGGAGGAGCCGCTAGCTGGCAGCCGACTGGTTGTCGTAAGTCCAGGAGAACTGGCCGCTTGCTCCGCTGAAGAGCCGCCTCCTGGCGGCGTCGGTCCGACGCAGGCGAATTCTCAATTCCTTGCTCGGCAGATCGCCAAGCGGTGTATCGGATAGACGAAGCGACAGGGTATCGACCCGCGTTTCCCCTTCGACCCGGTCGATCGTGCAGGAGAGACCGCTGCAGCACCGTCTTCTGGCTGCCAGGAGTTCCTCGACCTGCGCGTCCAGTGCCGCCAGTTGTTCGTCATGCTCGCGGATCGTATCGGTCAGTTGCGACAAGGTCCGCAAGGCCGGAGCGACCAACGCCGAGAGACGGCGCCAGCCGAGTTGCTGCTCCGGGCTCAGCGTGACTTCGTGACGGCGCAGCTTGCCGCCCAGCGACAGGTAGCTCGCGACGTCTTTCTCGCCCTGCAGCGCGCCCATCCGGGCACGCTGATCGGCAAGCGCCTTGCGCAGTGCCACGCGTTTCTTTTCGAGCGCGGCGAGTTGCAGCGCATGGCCCGAGAGATCCGGCAGCAGAAGCAGCAGCACGCTCTCTACCTCCCAGCGCGAACGGCTCACCCGGACGCGGATGCTCCTGCCGGCGAGCGCGCAGGCTTCCGAGAGATCCAGACTCAGCTCGTCGGCTACGATGTCGCAATTCGTCGCCTGCCCGACAACGACCCGACGACCAACGATCACACAGTTGTCCGCCCGCTTTACCGTGATGCATCCTTGCTGCGCGACCAGTGTCGATGCCGAAGCCCGCCCGTCGACCACGATGTCGCCATCCTCGTTGCTGGCGCTGCCGCCAACGAGGTTGTGCCGCAGGTGGACGACTCCGCCGCCGGAAACGATCTTGCCAAAGACATCCGCGTACGCAGTGATACTGCGACACTGCACTATGCGATGTTCCTGAATCTCGCCGTGCTGCTCATAGACGTCACCGGTGAGCGTGAGGTCACCGGTCGTGCGGGCACTTACCCCCTCATGGCTGACGATCTTGTCGACCACCGAAAACTGGTTGCTGCGCCGGTCGATATTGAGGAATCCGTAGACCGACGAGAGCAGGTAATCGCCACCCTGTTCCCGGCTGACCCGGGTTCCCGGACCGGCCAGCGTCTCCAGGTCGAAATCTTTGGGCAGAGGTGCGGGCAGAATCTCACCGCTGAGGTCGCGCCCATCCACACCGAGCGTGCGCGGCGTCTTCCTCACCAGGCGGAGGCCGGCGGTGACCTGCGGATAACGTGTCTCGAACTGGCGCAGATCGAAGCGGCCACCGACCAGTTGGCGCGGCGCATTGTTCCGATGCAGTCCAGGCGCCTGCTCGATGATTTCGGCGTCCTTGCCGGGAAGATACGGCCGCCGGCGCGCGACCACGCGCCGTTCCGGCCTGTCGACTTCGATCGCTTCGCCCAGAGCGGCAAGATCGATACCGAAACGGACCCCCTTGTTCCAGGCGTTGATGATGAATTCGTCGATATCTAGGTAGATTCGGATCTCCAACGGGCGGCGCGCTCTGCCCGGGGACGCCTGATGACCGTCCTCGCCGTCCTTGATCCATGCTTGGTCGTCGCCCCCTTCGGTGCCATAGAGCGGCTCGAAGAGATAGCTTGCCTCGCCGTTGTCGATCGAGAAATCCTGATAGAGAGCCTGGCGCTCTGGCCGAAAAGCAGTGATATCGGCTGCCAGGAACACCTCGTCGCCGGCTCCGGGGCTGCGACTGGCCGGCTCGTCGTAGAGCAGGGAAGAGAACTGCAGATAGTCGAGTTCCCGGAAGTAGAGGCCGGAAGCGGCCACGCGATTGACGAATTCCGGGAAATCATTCTCGGATCCGATTTGCGGGATTCTTACGTAGAGCCCTTTGTCGTGCTGTACGATGAATCCCGACAGGGCGATCTGTCCCTCCTCGAGATCGGCGAGATTGCCGATGGCGCTTTTTGGATACTGTGGCATGACGGCAGTCTATCCTGGGCAGTTGGGCAGCGCAGATCTCCAGAGAACGGAACGCGTCGGGTCAACGACCGATCATCATGTTCTCCCCCCTCGCTGCGCAGCGTACCAGAAACGGCGGCCGGCAACACGTGCAGGGGGCGCTGCGCAAGGAGCAGCCGGGCATTCCGGGACAGCGTCGCGACACCATTCCGCAGGAGGAAACCGCCATTTCTGGCGTAAACTGTCCGCCCCTGATCCCCCACCCCGCGGAAAGCCACGCCATGCCTCGCCCGACGCTCAAGTTGCCCAAGAAACCTGCCGCCACTGGGCGAGACCCGCGGGCCGCGGTGCGCAAGCCGATTCGTGGCGGCGCACCGAACGCCAGGCAGGCCGGACGCGGGCGTACGGTCGTGCCAGCAGAGCCGTCCGCTGCGCCGATGCCGGAGACGATCGACGCTCCGCGCTGCGACGACGATTCACGAACCGCCGGCCGCCGTGAAAAATCGGCTGCGCGTCCAGCGCCCTCGCGCAGCAAGGCGAATGGCGACCTGCCGGCAGAGGCTGCGCCGGACGCAAGCGGCGCACATGCCCGCACAGGAACCTCCTGCGAACCGGCCTGCCCCGAGCCATCGGTCAAGCCGGCAAAGTTGCACCCTCCGCGCGGCGTTGCCCGCAGCACCGGCGCACGCGCCTCGCTGCCGGCGCCGCGCACGCAAACCTCGCCGCTTGCGGCGCGTGCGCGAGGTGATCTGGCGACGGAAACACCGTCAGCAGAGCAAGTGGCCGCCAGCACACCGGGCAATGCAGTTGCCGTCACGCGCGGACTGGCGAAGGAATCACCACGGTTGGCGAAGCTGGTAAGCGAATTGGCAGCGTGTTCACGACGCCAGGCCGACGAGTGGATCGAGAACGGCTGGGTCAGCGTCGACGGAGAGGTGGTCGCACGGCTTGGCGCCAGGGTAAACCCGCAAGCCACGATCCGCATCAAGGATGCAGCGATCCGCCACCACAGCGAAAGCGTCACCGTCCTCTACAACAAACCCCACGCTGCCGGCCCGGTGCCGCAGGAGGACGATCGTAGCGGCGTCGCCCAGTTGATCCGGCCCGACAATCATTGGACGGAAGACAGTAGTGGGCGGCGCTTCCAGTCGTCGCATCTCCGCCGTCTGGCGCCTGCCGGCAGGCTCGACGCCGACGAGGCTGGCATGCTCGTGTTCACCCACGAAGGCAGCGTGGCCCGCCGCGTAACTGGCGGCGACGCGAAACTTGAGAAGGAATACCACGTGCGTATCGAGGGCAAGCTGCCGGCAGACGCGCTGGAACGACTCCGGTACGGCCTCTCACTGGACGGAGTCAAGCTGCGGCCAGCGCAGGTTTCCTGGCTCGGCACGCAGCTCCTGCGCTTCGTCCTGCATGAAAGCCGCAAACAACAGATTCAGCGGATGTGCGAACTGGTCGGCACAAAGGCGGCGACGATCAAACGCGTGCGCATTGGCAGTGTTTCTCTTGGCCAGCTGCCTTCCGGTCAATGGCGCTACCTGCGGCCCGACGAGCGCTTCTGATGTCGGCGACCGACGGCCCGGAACAGGTACTTGCACGGCAGCGGCGCCACGGCTACCATCGTTGGCACGACCCACTCGGAGGATCGCCCCGCCCGGTACGTTCCTTCGGCGCCCCCATGAGACAGGCTCGATGCTCGACAAGCCAACCCCGGACGGTCTGGCAGGCTGGGTGACTTTCCTCAGCGGCTGCGAAATGCCGATCCTGCGCCAGACGGCACGCCGTCTCGAGCAGGCGCGCCGGAATGCGGACCGGATCAGCGGCCGTGACATCACCGACATCGTCCTCCAGGATCCGTTGATGGCCCTGCGTCTGCTGACGCATACCGTCGGCAGCAGCCGCCTGCGGAGCGACATCACCAACATCGCCAGCGCGGTGATGATGCTCGGCGTCGACCCGTTTTTTCGGAGGTTCGACCAGCCGCTCACCCTGGAGAGCCTGCTCGCCGAGCAACCACAAGCCCTGCTCGGCGTGCTGCAGGTGATCCTGCGCGCGCAACGCGCCTCGCGCTACGCGCACGACTGGGCATTCGCTCGTCACGACATGAACATCGAGGAAGTTGCGCTGGCGGCACTGTTGCACGACATCGCCGAGATTCTGCTGTGGTGTTTTGCCCCACAGTTGGCCACCGCGATCCGCGCGCGCCTGCAGGCCGACCGGACACTGCGCAGCGCCAGCGCGCAGCAGGCGGCACTTGGCTTCCCGCTGATCGAGCTGCAGTTGGTGCTGTGCCGCAGCTGGCATCTGCCCGAACTGCTGATCGCCATGATGGACGACAACAACGCCCAACTGGCCAGGGTGCGGAACGTCAAGCTGGCAGTCTGCCTCGCCCGTCACTCGATCGACGGCTGGACCGATCCGGCCCTGTCAGACGATTTCTCGGCGATCGAGAAACTGTTGCACATCGATCGGCAAACGTTGCTCGACCGCCTGCAGATCCCTCCAGAATTTCTGTCGTGCGTGAGCGGCGCGGACTCGTCGCGACCGGCTGGCGATGCCCCGGACCAGCTGGCAAACCGGGCCGTCGGTTCCTGAGCCTCTTCCTGGCTGTTCATCGACCAGCAGCAGATGCGCTGCTGCGCTATAGTGCCGGATCGGTTCACCCGGCGCCATGCCCGCCATGCCACGATTCCCGGTCTTTACGGTCGTCTTCATCGAGGGCTTCTGCTCGCTCGGCGCCGAGATCATCGCCCTGCGCCAGTTGGTCCCGCACATGGGCAGCTCGATCGTCGTCACCGCCCCTACCATCGGCTTCTTTCTGCTGGCGCTGGCACTCGGTTACCACGCCGGCGCGCGCGTCGCCGAGGATTTTCGCGAAGTCGTCGCCAGGAATTTCCTGATCGCCGCGCTGCTGACCGGAACCGGGCTGTCGGGGGTAAGCGTCGACCTCCTGTTTGACAAGCTGAATCCGCCGGAAATCGCCTATCTCGGGTTCATCATCGGCGTGCTCGGCCCGATCGCTTGGCTGCTCGGCCAAACCGTCCCGATCCTCAGCAACCTGCTGCAGCACGAACGCGTCGGAGAGGCCAGCGGCCGGGCACTCTACTACTCGACACTCGGCTCGTTCCTCGGCTCGCTCTCCTTGTCGCTCCTTGTCATGCAGTGGCTTGGGGTGGCGGCTGCAGTGGCGCTCTGCGGAATCTGCCTGGCGATCGGCTACATGCTGCTGCGCGGGCGCGGCTGGATGACGACAGCAGGTGGCCTGAGCGTCATGCTGCTCACCGTCGGCGTCAACTCCTGGCTGCGCCCGGAGATCGAAACCGCGTACGCCAGTTATCTGGTGGTGCCGGCCAACTACGAAGGCGCAGCCAACGGGCGAGCTCTGAAGAACAACAGCTCGTATGCCTCGCTGATCGACGAATCCGAACCGCCGCGCTACGCGCGCTACATTCGCCACATCCGCAGTCTGCTGCTCGATGAAATGGGCTTCCGCGACCGCCGGATTCTGGTCCTGGGCGCCGGCGGGTTCACTCTGTCGCACCGCGAGCCGAGCAACCACTACACTTATGTCGATATCGACCCGGCGGTGCGGGACATCGCCGAAAAGCACTTTCTGCACGCAGCGGCGCGCGGCGACTTCATCGCCGATGACGCCCGCAGCTTTCTGATCCGAACCTCGCAGCGCTTTGCGGCAGTGCTGGTGGACGTCTACAGTGCGCATTCGTCGATTCCGGGGCATCTGGTCACCCGCGAATTCTGGCAGGCAACGCGGCGCGTGCTCGATCCCGACGGTTTGCTCATCGCCAATCTGATCCTCGACAGTGCGCTCGCCACCCCTTACTCGCGCAACCTGCTGGCCACGATCGAAAGCGTCTACGGTCGCTGCGCCGTCGAAGTGCTGCAGAAAAAGCAGGTGCTGGCCAACGTCGTGGTCACCTGCCGCAACGGCGAGCCACCCGAGCCGCCCCGCCTGTTCATCGACGAACGCAATACGGCGGACTTCGATCTGGCGCGTTCACGCTGATCCGCTGACCCAAGCTGAGTGCTCCGGCACGACGCGGGCGGTCTCTGGGAGACAAGGCGCGCGGGCGAGACTCAGTGCTTCTGGCGCGTCGGCAGGTGCGAGTGATGATGCTCCAGTCTGCCAGCCGTGCTCCATTCCCCGCTGCGTTGCTGGGGCTCGATGTGCAGAATGCGGTGTTCGCCGACCATCGCCGCAATCGCAGCGGCAATGGCGACCACATCCTCGATGGGGATCTCCTGATCGGCAATCGGCGCCGGCGGTGGTTGCGGCGGTGGAAGCGGCGCAGCCTTCTTGGCAGTCGGCGTGGGCACCGCGGCCCGCGCCGCGACCCAGTCTCCGATGCGATTGAGCAGGGGAAAGCCGGCGAGCACGACGCCGATGAACGAAATCACCACGAAGCTCAGGAAAAAATCGATCAGGCTGAGGATCAGCGCGCCTTCCAGGGTGTCAGGGATGATTGGATTCATTTCGCTCGGTCTCCTCGTTGGGAAGGAACAGGTGCCGTACGCACGCGAATCACGATACGCCGATCAGCGCGAGCATGATCCCGCCTGAAATCGCTGTCCCGAATACCCCGGCCAGGTTTGGCCCCATCGCGTGGTAGATCAGGAGGTTCTTCGGGTTTTCCTTGTACGCCACGATGTGCGAAACGCGTGCCGCGATGGGCACCGAGGCGATGCCGGCCGAGCCGATCAGCGGGTTGATCTTGGTTTTGAGGAAGAGGTTCATGACTTTCGCGGTCACCACTCCCGATCCGGTGCCGAAAATGAAGGCGACCAAGCCCAGGACGACGATTTCGAGCGTCTGCAGCGTCAGGAATTTGTCTGCGGCCATGGTCGAACCGATCGCCACGGTGAGGATGATGATGATCACATTCATCAGCCCGCCGGCAGCGGTCTTCGACAGGCGGTCCGTAACGCCGACTTCCTTGAGCAGGTTGCCAAGCATCAGCATGGTAATCAGTGGTGCGACCGGCGGAAAGAACAGATTGACGATGATCGCGATGATTACCGGGAAAGCGATCTTTTCCTGCTTGGTCACCTTGCGCGACTGCGCCATGCCGATCTGGCGCTCTGCCTTGGTGGTCAGCAGGCGCATCACGGGCGGCTGAATCATCGGCATCAGCGCCATGTAGGAATAGGCGGCCACCGAAATCGGGCCGAGCAGATGCGGCGCCAGCTTCACCGTGACGAAGATCGCCATCGGTCCGTCGGCCCCACCGATGATGCCGATCGCGCCGGCCTCCGCCAAGCTGAAGCCGAGCAGCTTGGCGAGGATCAGTGCAACAAAGATGCCCAGATGCGCGCCAGCGCCGAGAATCACCAGCTTGGGATTGGCAATCATCGGACCGAAGTCGGTCATAGCGCCGACGCCAAGGAAGATCAGTGGCGGGATGATCAGTTTCGCCACACCCTCATAGGCGTAGTGAAACAGACCACCCTCCTTGACGACGTAGAGCAGCGCCGAAATCGCCTGCCCGCCAGGAACGTCGTCAGGTGGCCCGGGGACGTTGGCAACGATGCACGAGAAGCCGATGCCCACCAGCAGCAACGGTTCGTAATGCTTGGTGATGGCGAGGTAGATCATGGTCGATCCGACGATGATCATGATCAGGTTGCCAAACGAGAAATGCACCGCCCCGGTCTGGTCGAGCAAGGCCTGCAAAAACACCATGATCTGGTCCACGGTTTCCTCCTGCACCCGGAAAGGGCGGCAACGATCGGGGATCCTGCCGCCGCACCGTCGCGCCGGAAGTCGCCAACGGTGACGCCTTGTAGTATAAGTAGCGGCAAGCAAGCGCATAACTAGGGTTCTCCCTAGATTTTCCCCCGTGTTTCCCGCCGATGCTTCGCCAATGATCCGGAATGCTTCCCCCCCGCCGCGGTTCGTCGCACGACCGCTGCCGCCGTCACGGCCACTCTTGGCTGGCATCGGCAGACGGTGCGCGCTGGCCCTGCTGCTCACGGGGCTGATCGGCGGACTGGACTACTTCAGCGGCTACGACCTTCGCCTCGGCAGCCTCTATCTGCTGCCGATCGGAGTCGCCACCTGGAGCGCGGGACGTCGCGCCGGGCTGCTGCTCGCCGCGCTCGCCTGTCTGTGCTGGCTGTTCAGTTTCGGCCCAACGCACGGCGACACGCCGCCGATGTTGTTCTATTGGGATGGCGTGGTGCTGGCCGCAACGTTCCTCGTCTTTGTCCTGCTGCTCGACCGTCTGCGGCTCGCGCTGCGGCGATCGGACGAGCGTTTCGTCCGCGTGCTCGACGAGATGCACGCGGCGGTGTACGTGACCGATCCGGACGACGGTCGCATCCTGTACGCCAACCGGCGCCTGACGGAGATGTTGGGCTCCACTGCCATTGATCTCTGCGAATCCGACCTGCCGCAGCACCTCACCAGTGCGGCCCACGGTACCCCGGCAGGCGACCGGCGCGTCGTGGTTAGCGGCTCAGCCGGTTTCACTTCGGACGAACTGCGCGACCCCGCGACGGGCCGCTGGTATCTGGTGCAAAGCGGACGGATACCCTGGAAAGACCGATCGACGGCGAGCCTAAAGGTGATCACCGACATCTCCGACCGGCGTCATGCGCAGTTTTTGCGACGCGAAAACCAGGACATGCTGCACCGTACTGCACGCCTGTCGGCGCTGGCCGAAGCGACCTCGGCGCTGGCGCATGAGATCAACCAGCCGTTGATGGCCATCGCCAGCTACAACGACGCCTGTCTTCGCCTGCTGACGAGCGAAGCGCCGGATCGCGCGGAACTCGTGCGCGCGCTGGAGAAGTCCCGCGCTCAGGCACTGCGCGCTGGCGACATCGTCGCCCGCATGCGCGACTTCATCCTCAGCAGGCGCCCGCAGCCGGTGCTGTGCGAGTTGAACGCGATCGTCCATGAAGCGCTGGAAGTGATCGAGACGAGCCTTGAAGAACAGGGCGTAGCGATCGATGTCGCCCTCGCCGAACCATTGCCGCCGGTCCTCGCCGATCGCTTCCTGCTCGGGCAGGTGGTGGTCAATCTGCTCGAAAACGCCGTCGACGCGATGCGCTCTCTGGCCCCGCCGAATCGCCGGATCAGGGTCGCTACCGGCCGCCAGCCCGACGGTGCAATCGGGGTGTCGATCAGCGACCACGGAGAGGGAATCCCGGCGATGATCGACCAGCACCTGTTCGCTCCATTCCGCTCGACCAAACCGCAGGGCCTGGGGCTCGGGCTGTCGATCTGCCGTTCGGTGGTCGAGGCACACGGCGGGCATCTGTGGCACAGTGCCAACCCGGACGGCGGCACCACCTTTCACTTCACAATCGCCACGGAGCAGGGGTGAGCGAAGCCGCCGCCACCGTATTCGTCATCGACGACGACAGCGCCGTGCGCGACTCTCTGGCCACGCTGCTGCGCGCCGCCGGCCTCCCGGTGCGAACCTACGAATCGGCACGGACTTTCCTGCGCGAGTTCCGCCCCGAGCATTCGGGCTGCCTGATGCTCGACATCCGAATGCCCGGCATGAGCGGCCTCGAACTGCAGGAAGAACTGAATCAGCGGCGATGCCGCCTGCCGATCATCTTTCTGACCGGACACGGCGACGTCCCCACGGCCGTACGCGCACTGAAGCGGGGCGCTTTCGACTTCATCGAAAAACCGCACGACGAGCAGCGGCTGGTGTTGGCCACGCGCAACGCGCTGCGCGCCGAAGCCGAACAGCGCGCCGGGCTGAGCACGACCCTGGCTTCAGCGGCGGACCTCGACCAGCGGCTGGCGTTGCTGTCGATGCGCGAACGCGAGGTGCTCGAGCATGTCCTCGAGGGCCGGCCGACCCGCACCATTGCCGACATCCTGTGCGTCAGCGTGAAGACGGTCGAATTCCACCGCAGCCGCATTCGCGAGAAGCTGCGCGTCGGTTCGCTGGCCGAACTGTTCCGCCTCTTCCTGACGCACGAGGAAGCGATGGTGGTTGCATCGGCTCCCACTGCCGCAAACCGGCTCGATCCGACCGCGGATTGATCGGAGCCCGCTCCGCGGCACGGGCAAAACCAGACGAGGCACACCACAGCGGATCGGACTACCGGGAGGTGGTGTGTCGCTTGCGCCGGAAAGGCGTATTCCTGTGGACGCCCCACAGGCATTGCTGATCAAGCCTGGAATGACCGTGCTGCAAGGAGTTCGTGCGAGAACCGGTTTGCCGTCAAGATGGCAAACAAGTACCATCGTTTTCCTTTGCTTGTTTCTGCGTACCGGATCCTTGCTTCCGGAGACGATAAACGAAACGGGAGGTAGCCTCGCCATGAACCGAACCCAGTCCATCCGCTTTCGCATCGCCGCCATGGTGTCGCTCGCCATCGTGCTGTCACTCGGCGGCTTTGCCCTGTTCCTCAACGCGGAGATTCGCGACATCAATGAGCGCGACGAAACCGAGCAGCTGCACAAGACGAACATGATGGTGCTCGACATGATCGCGCAAACCGACTCCATCCTGCGCGGGCAGGCTGAGAGCTGGGCACACTCGTTCACGACTGCGCTCGCCGGACGCTACGCGCTCGAAGGCGGAGACGACGACCCCGTCCTCAAGCTCAATGGTGTCGCGCTGAACGGCAGCACCGGCGAGGTCGATGCTTTCAGTCTGCGGACCAGGGGCAACGTCGCGACCGTCTTCGCGAAGAAGGGCGACGACTTCGTCCGCGTCACGACCTCAGTGAAGAAGGAGGACGGCACACGAGCTGTCGGCACGCTGCTCGGCAAGGAACACCCGGCCTACGCGCTGGTACGTGAAGGCAAGTCCTTCACCGGCAAGGCCACCCTGTTCGGGCGCGACTTCATGACCAAGTACGACCCGATCCGCGACGCCTCCGGTCAGGTAATCGGTCTGCACTTCGTCGGCATCGACATCGTCGAGTCGATCGCGCGCATGAAGGAGACGATCAAGAAGATCAAGCTCGGCAGCACCGGCTACGTCTACGTCCTCGACGCCTCGTCCGGCCCGAAGTCCGGCACACTCATCGTCCATCCGGTATCGGAAGGCGAGAACCTGATCGATGTGAAGGACAGTGACAGCCGTGCATTCATCCGCGAGATGATCGAGAAGAGGAACGGCACCGTCATCTACCCATGGATGAACAAGGAGGCCGGCGATACGCGTCCGCGCAACAAGATCGTCGTCTACAACGAATACAAGGACTGGAACTGGATCGTCGCCTCGGGCAGCTACACCGACGAAATCTTCAGTCTCGCCGAACGCGCACGCAACCTGACGATAGCCGCCAGCTTCGTGCTGACGATCGTACTCCTCGCGATCCTGACTTGGTACCTGAACCGTATCGTGATCGTACCGCTGGTCGAACTGGTGCGCAGCTCGCAGCGCATCGCCGACGGCGATCTGAGCGTGCGCCTCGACACCAACCGAGGCGACGAAATCGGCGCGGTGATGCGCTCGATGCACGAAATGGCCGCGAAACTTGGTTCGATCATCGGTGGAGTGCGGTCAGCATCCGACACCATCGGCGAGGCGGCCCAACAGATGTCGGTCGCGACGAACCAGGTGAGCACGGCGACCGAGGCACAGGTGCGTGCGTCGGCAGCCTCGGTGGCGGCCCTCGAAGAAGTCACGGCGAGCAGCAACAAGGTATCGACACTCGCCGGCGAAACTGAGGCCGGCTCGCAGAAGACTTCCCGCCTGACCGGGGAGAGCGTGACCGCAATCCACGCAGCGGTCGATGAAATTGAATCGATGGCCAATGCGATCGGCGCATCGTCGGAGCAGGTCGCCGGTCTCGTCAAGCGATCGGAAGAGGTCGGCGGGATCGCGGGCGTGATTCGCGAGATCGCCGACCAGACCAACCTGCTGGCACTCAACGCGGCCATCGAGGCAGCCCGCGCCGGCGAACAGGGCCGTGGCTTCGCGGTGGTCGCCGACGAGGTACGCAAGCTGGCCGAGCGAACGACCAAGGCGACACATGAAATCGCCCGCGTGATCGGGCAGATCCAGGACGAGACCCGGCAAACCGTCTCCGGCATGGAGGCAGTCACACCGAAGATCCAGCACGGTCTTGCCAAGGTGAGCGCCGTGGCCAGCATGCTCGACACCATATCGGCCGAGGCGACGGACTCCCGGACGCGTGCACTGGCAGTGGCGAACGCGACCCGCGAACAGGCGGCAGCCGCCAACGAAGTGGCCAAAAACGTCGAACACGTCGCGCAGATGACCCAGAACACGAACGCGACGATGCGCACCAACGTCGAGAACGCCACGCGGCTGCAGCAAATGGCGCACGAACTACGCCAGCAGGTCGCCTACTTCAAGCTGGCCTGATCCGGTTCAGGCCGCAGGCAGCTTCTTCTGCAGGAACGTCGCCGTGCCGACTGCCGGGTCGAGCGCGTAGGGTCGAAAGCCCGCCCGCTCGTACGCATTCATCGCCACCGTGTTACCGGCAAGGACCTCCAGCGTCAGCTTGCAGCAGCCCCGACGGCGCGCCTCGGCCTCGGCGAAGGCCAGCAGCGCCCGCCCGATCCCGACTCCGCGCTGGCCCGCGCGGACGACGATGTCATGGATGTTGAGCAGCGGCCGCGCCGCGAAGGTCGAGAAACCCAGAAAGCAATTGATGAGACCAACCGGCTGTCCTTGCACGAAGGCAAGGCCGCCGACGTAGCTCGGCGTCTCGCACAGACGCGCGACGAGCGATCCCTTCACCTCTGGCGCGAGGCCCTCGCCACCGCCCATCGGGTCGCGCGCGTAGTGGTCGAGGAGATCGATCAGAGCCGTGGCATCGGCGGGTTCGTCGAGCCGGACCGCCCGCACCTCGGCGCCTGCCATCGACTGTGCGGCCTTTCCTCTCATGGCACGAGCGGGTTCCACAGCGCAGCGACACGACGTTTCCCGTCCAGGACCATGACGGCGGCCTGCTTCCTCACGCGACTCGTCGCGCGTGCCCACTCGTTGATCGCGTCGCGTCCCATCCTGCTGCCGTGGAGCGCCAGCGATGAGGCAGCGGGGCGTGAGCAAGTTTGCGAACCCGCGACAGGCACTGGAGACCGAAGAGGAAACATGGCGGAATGGACGTGCTCTCGAACAACAGCATGGTAACGGTAACGAATGAGGAGGACCCGGTACCAGCGGAGAAACACCTGGCCAACGATCTGCCCTGAATTATCTCCTTGCTTGCGTCGGAGGAAGAAGAGACTTCCGGCATTGTCGTCCAATCGAACTTCAATTGTTACTGGCTGGTCGATGGTCTGCAAGCGGCGGCGTGCATGGATTGGCTGCGTCGCGATGATTTGCCGGAACGACCTTGTGCGTCGCTGCCTGCCACCTGCCCGCTCCGACCACTGGCAATCGCGCTACTCTATCCATCCTCCAGAACATCAGGGAAGATCCCATCATGAACACGCAGCGGACGACCAGAGCAGGCAAGCGAATCCGGGTAGGCGAGCAGGAGATCATTCCGGTCGGTGCGCCCAGCCACGGCCTGCGCGATCTGTACCATCTCAGTCTGACAGTCTCCTGGCCAATATTTCTCGCCTGCCTGGGCATTGCTCACCTCGCCCTGAATACGCTGTTCGCGCTGCTTTATCTCGCACCCGGCGACGCCATCGCCAACGCTCGTCCCGGCTCGTTCGCCGATGCCTTTTTCTTCAGCGTGGAAACTCTGGCGACGGTCGGTTACGGCAACATGAATCCGCAGACGTACTACGGACACGTGGTTGCCACAGTGGAAATATTCACCGGCATGATCAGTGTCGCGATGACGACCGGTCTGATTTTCGGTCGTTTTGCGCGGGCGCGGGCGCGCATTCTGTTTTCCCGACCGATGGTGGTAACGCTCTTCGACGGCCAGCCAACGCTCATGTTCCGCCTCGCCAATCAGCGTCACAATGAGATCATCGAGGCTTCCGTTCGGCTGCGGCTGGTTCGCCGCGAGTTGACCCGCGAGGGAATCGAGATGCGTCGCATCCACGACCTTGCCCTGTTGCGCCAGCAGACACCGGTGTTCTCGCTGAGCTGGACGGTAATGCACCCGATCACGCCAGACAGTCCGCTGTTCGGAGAAACCGCACCCAGTCTCAAGGCAGCCGACGCGCTGTTCGTGGTCACGGTCGAAGGCATGGATGAGACCTTCGCTCAGACCGTGCATGCGCGCCACAACTATGTTGCCGATGACATCGCGTGGAATCAACGCTTTGCAGACGTGCTCCAGGTCGTTGAAGGCGGCCAGCGCTATCTCGATTACCACCGCTTCCACGACGTCCTGCCCAGCACGCCGGGGCGCATGCCAGAGCATTGACGCGTAATCCGGACATTCCGGTCGGCGCCGTGAAAGTCGCCGAACCTGGCTGCGACACTGCTTGCATCTCGGTACAGATTGCGGACAATACCGGGGGTCGCTACCGGCATTGGTCGACACGATCTCGGGCAGTGGGGTAGCAAGTCTTGTCTGTACGAAACCAATCCAGCGAAGAACCAGGGCGATCGGAGCCGCCATCGGCCGATACCGGCAGACATCAGGCTGAGCGCTGCGAGATCGTGCTCAGCGTCATCGTTCCGACCTACAACTATGCGCAGGTACTTCCACGCGCGCTTGATTCCGTACTCGTACAACAGGCCGCTGATGTCGAACTGATCGTGGTCGACGACGGATCCAGCGACCATACGGGCGAAGTGCTCTCCGAATATGTCGCGCGTCATCCGCGTTTGCAGGTGATCCGTCAGGCCAACGCCGGCGCGGCGGCGGCCCGCAACCGGGGAATCCGCGAAGCTCGAGGCACTTACGCGCTCCTCCTCGACGCGGACGACGAGCTGATGCCGAACGCACTGGCGAACCTGCGCGCCGTGCTGGCCAGCAATCCCGGCGTCGGGATGATCCTCGGAGCGCACCTCGCTGTTCATCCGGACGGACGCGAACGACTGCTGACACCGGCGGCAATGCCCCGCGCCACAGCGTTGCAACTGGCGAGGCGCTACCTGCTCGACAAACGTGTTTCGATCGCACACGGGTGTTCGCTGTTTCGCCGCGACCTGCTCCTGCAGCGCCCCTATCCGGAAGAGCTGCGCGGCGGGGAAGACGTCGCGGTGTTCGCGTATCTGCTGGTCAGCGCTCCGGTCGCCGTCACGCGCGCGCCGCTGGCACGCATCCACAAGCACGCGGACAGTCTGCGCCACAACCGGGAGAATGCGGAACAGCGCGCCTTGCTGATGGTTTCCGAGGTGTTCGCCAGTCTGCCGGCCGAATGCCAGGCGTTGCGCATCGACTACCAGGCGCAGCGCTACCTGTCCTTGTTCCGTACGGCCTTGTTGGCAGATGACCGGCCGGCGGCGCTGCGCTTCTATCGTTGCGCGTGGCACCTGAGCCCGCTGCAGGCTTTGCGCTGGAGATACCTGAACAAGGCAATGCGCACGCTCGCTTGCCCACACGGGCAGAATTGATTCGTTCTGGAGGTTCCTGGTGATTGACCGGATTCGGCGACTGTTGCGCATTCCGCCGGTGACGCTTGCCTTCGTGGGGAGCCTGCTGTTGCACCTGGTGGCGATCTCCGGGACGGTGATCGTGAACCGGGACGCCGCACTCTACCTGCACATTGCACGGCAAGTAGTGGAATTGGGGCCAGGAGCGGCACAGGCCCAATTCGACTGGCCGTGGTTCTCGTTGTTGATCGCCGGAACGCACAGCCTGCTCCGATTACCCTTCGAAACCGCAGCCTACCTGTGGTGTGTTCTGTTCATGGCCGGGACCAGCGCCTTGCTGGTATCGATCTGCCAGCGCTACGTTGCGGGCAGCGGCTACTGGGCTTGTCTGGTCGTCCTGTCGATTCCCGCTTTCAACCAGTTGCGCGACGACATTCTCAGAGAATACGGTTTCTGGTTCTTTTGCGTCCTGGCACTGTGGCTGGCGCTGCAGTGGTTCGAGCAGCGAGGGTGGTGGCGTGCCGGCCTGATTCAGCTTGCCATCGTGCTGGCGGCACTGTTTCGTTTGGAAGCGGTTTTCCTGGTGCCTGTCTTCGTTCTCTGCCTGCTACCGGAACTGAATACGCGCCGCGGCTGGCTGGGGCTGGTGCAGCTCATCGCAGTGCCGCTTGCCGCGGTGCCTGTGCTCGCGCTGTCGGGACTTGCCGGTGAGGCTCGCGTCACCTACTACTGGTCACTGCTTGGCCCGCAGGCGGTGCTGCAGAGATTCGACGTCATCGCCAGGGGCTTTGCCGAAGTAGCGCTGCAGAAACACGCAGCGGACGACGCCCGCCGGATCGTTTTCTTCGGCTTGCTTTTCTCCGTGCTGGCGAAGTTCTTCGCCGTCAGCGGGCCTTTTGCCCTGCTCTTCCTCAACCCTGCCAGCTGGTCTGCTGTCGGCGACTACTGGCGGAAACTGCGGCCGCTCGCCGTCGCATGGCTGCTTTATTTCTGTATCCTGCTCCTCTTTCTGGTGCAACAGGGTTTCGTCAATGGTCGCTATGCCGGCTTCCTGAATCTGCTGGCCATTCCGCTGTTTGCCATGGCGCTGCTCGTCTCGGTCAAACGCTTTCCGCGTTGGACAAAGCCGTTCGTCGTGCTGGCGGCGATCGTCATGCTCACCAACGTCGTTTCGCTGGCTGCCAGGAAAACTCATTATCTCGAAGCGAGTGCCTGGCTATCGCAGAATACGCAGCCTTCGGACTTCATCTATTATGACGATTCCCGGATCGCCTATTACGCCGGCAGAGGTTATCCCATGATGCCAACGCGCGAGGATCTGGTCGCTGCACCGCCGGAGTTCTTGCAGAGGATTCGCTACTTCGTGATCGCGGCGAGGAAGGATGACCCTCTGCTCGAGCACTGGCTCGCCGAGCAAGGCAAGCGGGTCCTGATTCGGTTTGCCAATCGCAAGGGCGAGACAGTGCTGATCATCGGCGACTGACGCTGCGTGCACCCGGCTTCTTCACGGCCCGCCAATGGCGTGACCGGCCAAACTCGGCTTCGCAGCTGCTGCCGATCAGACGTCGTCGAGACTCGCGTCCTGCAGGATGTTTCGATAATCCAGCCTTTCCAGCTCACGGCGCACGCGCCGTCTCTCTGCCTCCGATCCCGTCTTGCGACCGGCAATACCGGGGTTCAGGACCATCGTGGCGTGGTTGATGTGGCGCACGTGCCTCGCCAAGCCATGAATGTCGAGGAATTTCATCGTGAAACCCTGCTGCACGAGCTTCTCATGCAGAACCTTTCCGGCGACTTCGTCTTCATCGAAACTCAACGCGAGGCGTCGCAGCAGATCGCTCCGGTACAAGGCGCAGTGGCTGCGAAGGTATCTGGCCTTGTCGTCGGAACCGCCCGCTCCCTGTTGCCCCAAGCGTTTACGGCAAGTGGCTGACATCGCCAGCCAGGTGGACTCCAGTCGTTTCGCGGCACGCCGGTACCAAGGCTTGAATTCGAGCTTCCAGCTACCGACGCCAGCCACCTGCTGATCCGTCCCGATCTGCTCGAGCAGGTAATCCAGCCAGCCCGGCGAAATGACAACGGTGTCGGTGTGCATGGAAATCACGTACGCCGCAACCACGCGCGTCATACCCAGATCAAGCGCCCGCGAGTGTGCCTGGGCAACGCTCTCGCCCGGAACGGGCTCGCGCTCGATCAGGGTGATCCAGGAAAGTCGGCGCAGATAATCGGTCGACGCGTCCTTCGAACCATTGTCGATCACGATCACCTGGATGCGTGCAAGGTTCGTGTACTTCCGCAGCGACCGCAAGCAAAGCTGGGTGAGTTGGAGGGTACGGAAATGCGGAATCAGAATCGCAACCTGCGGGCCCGCAAGATCGTTCATGCAAGAAATCTGGATTTCAGCGAAAAGTCGCATTGTAAGCGACGCTGGGCCGGAATCTGGTCACCGTCGCGTGGTGCCGACAGGCAGCAGCCGCCGCTGAACGTCCGCGGCATCACCGCAAACCTAGCGTGAGGACCCGTCCGACCGGGAGTCCGACCACTGCTGCCACCGCTGCAGGCGGCGCAGCATACGCTCCACGTGCCCGCCTTGCCAGTAATACTGCCCACAGACCTCGCATTTGTAGGCCTGCCGGATGTCCGTCGGCCACGAGAATTCCGGCGCGCCTACCGCCTCGACCAACGGCGTGTTGCAGCGTGAGCAACGGCTGAACGGCCGATGCAGCCAGTCGATGTGCAGTCTTCGGTCGAGCTCGCGCACGCAGCTCTCGATATCGTTGCCCGCCAACAGCACGACCACTCGCGGTGCGTCGCGGATCTGCAGCAACGTGCGATCGCGCGTCAGCAGCAGTCGATCGTCTGCCGCCGCACGTTCGATCAGGCGCCGGTCCGGAGTACCGTCAGGCTCCATTTCCGCGTCATGGCCGGCGATGCGTAGCCATCGGGCCAGACCCTTGAGCATTTCGTCACAGAGGAATTTCATTCCTCGACCCTCCGCAGCCGTCCGACACCTGCCGGCGAACCGACCTCATCCGGTGCTCAGTGCGTGCCGAGCGCTTCTTGCTGCAGCGTGGGGTAGTCGATGTAGCCGTTGGCACCGCCCTTGTAGATCGTGGACGAGTGCCAACTGGCCAACGGTGCCGCTATGCGCAGTCGCTCGACGAGATCGGGATTGGCAATGAAGTGCTTGCCAAAGGCGATCAGGTCGCCGCTGTCGGCACGCAATGCAGCTTCTGCACGCGCAGCGTCGAAACCGCCGCAGAGAATCATCGTGCCGGAATAGCAGGAACGCAGCTGCTGCAGCAAGTCGCTCTGCGAATCGTGGATCCAGCTTCCGGACTGATCATAGACGTGCAGATAGGCAATTCGCAGCTCGTCCAATCGACAGGCGAGATAGCCGTAAGTGAATAACGGGGCGGGATCCGGCTGCATTTCGTGCGCCGTACCGAGTGGCGAGATGCGCACCCCGACGCGTTCGCTGCCGACCGCACGGGCCACGGCGGCAACCGTTTCGAGGAGAAAGCGCCAACGCTTCCGGGTCGCACCGCCGTATTCGTCAGCCCGGTCGTTCAGGTACGGGCAGCGAAACTGATCGAACAGGTATCCATTCGCCGCATGGATTTCGACGCCGTCAAAGCCGGCAGCGATCGCATTGCCGGCAGCCCGGGCGAAATCCCCGACGATCGCCCGGATCTCCTCGGTGCGCAGCGCACGCGGCGGATCGCAGCGAACCAGGACAGGCTCGCCGTTGCCATCGAGCACCGGCACCCGATCGTTCTGCAAGCCAATGGTACTTGGCCCAACAGGCGGCGAAGCGTCGGCCCGCAAACTGCAATGACCAACTCGGCCAACATGCCAGAGTTGCAAAAAGATGCGGCCGCCGCGCCGATGTACTGCATCAGTGACCCATCGCCACCCGGCCACCTGCGCGGCGTTGTAGATTCCGGGGGTACCGGCGCAACCGCGGGCCTGCAACGACACCGGCGTTCCCTCGCCGATGATCAGGCCGGCGGATGCACGCTGCGCGTAATAGACGGCACTCATTGCGGCCGGCGCGAGCTGCGGCTCAAGCGCGCGATTGCGATTCATCGGCGCCATCACGACGCGGTTCGGCAGCGACAGGCCGCCAAGCGAATAACGAGAAAACATTCTTCTGGTCATTTGTTGATTACCTCCTTTGACGCTTTGCAACACTTTCGGAAGCAATTTGCGTGCCATGACACCTCGACGATCGCCGCACGACGCTTCGGCATCATGGCCTTGCGAGACTTCGGATTTGTGACCGCAGAGGGAACGGGAGCAGCGATGGCCCTCCGTCCTGGCCGGTGCTGCCTGGTCAGCTCTCGGTCGAGTGCAGGGAGAAAACGGAAATCGATGCCGGGAACGAATTCGCTGCGCCAGCGCCGTCACCGCCGGCTCGCCCGGATCTGCGTGTCAACTCCGGCGACGGGTGACATGCCGGACCGGCGGCAAGGTCATCGGCAGTCATCAGCCGGCACCCGGTCCTCGCCAGCTTACAGGCCCCAAATCTGGTTGGCGCGAACGAAGCCCACCTGTCCGTCGCGATGGCGCACTTTCACCCAGCCGCCGGGTGCCGTCTCGATGTACTCCAGAGAAACATTCTTCTCGGCCTCGAACACCACCGACGCCGCCTCGTCGGCGCCTTGCCGAACCGTCGCACGGCCCGCGGTGACGATCACGGAACGCCGGTTGATCAGAGCCTTGCTCTCGATCCATGCCAAACCGCCGTCGGCGTCGCGGACCTTGGACCATCCTTCGAGGTTCACCACCAGTTCAACCGGCGTTCCCCGCTTGATGACGAAAAGCTTGTTGCCCTTGAGCGATGGCGCGTCGTAGAGTACCGTCGCGACATTGACGCTACGGTACTCGATCGCCAGCGACGGCAGGGAGATGCCGCCGGCGAGCAGCAAGGCCAATAGCCGCTTCATCGATTCGCTACTGGATCGCCGCTTCGCCCGCCCCGTCCTGGGCAGCTTCCTGTTGCTGCAGACGAGACATGTACAGCGCCTCGAAATTGACCGGCTGCAGCAGCACCGGCGAAAAACCCGCACGGATCACGGCGTCAGATACAACTTCGCGAGTGTAGGGAAACAGAATGTTGGGGCAAGCAATCGACAGCAAGGGCTCCATGTTCTCGGCGGGAACGTTCTGGACGCGAAATATGCCGGCTTGCCCGACTTCGACCAGGAAAACGGTCTTCTCCTCGATCTTCGAGGTGACGGTAGTGGTCAAGGTAACCTCGTACACGCCTTCGCCAATGCCCCGGGCATTGGTCTGCAACTGGATGCTGACCTTGGGAGCCTCACGTTCCAGAAAAATCTGCGGCGCGTTGGGCACTTCGACCGACAGATCCTTGATGTAGAGTTTCTCGATCGCAAATACGGGGTTTTCTTGTTCGCTCATGTTCTTCTGTTACCTTTGCATTCTAGAGGGTTAGGAAACTTGGGAGGTGCTAGTCGGAGCTTGCCAGTCACTCTGGCGTGCGGCCGACCGGTGGCCTGGCGGACTCGCGCAATACGAAACCATGTACTTGATATTTTTCCGCTTTCGCCAGCAGGGAAAGCAAGCTCGCCTTTCCTGGCGCATCACATCGCGGGCTGCTGGCGAAGATTTCCGCACCCGCTCTCAGACCGCTTCGCCCGCGAGCAGTGGCAGGAGCTTGCCGGCACGATCGAGTGCAGCCAATTCATCGGACCCGCCGACATGGGTCTGGCCGATGTAGATCTGCGGCACGGTACGTCTGGTGGTTCTCTGGAGCATTTCGGCACGGCGCTCGGGATCGAGGTCGATACGCACCTTCTCGATCTCGACCACTCCGCGAGCGCGCAACAGCTGCTCGGCCCGGATGCAGAACGGGCAGACCGCGGTGGCATACATCAGTACACGTGGAGTCTCGCTCATCTCCGCGCTCCCTTCTTGAGCGGAAGACCCGCCTCGACCCACGCCGCAGTGCCACCTTCGAGCGAGTGCACCCGAGAAAAACCTAGTTTGTTCAAGGTCGAACAGGCGGTTGATGACCGCGACCCGGACTGACAGACGAGAATCACCGGCTGATCCTTGAACTGTTCCAGTTCGCCGGCACGTTCGGCGAGCGATCCTGCCGGAATATTGCGTGCATCGCACAGGTGTCCGGCCACGTACTCGTTGGGCTCGCGAATGTCGATCAACTGCGCGTTCTCGCGGTTGATCAGCATCGCTGCCTGGGTCGGTGTGAGCGAGTTGCCGCGGCCCGGGCGGCGAACCGAAAGCGCCAGCAGCATCGAGCCACTCACCACCGCAACCACCACCAGCAGGATGTTCTGTTGTATGAATTCCAATACATTCTCCGTAACGGACTCGGTCAAGCGGACCGGGGTGGAACGCGCCGGTCCGACAAACGTCGGCGGGACAACACCGTTTTAGTCACCACAGAAAACCTCGCGCATCATGCCGATCAACTGCAGCGTACGCGCATCGCCGACGCGATAGTAAACCCGGTTGGCGTCCTTGCGTGCGAACAGCACTCCCTTCTCGCGCAGGATGGCAAGATGCTGAGAAATGTTGCTCTGCGAAGTACCCACCGCTGCGACAATCTCCTGAACGCAGGCATCCTGATCACCGATGACACACAATATCTTGAGGCGCAGTGGGTGCGATATCGATTTCAGCGCGCGTGCCGCCTGCTCGATATGCTCCTGCTTGTCGATGATGCTCGCCTGGATCGGCACGATGGTATGCCAGACTCTTTATTTATCATATAATTGGCCATTATAAAACAAAACTGCCGGAAGATCGCGCGCTCCACGCGCAAAGCGTGATGCAGGTCACGATCGTGGACAGATCGCGACAGGCTGCGATGATCGTGTTTGCCTCTTCGCCAGGTAACCCAAGTTCAGCAAGGCGTCTGCCGCTCATTGACGAGAAAGAACTTCCCCCCTCACGCCACCATAGGATTCGCCGCCGCCAGCAGGAAGATCTCCGCGAGGCAGGCACAGTGGGCAGCCAGTATCTCCGGAACTCACCGGTCGCGCATTGCGGTAAGTCTTCGCTGGCGCTCGCTGTGCGTTGCGCTGCTGACCGCCGTGCTTGGCGCAAGTGCCTGCGCCGCCAGCGCCAGACAGAACGCCCGCGAGGTCGGCGCCGCTCCGGCCAGCGAAATCGCCGAACGGCAGGGCGACCTGAAATCGCTGCGCGCGCAGATCGAGGCAACGCGCAAGGAAATGGCCAATACGGAAGGTTCGCGCAAGGACGCCAGCGATCAGTTGCAGGATGCCGAGCGAGCAATCTCTGTCACCCAGCGCGAATTGCATGATCTGACGACGCAATCCGACCTGCTGCAGGCAAGACTCAAGGAACTGGGGGCACAGTCCCGGGAACTCGAACAACGGCTGAACGCGCAGCAGGTGCAACTGGAAAGGTTGCTTTACCGACAATACCTGCGTGGCAGCCCCGATCCCCTGCGCCTGTTCCTCAACGGCGACGACCCCAATCAGTTGGCCCGCGACCTGTACTATCTGGAGACGATCGGTCGCGCACGCGGCCAGATCCTGCGCGAGATCGAGTCCACCTTGCAGCGCAAGCAGGCGCTCGCTGCCGAAACCCGACTGCAGGCCGAGCGACTTTCGGCCAGCGAGGCACGGCAGAAGGAGGAACACGCGAGACTGCTGAGCCAGCGCGAACAGCGCCAGGCCGTGCTCGACAAGCTGTCGAAGCAGATCGCCACACAGCGGCGCGAGATCGGCAACATGCAGCGTGACGAAAAGCGCCTGACCGAACTCGTCGATCGCCTGTCGAAGATCATCGCCATGCGCGCGGCCGCGGCCCGGGAAGCGCAGCGACGCGAATTGCCACGTTCCGGCGCTATGGCAGGGACCACGATACGGCACGGCCCAGCCGACGCTGACCGACCGGCGCCACCGGGCAGGCAGGCCGCCGCTGAAGAGCCCACGGCAACGACCGCGGCCCCGGAGGCACGCAGCGGGAGTCCGGCACAACCCGACACGGTCAATCTGGCGCGATTGAAGGGGCAATTGCGCTTGCCAACGCGGGGTGCCGTCAGTAATCGATTCGGCGCTGCGCGTCAGGAGGGCGGCAACTGGAAAGGGGTGTTCATCGGTGCCGCCACCGGCAGCGAAGTGCGCAGCATCGCCGCTGGCCGCGTGGTATTTGCCGAATGGATGCGCGGTTTCGGCAACCTGCTGATCGTCGACCATGGCAACGGCTACCTCTCGATCTACGCCAACAACGACTCGCTGCGCAAACAGGTGGGCGACGAAGTGCGCGCTGGTGAGGCGATCGCCACGGTGGGCAACAGCGGTGGCAATCCGGAATCCGGTTTATACTTTGAGCTTCGTCACCAGGGGAAACCGCTCGACCCGCTGGCTTGGGTCAGCCCGAAATGAAGCGCGTCTTGGAGTGAACTGAATGGGTAAGTGGAAACAGGCCGGGCTGGTTTGCGCCGGCGTGCTTGGTGGCGTTCTGATCAGCCTGCAGTTCTCGGCAATTGCCGACAAGGAGACGCGAGCCAGTCTGCCGGTCGAAGAACTGCGGACTTTTGCCGAGGTGTTCAACGCCATCAAGACCGGCTACGTCGAGCCGGTCGATGACAAAAAGCTGATCACGCATGCGATCAGCGGCATGCTCTCCAACCTGGACCCGCATTCGAGTTATCTCGACGCCGATGCGTTCAAGGACCTGCAGGTGGGAACCCAGGGCGAGTTTGGCGGAATCGGCATCGAGGTCGGGATGGAAGACGGACTGGTCAAGGTGGTCTCCCCGATCGAGGACACGCCGGCGTACCGGGCAGGCGTCAAACCCGGCGATCTGATCTTCAAGATCGACGACACGCTGGTCAAGGGCCTGACGCTGAACGAAGCCGTCAAGCGGATGCGCGGCAAGCCGAAGTCGCAGATCCGGCTGTCGATCCTGCGCAAGGGCGAGGCCAAACCGCTGGAAATCAGCTTGACACGCGAGGTCATCAAGGTCCAGAGCGTCAAGTCGAAACTCCTCGACGACAGTTACGGTTATCTGCGCATCACGTCTTTCCAGGAGAACACGGGCGCTGCGGTGGTAAAGCACCTGAACGATCTCTACAAACCCGGCCCGCTCAAGGGACTCGTCCTCGATCTGCGCAACGATCCGGGTGGCCTGCTGAACAGCGCGGTCGGCGTCGCCGCCGCGTTCCTGCCGGCGGACAGTCTGGTCACTTCGACCGATGGGCGTACGCCCGACGCCAAGCACAGCTTCTCGGCGTCGCCCGCCGACTATCTCCGCGGCAGTCGGGATGACTACCTCAAGGCCCTGCCACCGGAAGCGCGCAAGGTTCCGATGGTGGTTCTGGTCAATGGCGGCTCGGCCTCGGCTTCCGAAATCGTCGCCGGCGCGCTGCAGGACCACAAGCGGGCTCTGATCCTCGGCACGACAACCTTCGGCAAGGGCTCGGTACAGACGGTGCTTCCCCTGCCGGGAAACACCGCGATCAAGCTGACCACGGCGCGCTACTTCACACCATCGGGACGCTCGATCCAGGCCAAGGGGATAGTGCCCGACATCGTCGTCGAGGAAAGCGCTGACGGTACTTCGACCGAGCACCTGCGTGAGGCGAACCTCGAGCACCACCTGGAGAACAACACCTCGCCGCCGGCCAAGGATGCGCCCGCCAAGCCAACCACCGGCAAGCCGGCACCAGTCAAGCCGAAAGGCGGATCGCCGAAGGACGAACCGGACGAGAGCTCCGAACTGCCGGGCCGCGAGCTGGCGTCCAAGAAGGACTACCAGTTGAACCAGGCGCTGAACCTGCTCAAGGGAATGCAGATCATGCAAAGCAAGCGCTAGCTCTGCCGCACGCGGTGGCGAACGTGAAACGTCCGGTGGCGAAAGCGCAAGCACCAATCCGCAAACAGCGGAACATCGTGTTCGCCCGCTTTCCGCCGGAACAGGTACCCGCCGCTTCCAGCGATCTCGGGCAGATGCAGGATCTGGAACTCGAACGCCGCGACGCGCAGCGCGCCCTCGGCGTCGCCTATGATCTGCACCACCACTGCCTGCAGGAACTGGAAGGTACGCTCGAAGACAAGGGCTACCACCTCGACAACACCCTGATGAGCAAGATGATGCGGGCGCTGATCTACTACGTCGAGGAGACGCAGCTGCACAATCTCGAAGCGCCCAACCGGCCACTCAAGCATTCGCAGTCGGAGGCGTATACGCACGCCTGGGAGCGCCACCCGCACGGCGACCACGACGACACGCCACCGGAGTGGCGCGAGTACAAGTAAAACCTGCGCGATGAAAGACGAGCAGTTGCTGCGCTACAGCCGGCACATCCTGCTCGACGAACTCGGCATCGAAGGCCAGCAACGGCTGCTCGACGCGCGGGCGCTGATCATTGGCGCCGGCGGCCTGGGTTCGCCGGCCGCGCTCTATCTGGCAGCCGCCGGCCTGGGACGGATTACTGTCGCCGACGGCGACACGGTCGATCTGACCAACCTGCAGCGCCAGATCCTGCACACGCAGGAACGAATCGGCCAGCCAAAGGCCCGGTCGGCGCAGGCAGCCCTGCATTTGGTCAATCCCGAGGTGCAGGTCGATGCGGTCGGTTCGCGGCTGGGCGGAGACGAACTGGCGCAACTGGTCGCCGAAGCCGACGTGGTGCTCGATTGCTGCGACAACTTTGCCACCCGGCATGCGGTCAATCGCGCCTGCGTCCAGCACCGCAAACCGCTGGTTTCCGGCGCCGCAATCCGGTTTGCCGGCCAACTCGCCGTCTTCGACAGCCGTCATGCCGGGACACCCTGCTACCACTGCCTGTTTCCCGAGGGGGAAGATGTCGACGAACTGCGGTGCGCGGTGATGGGAGTATTTGCGCCGCTGACCGGCATCATCGGCACGATGCAGGCGGCCGAAGCACTGAAACTGATCGCTGGTCCCGGCGAGGTGGTGCTCGGCCGCCTGTGGCTCCTCGATGCCCTGTCGATGGAGTGGCGCAGCGTGCGCTTCGCCAAGGACCCGCGCTGCCCGGTGTGCTCGCCGGGCAGCGTGCCGTAGTCGGCGAAACGGGAACGCGTGCGAGCGCGACGGCGGCACCTCACAGCAGGTCACGAAGCTGCCCGGCCCAGGTGAAGCTGCGCTACCATTGATTCGTCCGCCCATTTTCGAATTCGCCCGAACGCCGTGCCGCCCGTCATTCCGATCCGTTACACCGAACCCGTCTATCGCCCACCTAGCGAAGCCGAATCGCTGATTCTGCCGGTGACCGACGGCTGTTCGTGGAACCATTGCACTTTCTGCGAGATGTATACGGCACCCCAGAAGCGTTTTCGCGCACGCGACGAGGCGGAGGTTCTGGAAAGCATCGAGCGCGTCGGCGAACGCTGGGGACGCGGGGTCCGGCGCGTCTTCCTTGCCGACGGCGATGCGCTGGTGGTGCCGACGCGCCGCCTGCTCCGCGTTCTCGAGGCGATCCGCGCCCACCTGCCGGGAGTTCGCCGGATTTCGAGTTACTGCCTGCCGCGCAATCTGCGTCGCAAGTCGGTCGATGAGTTACGGGAACTCGCCGCGGCCGGACTGGTGATGGCCTACGTCGGCGCCGAATCGGGCGACGATGAAGTGCTCGAGCGTGTCCACAAGGGAGAAACCTTCGCCTCGACGCTGGACGCATTGAACAAGCTCGGCGAAGCCGGAATCACGCGCTCGGTGATGATCCTCAATGGACTCGCCGGTCCCGAGCTATCGCTGCGGCACGCGGAAAACTCGGCACGCCTGGCCAACGCTGCACAGCCCGAATACCTGGCGACGCTGGTGGTCAGCTTCCCGCTCGGCGAGCAACGCTTCCGCAGCGATTTTCCCGACTGGCGGCCCTTGAGCCAAGGCCAGCTGTTCGTCGAAATGCAGCACTTCCTCGAACGACTCGAACTGCGGCGAACCGTATTCCGCAGCGACCACGCATCGAACTGGCTGGTGCTCAAGGGAACGCTGAGCGCCGACAAGAAACGCCTGCTGGATCAGGTGCACGCGGCCATCGCCCACCCGGAAGGCGCGCACCTGCGGCCGGCGTGGGCGCGGGGACTGTAGTTGACTGCCGCCTACCGACGTTGCGCCGAACTGATCCAGCAGGCTGACGGACTGCTCGTCACCGCTGGCGCCGGCATCGGGGTCGATTCCGGCCTGCCGGATTTTCGTGGCCCGCAAGGCTTCTGGGGCGCCTACCCGGCGCTCGGCCGCGCACGCATCGCTTTCGAACAAATCGCCAATCCGGCGGCGTTCGCAAGAAATTCCCGCCTGGCCTGGGGTTTCTACGGGCACCGGCTGAATCTCTACCGGCATACGGTTCCGCACGAGGGATTCCAGATACTTCGTCGAATCGGCGAGGGCCTGCCGCATGGCGCTTTCGTGTTCACCAGCAACGTCGACGGCCAGTTCCAGAAGGCCGGCTTTGCCGAAACACGGATTAGCGAATGCCACGGATCGATCCATCATCTGCAGTGCTTCGGCGCTTGCCACGACGCCATCTGGCCAGCGGACGACTTTCATCCGGAGATCGACGAGGAGCGCTGCCTGCTTAGCTCCGAATTGCCGCTCTGTCCGCACTGCCGGGGAATGGCCCGCCCCAACATCCTGATGTTTGGTGACTGGCAATGGCTGAGCGAGCGCAGCGACGCGCAGGAGGCGCAACGCCAAGCCTGGCTGCGGCACGTCGAGCGCCTGCTGGTGATCGAGGTCGGCGCCGGAACAAATATCCCGACCGTGCGGCTGACCGGCGAACGCCTGCGCGGGCAGTTGATCCGCATCAATCCGCGCGAGCCGCAACTGCCGCCGGGCAAAGGCATCTCGCTCGCCGCTGGATGCCTGACCGCGCTGCGCGCGATCGAGGCGTGCCTGGGTTAGAATTCGCCGCCCCGCGTCTTCCACGACGCCCAACGGAACAAGGAGGAGAAGCGATGTCCAATCACGGATTTCATGTGCATGGCCCGCACGATCACGAAGTCGAGCACGTCGCGCAGCATGGCGGCGACAGCTTCACCTCGCGCGTGGCGGTGCTGACCGCCGTGCTGTCGACGATCGGCGCCATTTTCGGCTACCTCGGCGGCCATTCGCAGAATGCCGCGCTGCTTTACAAGAACGAGGCAGCAATCCAGAAAACGGCAGCCTCGAATCACTGGAACTATTACCAGGCGAAGAGCAACAAGCAGAATCTTGCCGAGCTGTCGGTCACCCTGACGGCCGGCGAGGCGCGCGAGAAGTACCTCCAGGAGGTCGAACGCTACAAGAAGGAGAAACAGGAAATCAAGAGCGACGCCGAAAAGCTGGAAGCGGCTGCCAAGGAAGCCGACCAGCACAGCGAGCTCGAGATGCACGTGCACGAGCGCTGGGCCCTGGCGACGACGCTGATCCAGGTGGCGATCGCAATGGCCGCGATCACGCTGCTGACGCGCAAGCGCTGGATGCTCTTCGGCGTCTATGGTGCCGCCGCTCTCGGCTTGTTCGCCGGGGTGGCAGGTTATCTGCACCTCTGACCGATCCGCAGTCGCCACGGCCGCATGTCGGCAGTAGCCTGCCATCGCTTCGAGGGTTGGTCGGCATCATGCCGCACCGTCTTTCTCGCGGCACTCACCCTGGTCGCCGGCTGCGCGACGCCACCCGACCTCCGGCAAACGCCGCTCAGGCACTGGACGCAACTCGGCGCCAACGGTACGAGCAGCCTGCGGGCGATCGTTGCCCCAGACGATGCCTGTCCGACGGCGATCGTCGATGGCGAAGCGCGGCCGTTGCTGCTACGCGTCAAGGCGACGCCGGAGCGTGCGCCGAGGAAGAACAACCCGGCGTTCGATCCCGACTTTCCAGTCGGTGCATGCGAACTCGAACTTCCTCGTTCTGCGCAGCAGGCGAGCATGGCCGGAGAGGCAGTAGCCCTGCCCCGGAACCGCACCCGGCGAATCGTCGTAATCGGCGATACCGGCTGCCGGATCAAGGTGCCCGCCGATTCGCCCGGAGACCCGATCCAGGATTGCTCGGATTCCAACGCTTGGCCGTGGCCGAAGATCGCGCTCGCGGCGGCGCGCACGCAGCCCGATCTGGTGATTCATCTGGGCGATTTCCACTATCGCGAATATTGTGACGACCCTGCGCTCTGCTCGGCGGTCGCCGAGCGAGGAACCGTGATCGGCTACGGCTGGCCTGGCTGGGACGCCGACTTCTTCGCACCGGCGGCACCCCTGCTCGCCGCCGCGCCATGGGTCCTGGTACGCGGCAATCACGAAAACTGCGATCGCGGTGGCGAGGGCTGGATGCGCTTCCTCTCGCCAGTCCCCTACCAGCCATGCGCCAACCAGATCTACAAGACGGCCAGCCGCTCGGTACTCGCCAACAACCTCACTGCCGACGCCTACCGGATCGACCTCGACGGTGGTCTCAGCCTCGTCGTCGCCGACAACGCCGGCCACGAGGACTACCGGCCGGCCAGCACCAATCCCGAAGAGATGGCGATCGTCCGCGACCGACTCGCAGCGCTGCTGACGGTCCCGGAGGCACCGGCGGTCTGGTTGTTGCTGCACCGGCCGATCTGGTACGACCTGCTGACCGCCGCATCGCAACCCAACGCGCTGCAGGTGGTGCTCGCCGGCAAACTGCCGGGCAATGTGCAGTTCGCCTTCGCTGGTCACGAGCACGCGTTTCAGACGATCAATTTTGCGCCTGCCGCCGACCCGGTGAATTACCCGAGCGGCCGCCCGGCACAGGTACTGGTCGGAGCCAGCGGCACCCAGCTCGAGGCGCTTGATCCGCAGTCGCCGCTCTATGAAGGAGCGGTCGGCGTTGGCGGCAAGGAAAGGGTCAGACCCGACGGACGACTCTACGATGGCGTACCGGCGGCGGGCGGCATCGTGCTGAACCGCTACAGCTTCCTGCTGCTCGAACGCGACGAGAACGGCTGGGCAGCCATATTGCTCGACGCGGACGGACAGGTGATGAGCCGCTGCCGGCTCTTTGGCGAAAACAAGGCAATCGTCTGCAGCTTCCCCGCCGGCTAGGCTGCGTCGCTTCCCTTCGGGGGCGATGGCGGGTCACCGTGCCGGAAAGGCAGATGCCCGGCCGCCGCTGCGCGATACTCGGCAACCGCATCGCCCTGGCTCTGCAGATGGCGGCCGAGCAGTTGCCGCATGCCCGGATCGGCGATCCAGTGCGCCGACTGGACGACGGTCGGCCTGAAACCGCGCGCGAGCTTGTGCTCGCCGCCCGCGCCGGGTTCAAAACGACGCAAGCCCTCGCGCAGGCAGTAAGCGATTCCCTGGTAAAAGCAGAGCTCGAAATGGAGGCTGTGGTAGTTGCCGGAACAGCCCCAGTAACGCCCGTAGAGCACTTCGTCGCTGCGAAAACACAGCGCGACGGCGACCGGAAGGCCGCGCTCACGGGCAATGAACGCGACCAGCCGGCGACCCAGGGCAGTGGCCAGCTCCGCCAGGCAAGCAGCCGAAAAGGCAGCGTGATTGCCGAACCTCGCGAAGGTGCCGGCATACAGCGCGTGCAGCTGGGGCCATTCGGCGCTTTCGATCTGGTCGCCGTGACGCGTCTCGATCGACAGCCCGCTCTCCTCGACTCTTCGCCGCTCGGCGCGCACCTTGCGGCGCTTGGCTGCACTGAAAGTTGCCAGATAGCCGGCAAAATCGCCGCAGCCGGGATTGATCCAGTGAAACTGGACGTCGTGGCTGATCAGCAGCCCGTTCCGCTGCAGCAGGGCGGCCTCCTCGGCCGTTGGCAACGCGACGTGCCACGAGGAAATACCGCAGCGATCGGCCAGCGCCCGTGCGCCCTCGACCAGCGCCTGCCGCACAGCGGCGGCCGCGGGCCCGGCGGCAACCAGGAGGCGAGGTCCGACAACCGGCGTGTGGGGAATACAGCTCATCAGCTTCGGATAGTATTGACGACCGCTGTGCCGGTAGGCTGCCGCCCACGACCAGTCGTAGATGAAGTCGCCGTGCGAATGCGCCTTGAGGTAGAGCGGCAGCAGGCCGACGACGCTGCCCTGTTCGTCACTCGCCAGCAGATGACAGGGCGTCCACCCCGTAGCCGGCGCCACTGCCCGCTGCCGCTCGATGATGGTCAGGAAATCGGCGTTGAGAAAGGGATGGCCCGGCGGACACAGGCGAGCCCACACCGCCGCCGCGATGTCGCTTGCGGCCGCAACGGTGCGCAGCGAGATGCGCGCTGGCGAATCACTTTCCGAGGTCAGCAAAGCGAGATTCTCGCGACGCGCCGGATCGACGGGCGGTCGCCCAAGTGAAACGCGTGGCGCTTCTCAGTGGATCGCCCCGACAAATGCCTCGATCGTCGCCTGGGCATCGTCCAGATGCCGCAGGCAGTCGTCCCAGTGCGTCGCGTCGAGACCCAGTGCCGCGAGCATCGCGGCGCGCTCGACCGCGTGTGCCGGCGGCGCGCCACCGCCACTGCGCGCCGCGTATGCGGCCTGGTCGGCCAGTCCGATCAGTGCACAGAAAACCTGTTCGTCACCTGCCGCGGTGGGATCGTGATGGTGAGCGATCGCGGCGATGTAGCGCGCCGGCAAGTCCCAGCGCTCGGCGACCACCTGGCCAACTTCGGGGTGGGTGAACTCGAACAGCGTTCGCTCGGCTTCGAGGCTGGTCATCGGCGATCCCCGACGAAGTGCCAGCACCTGCTGGTAGGTGGCCTCCGCCTGAACAGCGAAGATCAGCTTGCCGATGTCGTGCAGAAGACCGGCCATGAAGGCCTCGTCGCCCGAACAGCGCACCGGCCCGGAGAGAAAGCGTGCCGCGGTCGCGGTGGCAATCGAGTGTGTCCAGAAGTCGAGGAGTTTGAGGCGCTCGGTACGGAAGGCGTCGAAAGCGCCAACCGAAATCAGGATTCCCTGCACATTGGTGAAGCCGAGCACGCGCACCGCCTCGGCAATGGTCGAAACCCGGCGCGAAAATCCGAAGAACGCCGAGTTGGCGACGCGCAGGATTTTCGCCGAAATCGCCGGATCATTGACGATCACGCGCTCGACCGCCCGGGCATCGCTGTCCGGATTCTGCATCACCTTGAGCGCCTGCAGGATCACCGTCGGCAGGGTCGGCACCTCGTACACGTCGATTGGCCGGAAATGCGCCAGCGGTTCCGTCGTCAACTTGTTGCCGCCGTCGACGCCGACGTCGATCAATTCGGCGGGCAGTCCGGGATACACCAGCTGAAAGACGTGCATCGGGTGCGGCAGATCGCGCAGGCGCATCATGCCGTTATCGTGGAGGCTGCTGGCCGCGGGTAGCGAGGCTCGCGCCAGCGCTTCGGTCGTCGACGACAGAAGTGTCTGTCCGCCATGCGTCACCGCCAGCAAACGCGCGACCCGATTCACCGTCGTGCCGAAATAATCGCCGTGGCTCAGGTACGCCGGGCCGGTATGCAGGGCGACGCGCACGCGCAGCGGCAAGCGTGTCGGCCAGGTCTCGGCGGCAAGCCTCGTCTGGATCTCATAGGCGGCCGCAAGCGCTGCAGTGGCATCATCGAAAGTAACGCAAAAGGCATCGCCGACGGTCTTGAAAACGTAACCCCGATGGCGTTCGATGGCCGACGAGAGCAGCACGTTGTGCCGCTGCAGGGCAACGCGCATCGCCGCCGACTCGCGCTCCCACAGGCTCGTAGAACCTTCGATGTCGGTAAACAGGAAGGTCACGGTGATCAGTGAGGCATCGCCCAGGGTCATTTCCGCCAGTACCATTCGCCGCCTCGTGCGTTCGTCAGCCGGGATTCCTCAGCAAGGGTCGTTCGCTCCACGCCGAAGGGGAGAAGCGGTCAGCCTGCCGCCGCGAGAGTATCCGGGCTTCGCCTACCCTGCGTCAATCCCGGATTGCCGTCATTCCGACCGGCACTCACCAGCCGCCGTCGGCAGCGACGACCTGGCGAACCGCCAGGCACTCGGGAGAACGTCCTCGTAGCGCCGCCAAACGCGTCGGAAGTGCCGCGCCGAAGCGAAACCGGCCAGTTCGGCGACACATTCGACCGACCGCCGCCCGTCGGCGAGCAGTTCGCGCGCGCGGGCAATGCGCAATCCCTGATGATAGGTGGTCACACCGACCCCGGCATGCTCGGCGAACAGCCGCGTCAGGTGACGTGGGCTTACATGCGCCCGCTCGGCAAGCTCGGCAAGCGTCCAGGAACGGCTCGGATTCTCGGCGATCGCGTCCTGCGCACGATGGACCGCCGGGTGCAGGTGATTACGGTGAGCCAGCCACGGCGAAAGCTGCGGATCGTTGCCGCCGCGGCGCTGATAGACCACCTGCCGACGCGCCACCCGTGCTGCCAGTTCGGCGCCGCCATGGCGTTCGATCAGATACAGCGCGAGATCGATTCCGGTGGTAATTCCGGCACTCGTGAGGATCTGCCCATCCTCGACGAAGAGCCGGTCTTCCTCCACCCGAGCAGTCGGTGCAGCAGCCCGCAGCGCGTCGATCAGGCTGTGATGCGTCGTGCAGCGGCGGCCATCGAGCATGCCGGCGGCTGCCAGCAGCAGGGCGCCGGAGCAGATGCTGGCCACCAGCGTATCGGGCTGCGGGGCGCTGCGCAGCCAGGCAGCCACCGCCAGCGCCTCGGGATGCTGGTAGTCTTCGACTTCGTTGGCATTGCCCGCGACGATTACCAGACTGCGGGGCGGCAACGTTTCCGGCAGCGCCGCCAGACTGGCGAGTTCGACGCCCAGCGAGGTAGCCAGGCGCGGCACCGGAGCGCAGGTATGCACATCGAACGTGCCGCCCATCTCGGCCGCCATGCGCATCGCCTCGGCCGGCCCGGCGTAGTCGAGCAGGAGCACGTTCGGGGTGAGAACGAACCAGACCGAAAGCTTTCCGCTCACGGCCGGATCCATCGCGGCCGGGTCATGGCAACGGCGTACCGGCCCGCGCTTCAGGGACGCGCCGCTGCGGCCGTGTCGACCGGCTGGCCTGGTCCGGTGCTGGCAGGCGGGGCACTCACCCGCCGGATCGAGGCCGGGTGGCGTGCCAGCTTGTCGGCTGGTCGCCGTGGCCGGCGCAGCAGTTCTCCGCCACAGTTGGGACAACGGCCGGCCAGGCGATCGCGCGCGCAAGCCGCACAGAAAGTGCACTCGAAAGAGCAGATCAGCGCCTCGGTCGAATCCGGCGGCAAATCGCAATCACAGCATTCGCAATTCGGTCGTAGTTCAAGCATCGCATTCTCCGAGGTGTGCGAGACATTCTTCGACAGTGCAGACGCGGGCAAAACGATCGGCCAGCACGAGTTCGGTGTGCGCCTTGATTTCGCTAGCAGTGTGGGTAAGCGCACTGCGCCGATCGGTCATGGCGAAGGTAAGCGTCGCTTCGCTGACAAAATCGACCTGATACCCGATGTCCGCGCCGACCCGCGCAGTCGTTTCGCAACACTGTTCGGTACGTATGCCGGCGATGATCAGTCGCTCGACGCGACCGCGCCGCAGATAGAGGTCGAGCCCGGTATCCGTGAAGGCGTTGTGGGTGTGCTTGTGAAACAAGGCGTCGGGCGACCCCGGCAGCCAGTCCAGCGCGCGTACATGACCCGAGGCCTCGGCGAACGGCCCGGACTGCCCAACGTGAAAGACATGCACCACCGGCACGCCGCGCGCGCGACAGCCGGCATCGAGTCGCAGCAGCGCGCCTTTGAAAGCGGGCAGATCGGCTTCCGACCAGAAGGGCGTGTGACGGAACGATTCCTGTACGTCAATCACGATGAGCGCAGCACGGGAAATTACCGACGAACCACTGGCAGACATTTTCGGACCTCCATCATTGAACGTGAAGTCATCGTAAGACCCCGCCGAAAAGCGGTCGATGCCTCCTACGGACAAACAGGGGACAAAATCAGCCAATCCGTGCCGAATCCTCTCCGGAGCGGGTAGTGACCGGAATGGCTGGCTTCAGCGCCGGCGCGAGCCGCTGCCACCAAGGATCGAACCGAGTACGCCGCGAATGATCTCGCGGCCGACCTGCGACCCGATCGCGCGCGCGGCGCTCTTGGCCGCGGTTTCGATCACCGAATCGCCGCGTCCGCGATCGTGTGCAGCGAAGAGCTCACCCAGGCTGCCCAGCCAGCCACCGCCGGTGGCTGCCGGCGCCGCCTCGCCACCCGGAGCTTGCGGGGCACCGCCCGGCTGCGCCGCAGGGGGTGCTCCCCTGAGCTTCTCGTAAGCCGACTCGCGATCGACGACGTTCTCGTAGTGCCCGAAGATCGCCGAACTCCTGATCACCGCCTGTCGCTCTTCGCCAGTCAGCGGACCGATGCGTGACGCCGGTGGCAGGATGAAGGCCCGCTCGACGACATTTGGCCGGCCCTGCTCGTCGAGCAGGGAGACCAGCGCCTCGCCGACACCGAGTTCGGTGATCGCGGCCTCCGCGTCGAATTTCGGATTTGCCCGCAGCGTCTGGGCAGCGGCCTTCACCGCTTTCTGGTCGCGCGGCGTGAATGCGCGCAGGGCGTGCTGCACGCGATTTCCCAGTTGGCCGAGAACGGTATCCGGAACGTCGAGCGGATTCTGGGTGACGAAGTAGATGCCGACGCCCTTCGAGCGGATGAGGCGAACCACCTGTTCGATCTTTTCCAGCAGCGCCGGCGGCGCCTCGTTGAACAGCAGATGCGCCTCATCGAAGAAGAAGATCAGCTTCGGCTTGTCGAGATCGCCGACTTCGGGCAACTGCTCGAACAACTCGGAGAGCAGCCAGAGCAGGAAAGTCGAGTAGAGGCGCGGCGACGCCATCAGCCTGTCGCCGGCCAGAATGTTGACCACTCCCTTGCCGTCGTCGGTCTGCATCAGGTCGGCGAGGTCGAGCATCGGCTCTCCAAAGAAGACTTCGGCACCCTGCTCGCCAAGAGTCAGCAGGCCTCGCTGGATGGCGCCGATCGACGCCGCCGAAACGTTGCCGTACTCGGTCGTGAAACTCCTGGCGTTCTCACCGACATGCTGAATCATCGCCCGCAGATCCTTGAGGTCGAGAAGCAGCAGGCCGTTGTCGTCGGCGATCCGGAACACCAGTTGCAGCACACCGGCCTGCGTATCGTTGAGGTTCAGCAGTCGCGCCAGCAACAGTGGCCCCATGTCCGAGATCGTCGCCCGCACCGGGTGTCCCTGCTCGCCGAAGACGTCCCAGAAGGTGACCGGACATTTCGCCGGCGCGAAATCGTGGACCGCGAGCGCCTGCAGGCGCGACTGCAGCTTCGTCGTCAGGCCGCCGGGAGCCGCGAGACCCGAGAGATCGCCTTTTACGTCGGCCAGGAACACCGGCACACCGATCGCCGAAAAGCGTTCGGCAAGCAGTTGCAGGGTAATCGTCTTGCCGGTGCCGGTGGCGCCGGTGATCAGGCCATGCCGGTTGGCGAGCGCCGGCAGCAGGGCGAGATCGGTGTCTTCGTGTCTGGCGATGACGAGGGGCTGTAGCATGATCGACTCCGGAAGCTGGTCTCAGGGGAGGAACGGAAATGCACGAATGCGGGAAGTGCTAGAATGCGCGGCTTTTGATTATCAACCATTTGCGGCGGCTTTGGTTGCCCCTTGGCAAGCCGCAGAAGATCAGCAAGAGGTCAGTATGGCAGGACACTCCAAATGGGCCAACATCCAGCACCGCAAGGGCCGCCAGGACGAAAAGCGCAGCGCGTCGTTCTCCAAGATCGCCAAGGAAATCACCGTTTCCGCCAAGATGGGTGGCGGCGATCCGTCGTTCAACCCGCGCCTGCGCATGGCGATCGACAAGGGCAAGGGCGTGAACATGCCGAAGGACAAGATAGACAACGCGATCAAGAAGGGAACCGGTGAGCTCGAAGGCGTCGATTACGTCGAAGTGCGCTATGAAGGCTACGGCATCGGTGGTGCCGCGGTGATCGTCGACTGTCTGACCGACAACCGGACGCGCACCGTCGCCGACGTCCGCCACGCTTTCAACAAGTACGGCGGCAACCTCGGCACTGACGGCTGCGTCGCCTTCCAGTTCAGACACTGCGGGCAGTTGCTTTTTGCTCCGGGCATCGACGAGGGCGCGCTGATGGATGCGGCGATCGAAGCCGGCGCCGATGACGTCCTGACCAACGATGACGGCTCGGTCGAAGTGATCACCGCGCCTAACGACTACATGGCGGTCAAGGAAGCGCTGGCGGCGGCTGGCTTCCAGTCCGAATTCGGCGGCGTGACGATGAAGGCCGAGAACGAAACGCAGCTCACCGGCGACGACGCAGCGCGCATGCAAAAGCTGATCGACGTACTCGAAAGCCTCGACGACGTGCAGGAGGTGTACACCAGCGTGGTGCTCGACGACTGATTCTTGCCGACTCCGCCCTGCTGCCGGCGTACGATCCGATTGGCGCAACGCACCGGGTTGCCGCGAGACCCACCAGCCGCCGCGCGACCCCGTCGACTCAGAACGGAATGTCGTCGTCCATGTCCTCGAAACTTGGCACTTTCTTGGCCGGGGCCGCACGCCCGGATCCGGCAGCCGGCGCCGACGGCATGCTGCCGCCGTATTCCGCTTCGCCCGCCGGAGAACCCATGCCTTCGCGGCTGCCGAGCATTTTCATTTCATTGGCGACGATTTCGGTCGTGTAGCGCTCGTTGCCGTCCTTGTCCTGCCACTTGTTGGTGCGGATGCGTCCTTCGACATAGACCTGCCGGCCCTTCTTCAGGTACTGGCCGGCGGTTTCGGCCAGCTTGCCGAAGAAGACGATGCGGTGCCACTCGGTGTAGTCCTTGTACTCTCCCGAAGCCTTGTCGCGAACGCGATCGGTGGTCGCGATGCGGATGTTGCAGACGGCGTCACCGCTCGGCAGATAGCGGGTTTCGGGATCGGCGCCCAGATTGCCGACGAGAATCACCTTGTTGACCGAAGCCATGTTGCCTCCCTGAAGGTGTGGGTGTGCGCGAAAGCGCGATTATAGGAGCTTACGCGGCCGCCTGACCGATCGGTCGGCGGCTCAACGAAGGCATGCTCATGGTCAGCCCAAGCAGGAGCCAGAGGAGGGCGAGCAGCACTCCGGCCAGCCAGACGGCGCCAGCGCCCGCATACTTCGCGAGCAAGCCACCGACGACACCGCCGAGAAACAGCCCCAGCGCCTGCGTCGTGTTGTAGACGCCGAGCGCGGCGCCCTTGGCATGCGCCGGGGCAATCCGCGAGATCAGCGAGGGCTGCGCCGCTTCGAGAATGTTGAAAGCGACGAAAAACAGCATCAGCCAGAAAGCGAGCGCGTAGAGGCCGCCGGCAAACAGACCGAAACCGGCTTGCACGATCAGGAGCAACACGATCGCCGCGTTGAAGATCAGCTTCATGTGTCCGCGACGTTCGGCAAAGATGATCGCCGGCACCATGACGACGAAGGAAAGCAGCAGCGCCGGGAGATACACCTTCCAGTGCTCGGCGACGGGCAAACCCCCGATGTGGATCAGTTCGCCCGGCAGCAGCACCCACATCGCGGTGAGCATCAGGTGCAGTGCGAAAACGCCGAAATTGAGACGCAGCAACTGCCGATGGCCGAGAACTTCGACAAAGCTCTGCCAGGTCGGCTGTCTGGGCACAGCCGGTGCGGCCGGCACTACCCGCAGCACGACGAAGATCGCCAGCAGGGCAAGCAGCCCGGTCATCATGAAAATGCCGGGCATGCCAACCAAAGTGTAGAACAGCGGCGCGCCGACCATCGACACGGCGAACATCAGGCCGATCGACGATCCGATCATCGCCATCACCTTGGTGAGATGCTGCTCGCGCGTCAGATCGGCGGCAAGCGCCGTCACCGCCGCCGAAATCGCGCCGGCACCCTGCAGCACGCGACCGGCGATGACCAGATAGATGTCACCGGCAGCAGCGGCAACGAAGCTGCCAGCCGCGAACAGCAGCAAGCCGAAGACGATTACCGGCTTGCGTCCGAAACGGTCCGAGGCAGCACCGTAGGCGATTTGCAGGCAGGCCTGGGTCAACCCGTAAGCGCCAAGCGCGACGCCGACGAGCGCCATGTCGTTGCCCGACGGCAGCGTCCTGGCGTAAATCGCGAACACGGGCAGGATCAGGAAAAGCCCGAGCATGCGCAGCGCGAACACCGCCGCCAGGCTGATGCCGGCGCGCTTTTCCTGGCGGCTCATGCGGTCGGTGGTTGCGGAAGTCATGGAATTTGCTGCCGGACTGCGGAGTTGCGTATATTAGCAGGTTTGCCCCAGCCTTCCGGCAAGCAGCCAATGGACGAGATCAGAGAAATAAGGATCCGCGGCGCGCGCACGCACAACCTGAAGAACATCGACCTCGACCTGCCGCGCAACCGGCTGATCGTGATCACGGGCCTTTCCGGCTCGGGCAAATCCTCGCTGGCCTTCGACACCCTGTACGCCGAAGGTCAGCGCCGCTACGTCGAATCCCTGTCGGCCTATGCCCGGCAGTTCCTGCAGCGCATGGAAAAACCCGACGTCGACCTGATCGAAGGGCTGTCGCCGGCGATTTCGATCGAGCAGAAGGCGACCAGTCACAATCCACGCTCCACGGTCGGCACGGTCACCGAAATCCACGATTACCTGCGCCTGCTCTTCGCCCGTGCGGGAACGCCCTACTGCGCCGTACACCAACTCCCGCTGGCAGCGCAGACGGTGTCGCAGATGGTCGACCACGTGCTGGCCCTACCCGAGGACAGCCGGTTGATGATCCTGGCGCCGGTGGTCGCTGAGCGCAAGGGCGAACAGCTCGACCTGATCGCCGAATTGCGCGCGCAAGGCTTTGCCCGGCTCAGGGTGGACGGCCAGATCCACGAGATCGATGCGATCCCCAAACTCGCCAAGACGCACAAACACAGCATCGACGTAGTCGTCGACCGGCTGAGAATCCGCGAAGACATCCGCCAGCGCCTGGCCGAATCGTTCGAGACCGCGCTGCGCCATGCGGATGGCCGCGCCATCGCCTACGAAATGGACGGCACACGCGAACATTACTTTTCCGCCAAGTTCTCCTGTCCGGTCTGTTCGTATTCGCTGCCGGAACTCGAGCCGCGAATCTTCTCGTTCAACAGTCCGCTCGGCGCCTGCCAGAAATGCGACGGTCTCGGCGTCATTCAGTTCTTTGATCCCAAGCGCATCGTCGCCCAACCGGAACTGTCGCTCGCCGCCGGTGCAATCCGCGGCTGGGACCGGCGCAACCCCTTCTACTTCCAGATGCTCGGCTCGCTGGCCGAGCACTATGGCTTCGCCCTCGACACGCGGTATCGCGACCTTCCGGAGAAGGTCCGGCAGGCACTGCTCTACGGTTCCGGGAGCGAGCAACTGCCGTTCCGCTATATCAACGAGCAAGGTCGGGCGACCGTGCGCGAGCACGCCTTCGAAGGGATCGTGATCAATTTCGAGCGCCGCTATCGGGAAACCGACTCGCTCGCCGTGCGCGAGGAACTGGCGCGCATGATCAGCAACCAGACCTGTCCGGCCTGCCAGGGTGCCCGCCTGCGCGAGGAAGCGCGCAACGTGCGAGTCGGCGGCATGGAGATGGCGCGCACCCTGCACGAAGTCAGCCGCCTGCCGCTGCGCGAAGCGCGCGAATACTTCCACGCACTGCGACTCCCCGGCAACAAGGCACAGGTCGCCGAGAAGATACTCAAGGAAATCGACAGCCGTCTGCAGTTCCTGATCGACGTCGGCCTCGATTACCTGTCGCTGGACCGTTCGGCGGAAACGCTCTCCGGTGGCGAGGCGCAGCGCATCCGGCTGGCCTCGCAGATCGGCTCGGGACTGACCGGCGTGATGTACGTGCTCGATGAACCGTCGATCGGCCTGCATCAACGCGACAACGAGCGCCTGCTGAAGACGCTGCGGCGACTGCGCGACATCGGCAATACCGTTCTCGTCGTCGAGCACGACGAGGAAGCCATCCGCAGTGCCGATCATGTGGTCGATATCGGCCCCGGAGCCGGCGTACACGGCGGCAGGATCGTCGCCGCCGGAGCACCGCAGGCCATCATCGACAACCCTGCCTCTCTTACCGGTGACTATCTGGCGGGCCGCCGTCGCATCGGCATGAGCGACCGGCGACGCCAGACCGACGCCGGCCGTCTGCTGCGGATCGTCGGCGCACGCGGCAACAACCTCGACAATGTCACCGTCGACATTCCCGTCGGCCTGTTCACCTGCATCACCGGGGTTTCCGGCTCAGGCAAATCGACGCTGATCAACGACACCCTGTACGCGGCCGCGGCCAGGCACCTGTACGGTTCGGCCGCCGAACCCGCCGAGCACGACGAGATCATCGGCCTGGAGCATTTCGACAAGGTGATCAACGTCGATCAGAGCCCGATCGGGCGCACGCCACGGTCGAACCCGGCGACTTACACCGGCCTGCTGACGCCGATCCGCGAGTTGTTCGCCGGCGTTCCGGAAGCCCGCGCGCGCGGCTACGGCCCCGGCCGATTCTCGTTCAACGTCAAGGGGGGGCGCTGCGAGGCATGCCAGGGTGACGGCGTGATCCGGGTCGAAATGCACTTCCTGCCCGACATCTACGTTTCCTGCGATGTCTGTCACGGCCGGCGCTACAATCGCGAGACGCTCGAAGTCCAGTACAAGGGTCGAAACATCCACGAGATCCTGCAGATGACGGTCGAAGCGGCACGTGCATTCTTCGACGCAGTACCGGTCGTCGCCCGCAAACTGCAGACGCTGGTCGATGTCGGTCTCAGCTACATCACGCTGGGTCAGTCGGCCACGACTCTTTCCGGTGGCGAGGCGCAGCGTGTCAAGCTGGCACTCGAGCTGTCCAAGCGCGACACCGGTCGCACCCTGTACATCCTCGACGAACCGACCACCGGCCTGCATTTCCAGGACATCGAGATGCTGCTGAGCGTGCTCCACCGTCTGGCCGACCATGGCAACACGATCGTCGTCATCGAGCACAACCTCGATGTCATCAAGACCGCCGACTGGCTGATCGACCTCGGCCCGGAGGGTGGAGCAGGAGGCGGTCGCGTCCTTGCCGTCGGCACGCCGGAACGGCTTGCGCAGGTCACTGCCAGCCATAGCGGACGCTTCCTGGCCCCGCTGCTTGCCCGTCAGCGACCTGCTGCCGACGGGTAGAATTTCGCCCGAGCAAGAAGGCCAAAAATTTTCTTGGCGCCGCAGAAATCCATGCCAGAATTATCGTTTTTTTCAGTCTTTGCGTTCCTGCTCGTTCCCCTTCCCTAGACGCCATTGAAATGCAAAAATCAGCGCCAGGGAAGACCTCTATCCACCAAAGGAGATACCATGAACAAGTCTGAAATGATCGACGCCATCGCCACCCGCACCGACCTGTCGAAGGCTGTTTCGGCGAAAGCGCTCGACGCCGTGATCGAAGCGATCGTCGAAGCGGTCGCCCACGGCGAAACGGTGACGCTGGTTGGTTTCGGGTCGTTCAAGGCCAGCGAGCGCGCCGCGCGCGAGGGCAAGAACCCGAAAACTGGCGCCAAGATCGTGATCCCGCAAACGATCGTTCCGAAGTTTGCCGCCGGCGCCACCTTCAAGGCCAGGGTTGCCGGCAGGGGCGAGTAGCCTCGCCGCTTTGGCATTCGGGGTCCTGCGATGCGTACCCCGTTTTCCTTCCGGTATAATCGGCGCCCTGTTTCCACCACCTGAGTCATCGGAGTTTTCCATGCGTATCCGTACCGCGTTTGCCACTGCGGCGCTAGTCCTTTTCCCGCTTGTCGTATCCGCGCAACAACCCGCGGTGGCCGAGGGCTTGACCGCCGTCGGCCCCGGCAAGTTCGCCGGCGTCGTCGAGGCCAAGGTCACCCTGGTCGTCGAGTCGATCGACCCGGCGTCGCGCAGCGTCGTCCTCAAGAACGCCAAGGGCGAACAGACGAAGGTCATCGCCGGCGACGAAGTCAAGAATTTTGACCAGATCAAGGTGGGCGATCAGGTCGTCGCCACCTACACCCAGGAACTGATGATGGTGCTCAAGAAGGGCGGTGGTGCGCTTCGCGAGCGCGTCGACAGCTCACAGTCGGGTACCTCCGGACCGGGCCAGAAGCCGTCCGCGTACGAATCCAAGGAAGTCGCTTTCGTCGCCGACGTGCAGCAGGTGGACCGCAAGAAGCAGACGATCACGCTGCGTGGCGCCAAGAAGACCGTCAAGCTGAAGATCAAGGACCCCGAGCAGCTCAAGCTGATCCACAAGGGCGATCAGGTCGAAGGCGTTTATGCCGAAGCGGTCGCCATCGCTGTGGTCCCGGCGCAGGCAAAAGCGAAGAAGTAGATCGAGCGTGCGTAACGCGTCGCACACTGGCGACGCGGAATTCGCGGGATTGACGACACCCGTCGCGCCACATAGAATGCGCGGGTTTTCGGGGGCATAGCTCAGCTGGGAGAGCGTCTGGTTCGCAATCAGAAGGTCGGCGGTTCGATCCCGCCTGTCTCCACCAAAAAATACTT